>JAWCNL010000005.1:0-106330 GCA_038848695.1 Bathyarchaeia archaeon
AACTCCAATTCAACAACCTACAATACGATATTCTGCTGCACATGGAAAAAGCCATACCCAACACAGCAGAACTAACCAAAGACACCCAAGAACTCACCACACTATTGCAACCGTACCTCTTCAAGGGCTGGCAATACCAGCAAACCGCCAAAAAAGCAGTCGAACAAGGCATGCGCGGTTACCTCACAAGGAAATACGTCAACAAAAAACTCCTAACAATAGCAGAAATGGACGCACTTTACGCGAAAATCCTTGACAGCGTGAAAACCTATGCCTGAAACACCACAATACACAGTAGAATACCGCAACGCCAAACACCCACGCCTCGAATACAAAACAGGCACCCTACGGATTATTCTCCCAAAAAATGGCTGGACACCACAGCAAGTGCTAGAGAAATACGGGCAGTGGATAAAACGCAAACAAGCAACGATTAACGCGGCTGTAGAGCAAATTAACGGAACAGCACTCGTCAAAAACAGAACCGACAAAGAACCAAGAAGCATAGTCCAGCGTTACGCTGAAGCAGCCCAAAGCGACCTCCACACCAAAATCAACAAAATCTACTACCGCAAAATGACAACCAAATGGGCAAGCCACAGCAAAAACAACAATCTAACAGTGAAATACGCTCCTCAAATTTTTACCCGAAGACCTGATCAGCTATATAATCTACCACGAAATCGCCCACGCCATAGAAAGAAAACAGCCAAAAATTCTGGAAAATCATAACCAAAAAATTCCCAGACTACCAAACCAAAGAAAAAGACCTACTAACCTACTGGTTTATAATACAAAAGAAAATACTTAACCTGAAACCTTCAAAATAAGTAATAACGTTTGACATGCTAAATTGTTAAGAAAGATGCATTTGATTCCTTTTCCAGCCGTGGTCCGATCAGAGCAAACCTCAGTCACGAGAGAAGCATGAAGAGTGGAGCAGGAATCGCCACAAAATCCTCACTTAACCGAGTTTCCTTGCCCCTGTAGACCAATATTCCTCTAGTCCCCAATTGTTCACTTATTCTCACCAGCTTCTTCACATGATCGCCGTCGACTTCCCCGCCAGAATAAACCTCTATGGGAACAAGCCTTCCCTTGATGTCTACCAAGAAATCTATTTCCCTACTAGGCTGCGGCTTATAATAGAACAACTTCCTCTTCAACAACCTTAAATCTTGAATCACTTCCAAAGAGAACACCATATGAGCAACATTACTGGCAACAACCATTTCCGTCATAACCCCTTTCCACCGATCGGACATATCCAAAACCATTGTATAAGCATCCCTAATCCCGGCGCTTATAGCCTTAAAAGCATAAAACATCAAAGGATCCCAAAAATAGAACTTCCTCGGCGTTTTCACTGGCGATCTGCGCCTACCAAACTCCTTCAGCTTTGCAATTTCAAGAAGCACAAAAGCATCCACAAGATAATCCAGATACTGCTTAACCGTATTATGCGAAATACCAAGCTTAAGCGCTAAGCTATTGGCACTGGTTTCCTTTATCGGGACCGCTTCATACAACCCGCCGGGAGCCTCAAGCAATTCCCACAACACATTGTAAAGCGTATCTTCATTCAGACGCCATTTCATAGCGTCTTTAACCGCAAGATCGACAAACTCTGAATAAACACTCGGATCAATCCTCCCCAAAGCAAGCTGCTGCCTAACCGCCAGCGGAAAGCCCCCTGTCAAAAGATAATCCTCAAAATACGCATACAACTCATCCAGATAAGCTTCAGCCATCTCCAATGCTGCAGGCATTTTGCCACTTGGCTTCGTAAGCTCCATAAATGCTTCAAGTCTCCTCTGAACCTCCAAGAACCTCTCGTTAGTAAAGAAATCCCTGAGAATACGTCTTTTAGCCAACTGCTCCTTGTAATAGGCATATTCAGCAAACTTCATCGGAAAAAGCAACTTATCATTGCCACCTTCCAACATTACTCCCTTACGCAACCCAAGAACCTCAGACTCTTTCTTAACATCCAAACTGTGACTACCAGTAATCAACAACTTTACACGGTTCTTCGTCAGAACACCTGCATCAAAAAGATCCTTCACAGCCACTTGCCAATTCCGCAAACTACTAACCTCATCCAGAAAAACATAAACACTCCCAGGATAGTCTCTTCTTCTGGCAAGAAAATCGCGAATCAAATTAACTAAGCCCTCAACACCGCCCAACCCAGCTCTATCACAACGCACGTAAACTACCTTAAGCGGATGAGCCTCATTTGGATGAGAAAGAGAATAAAGCAGAAGCTCTCTTAACAGAAGCTTAACCAACGTAGTCTTTCCAACACGCCGCGGGCCCCTTATGCTTACCAAAACATAACCTTCGGCGGCATCAAACAAAATATTCTTTCTCAAGAGAAAAAGAAGCCTCGGCAACCATATCTCTTCAACCCTCAAGGATGCGCCGGACCTTCTCTGTTGACTGAGCTCAGGATCTCGCTCCGCCATCTCCTCCGTCAAGGGCACTCTGAGCAAGCTTTCCACCTCTTCCGGAGACTTTCCATTGACAATTTTCAATAGGCCTTGTAGAAAACTGAGAAAGTCGGGTTTCCACCACCAATTATCTTCAACAAGAGCGGATACTGACAAGATCATCACCAAATCTTGTCAGTGTGTTGACAAGATAAAAACTTTTCTATAATAACATAAATGCCCAGTAATAAGAAGCAAAATACGTTGCTCAACCACGCTTATAAACGCTCAATACTATTGAGCACGGAGGTTAACTACTTCTAATTAAGCAAAGATTTTGTCCGAGTTTCAACTTCATTTCAGCAACTTGCTCAATGTTCATATAAAATGGAGAATAACCTCTACCGCTATTGAAGCAGTGAAGGAAATACTGCAAACAAAAGGTGCCCAAAGCTGGTATAAAGCCTCCGCATTCTTAGGAATTATCGAGAAAACGTTAGTAATATCAGCTTCTCTGCGAAAAAATGCATTACCAGCAAAATCATAAAAGTCAATCATTTGACCGCTTGTATCCTTAGCTTGAGCCATAAATAATGCAGTACCATCAGAGAGAACATCAGTAAGACCATATTTTACAATTTTCTCTTCTTCTGGCTTTGGAGCATTGACCGTGAACAACCATGAAACTGCAATTGATTTGCCCAAACGATCCTAACATCAAAAACATCACCGGGAAATTGAGCAACATCAAAATTCTTTAGCTTTATACGCAAATCATACTTTTCTCCCGTCACAAAAGTGTTCATCTTTGAAAATTTTAAAATGGGAACCTTGAAGCACGAATCAGTCAGTATTTCTATCGCAATCTTATGCATAAATGTCCCTGGCTTTATAGATTGTTATGCACTAATAAGAATTAGCACAACTTGGTAGCATGCGTTTTCATATAGTTTGTTCATCTAAAAGAAAAAAGAGGATTTGCGGAGGTCTTCGCCTTTACATCTGTAGCGCAAATCTCACCATGGTTGGACACATCTACCTGAGTCATCGAACTTTGTTGTCTTTACAATCACACATAGAAAGGATATTTTTACAAAAGACGCCGGGTAGCAGTAGGTGCGTTACGCTGCTTTCGAATTTTCCTGAGACTAAAAAAACCTAAAGCAACTATCACTACAGTAACTACAGAAACGATAAGTAGTTCTATTGTGGCAGACTCTGGAACGGTAACTGTGAAAAACATAATTTCTGATACGCCCATGTCTCCGAAGGTATCATTGGCATAGATTATAATACTGTGCGTGCCGATTGATAAATTAGTGAGCGTCATGTTGCCGGCCACTGTGACATTATCTTGGCCATCTAGACTATAGCCTATCCAGGATGGGTTCTTGTTCACGTTAAATTCTAAAGTAACATTTTCAGAACTGTATTTGATATTTCTCGGGCTTATCAATTGCACTATTGTTGGAAAAGCCCAGTCCGGTAGCTTAACAATTAAACTGGACGTGTTGAAGGGAGACATAAGTGGGTAATGATCAAAGACGCTTATGCCTTTATAGGGCTCCTCCATGGTATATGGTGTTTCGCTTATGCCATCGCCATCGTTGTCTGCGCCCTTAAAGTTGCTGTAGTAATTGCCGACCACACCATTATCGAAATAATTGGAGCCAACGAGAACAACATATGACCCAACGTTTTTGCTGTTATTGATGAAGTTGTTTTCGTGAAACATGTTACCTTCAGCGTGGGTGACATATCCCCAATCGTCACCTATTCGCACGCCATGCTCCCAGCTTGTTATGTTGTTGGCGTAGAAATCATTTCGATCAGCTTCGCTTATTCTAACGCCAACATTATTATTTATCATCAAATTGGCTGCGACAATGTTATAGTCGGAATTGCAGAGCGCGATTCCTTCATGGTTACCCTTTTACGCTGTTGTTGAAGACAAAGTTGTTAGATGAAAATTCAAGCCGTATTCCACTATACCCTTTTTCAATGTTGTTTCCAGCTACAATATTCTGATGTGAATCGTAGAGCCATATTCCCGCGCCCCATTCGCTGCCCAGAATATTGTTGCCAGAAATATTGCAGCCTTTAACATGCAAAAGATGTATTCCCCGTTTAGGGCTCCAAACTTGTCGAAGAAGGATTATGTATTGTGAAACCAGTTATATTCACGTTGTCTTTCCTTACCACAATAGCGGCTGTGCCATTAATAAGCCATTCAGTAATCACCGTCTGGCTTTTGTCTTCTCCGATAAGCGTCAAAGATTTGTCGATTGATATTGCCCCGCTGTACCGGCCCTTTTTGACGTAAATAGTTGCGCCTTCCTCTGCAGCGGCAACGGCTTCCTGAATTGTCGGATAATCATCTGGAACGGTGATTGTCATAGCCTTGGCCTTCACAGGCAAAAGCGCGACTAAAAATGAATATGTGAGAAAAATATGGATAATAAGCAAAACAACGCTTTTCCTCATATCAAACACTTATCGGTTAGGCCTTTTCGTTAAGTAAATCAGCACGCCTAAACTGACGACTCCCACCGCAATTGCAAAAATTATTATTGTTGTCGACGACGGCTCTGAAGTGGAAATTGATGTTGGATTCACAGATGGAGTAATCGCAGGTGCAGATTCTGGCGAAAGCATTGATGTAGGTGAGGGCGAAGGCGGCGGCGAAGCAGGTTCCTCGATTACTTCGAAAGAAACAGTTTCAGAAATTCCCATGGTCCCTTGTGCGTTAGTAGCGTAAACGACGAGCTTATTCAATCCTACGGGTAAACCAGTTAACGTAGTATTTCCATCTATAGGGATGGTTGCGCCGCCATCTAAGCGGTAGCTCAGAGTTGAAAAGGGCGTATCTACTGTGAAAATCAACGGTACACTTGTTGTGTTATATCCTGCATAGTTTTCTGGTGAAAGAACTGTAACGTAGGGCGAAGCAAGTTCAATCGTGAAAGTAACTGTTTTGCTATCTGAAGTGGCATACGCGCCATAGTCGGGAAAACGGTAAGTCGCATAAACTGTTATGGTATGCGATCCCTCAGACAGTTCAGGCAGCGGCGCGAAGCCTGTTACTGTTGAAAAATAGTTCTCATCCAAGCCTTGATACTCGGTGCTTATCGTAACGTTTTCTTTTCCGTCAAGACTATATTCAACGATTCTGGGGCCTCTACCGAAATCAAAGAAAGTAGTAATTGTAAGATTTAGCGGGATCAAGTTTGTGTTATAAGTCTTGTTTGCTGGTGAAGCAATGCGGATGAAGGGTATGCTGGGAACAAAATTGGCTTCAACCATATAAAAAGCAACCAATCTTATTGACGCCAAAACGACAGGCAACAAGATGCTTACTAACGCTGCCTTCCTCATTTCAGCATCACCATTAAGTAATACATTCAAATCTAAAAGAGTTTTTGCCGAGACTGCCCTAAAAACAGAAAGAAAGGCTTGCTAAACCCGTATTCGAACTTGAAAAAGTGTTTTCCAAGAAAGAAAAGAGGGGAATTAGATGGCGGAGTTATGCTTGCTACTTTTTCCTCAGCAGTAAGACGCCGACAACCGCAATAGCCACGATTATGGCTATGGTGGAGATGGCGAAGTAGGTTTCGACGGGCGCTTGAGGCGCAGGCGTAGCCTCTGGAGTGGGTGGCGGCGCTTCCGCAACGAACACGGCGGTTTCAGCGTAAGAGCCATAGTAAGCTTTGGATCCGGCGAAGCGGGCTATTATGGTGTATTCTCCGGGAACAGGCGGCGTGAACGTTAGCTTGTAGAAGCCTGTTCCGTCGGTTGTGGTTCTGCCTACTTCATAGTAATTGTTGTTTGGGTCCAAGACTTCAATGATGACTTCGACGCCTTTCACGTTGGCTGGGCATTCAAACTGCTTGTACACGTAGAGCATCCAGTCGCTCATGGACTCGTCAGCAACAGCGGGAACACCATGCGGGAACCGCATTGTCAAAATCGGATCTTTTGTGCCTGGTGAAATGTCGGTGATCATGCCTTTTACGAGGATTTTGCTGCCGTGTGAGGCGATTTCAGGCGAAGCCTCAACTGTGGTTTTGCTTGGGCCTTTGCCGATGGCGTAGACGCGCTGGTCGTAGGTGTCCATGGTTGCGATTATGCTGTCGCCGATGACGGCGTTGCCGCCCCATCTGGTTGCGCGGAACATGCCGTTAACACGCCATATCACATCGCCAGTCTCTGCATCCAAGCACACGAATGGCGCGCCACGAGGCAGAGGTTGCTCAGCACTATGTTCGAGGTGGCCCACGTAGATTTTTTTGTCAGCAATTAGTGTTATCCAGCCCCACCAGTTATTGCCTGTAACAGGCTCACCATACTCATCGCTCAACTCATACGTCCACACTGTCTTTCCTGTTTGATCGTCGTAAGCGTACAAGATGCCGCCTACGCCGACTGAGTAGAGTTTGCCATAAGCGAAGTACCATGTGTGCTCAGCGTTACCCCAGCCATAAGCGTCAAGCCATATTTCGCTTTCAGTTTCCCACATGAAGTTCCCTGTTTCTACACTGAAGCCGTAGTGCCGCCGTAATTCTTTGTTCCAAATTGCAATAACGCCTTTTTCGACGTTATTGGTTGCGCCTACGTAGTGTAACGTGTTGGTGCCTTCATTCCATTCGGCGGGTGGCGTCCATGTCCTATCAAATATTAGTTGACCTCTCAATCCAGGTTTCAGGTTTATTGCCCAGCATCGCACTGTGGTCCAGTTAAAGAATAAGCCTACTATTCGGTCATCATTGTAAATCTTTATTGAGGGCCCGCTGATTGGGCTGGTTGTGACGGTTAATCCTTTAGGTATTGAAACGTTCCATGAATAAGCTCTCGACACGTTTGCGGTTATTGTTCTTCCGTGAACTGAGTTGCCCCAGCTGCCGTAGTCAGGACCCATAGCGCCCAAGTGCGAGTGACCCGCTGCGGTTGAGTTCCAGAGGGCCATCCAACCGTTTGTATAGTCAATTTGGTAAATGAGTATCTCACCGCTTGGACCGAAAACGCGTGTTCCTACAGGAACGTTTGTGAAGCTGAATTGCAAGTTGCCAGTATATGGATCGTAGAAGTTATATGTTTGCGGAGCAGTTGCTGGACCGACTGTCTGGACTAGGTATGTGAATACACCGTCGTAGTTGAAGCTGTTGAAATAGAGAATTTGGCCGAACGCTAACGCAGTATTATTCTTGAAGAAGACTTCTTCGCCTGTATGCAAATCTATACCGATTATTGCGGGCGCCGTTTCCATTCTAGTATCTGTTCTCGTGTAATAGAGGATGCCGTTCATTATTACTGCATTGGGGAATTTGCCTTCATATGCGTCGCCAGTTTCAGATGAGGCGGGCACTTGGCCGTCGCCCCAATAGCCGCCTGTTAATCCACCTGTAGTCAAAGGCTTAGTCCATAATACGTGGGCAGTTTCAGGCGCATCATCATTGTAATCTGCCAGCGAGTTGAAGGGGCGCGCGACCCAGTTACCGGAAATAGTGGCCCACTCGCGCAGCTGTGGGTCAATTGGTCGGCCCCAGTACTCTGTGGGCAACGGATGACCTGGATAAAGCTTTGATGGTTCTTGGTGAACTGTGAGTTCCATTTCAGCGCTGCTTGCCAGTAGTGTTGTACCGTTGAGAATTGTGTAAAGACCTTCACGGTTGTAGAAGTCTCCGAAAGTCCAAACTTGCTGGGGGAAGTTGACTTTTATCTTGTATGTGCCGGTTTGAGTTGGTTTGTAGAGTATTGCAGTTCCGCCTGTTGAATCCGTCTGGTATGGACCCAGCGTCTCAACGGAGCCGTCAGGTTTGGTGATGGATAGAGTTAAACCTGAATAACCAAAGGCCACGTTAGGCGTCTGCAGCAAAATGCCAAAACGAATCAGAACATCTTCGCCGACTCCCACAGGATTAGGCACAGCATCTATAACGGCATAGGTTTTTATCCTAGAGGGCGCTGTTTGAGCAAACGTTGGCGCTGTAAGAAGCGCAGTAAGCATAAAGCATAAGACGGCAATAGCTAACCTTACTTTACGATTTTGCGTCATTTTTCTCCTATTCTCCCTAATTTTAGTACACCATCAAGATGTACAAAGAAGCGTGTGTTTTCAATTTGTATTTAAAATTTTCTAAAATAAGGCTGATGGCCCGTTACCTGAAGCGGAAATGATGAGAACAGAGTTAAGCTGCGACATTTACAGAATAGTTTGTTTACAAAAATTGGCTGATTCAAAATGAAGCGGCTGTGCAGATGCAAAAATAGTAGCTTAAATTTGTAAGGAAATGCGCTTGGCGGTTGCTGTTATTTATTCTGAATTCATTACTAGAGTTAATAATTCATAAAAGAAGCTTGCAGCTAGCTTATTATCGTGGTAGGAATGTTTGGTAAGAATAAGCGCCTGATAAGAGATGTGACTTTTGTTCAGCCTGTTAAGGGAGACGCGTACTTTTGCACGCCGATAGCATATGCCGTGGACCACAATGGCTCGAAAGTGTTTAGGGATTCGGATTTGGCGCTTGCGGGCAAGCTGAAGCTGATCTTTGAGCGGGAAAAGATGACTTGGATGGAAATAAAAGAGGAAAAAGCAGGCAGCGAACATTACTTTGCGCTATACTACTATCCTAAGCGGCTGGTTAGTGAGCGGAAATCGTGCTCAGAGGAAAAAGCCACTTTAGCGGAGGTAAAGCGGCTTTTTGATTTCTTTATCACCCATCAGCTTGATAGACCCGCTGATGTGGCAAGGCCGAAGTTGCCTTCAGCCTATGGCTTACCTGAAAAAGAGGTAAATGTAGAAATCCAGGTTATCCCGGTAGATGCTGCTGTCCAATAGCTTTCCGTACTATATGCATTTTTCCAGCCTTTACGAATGGCAGATGTAAAATCCCCAAGAGGCGCAGAGCGCGCTGCTGGTTAATTCGCTTTTATGTTGTTTGGGTGATTAGGCTTTAGTAGTGATTCTTTTTGTTGAAAGCTTGCTAAACCTTTTTATAGGCGGGTTAAGGCTGTTGATACGTCACATTAATCATGTCATTAACGAAGCTTTTGCAAGCTTTAGAAAAGTCATGAGAAAATTTTGTGGCAGGAGAAAAATATGAGTAATATGAAAATGGAATCATTCCAAGACTTACCTATAAGCCGGGAAGTCTTGAAGGGTGTTGAGGAGCTTGGGTTCAAAAGTCTTTTTCCAATTCAAGCTCAAGCGATAGTGCCGTTGCTGGAAGGCAAAGACGTCGTCGGACAGGCGCAAACTGGCACGGGGAAAACCGCAGCATTCGGCGTGCCCATGGTTGAAAAGTTAAATCCAGAAATCCGAAATGTTCAGGGTTTAGTTTTGGTGCCTACACGCGAGCTTGCCGTGCAGGTTGCAGAGAACATTAAGCGCTTTGCGAAATATACTGGCCTGCGTGTGTTGCCAGTTTACGGCGGCGCGCCAATTGGAAGGCAAATACGCGAGCTCGCAAGCGGCGTCCAAATTGTTGTAGGCACACCAGGCCGCGTAATAGATTTGCTTGAGAGGCGCGTACTAGACCTCTCGTCAGTTAAGATGGTAGTTCTTGACGAAGCAGATAGAATGCTGGACATGGGCTTCATCGACGACATAAAATACATTCTTGCGAAAACGCCGCGGGACAGGCAGACCTGTCTATTCTCGGCGACAATAGATGAGGCGGTAATAAGCGTCTGCAACAGATACTTGAGGAATCCTGAGAAGATACTGGTAAGCAAGGACGAGATTGCGTTAACGCAGATGAAACAGTACTATACTATGGTCAATCAGCATGCCAAGTTTGATGCCCTCTGCCGAATACTATGCGAAAACCACATGGGGAAAGTCATAATTTTCTGTCGCACACGCCATGGAGCAAGCAAACTTTCAGAGCAGCTACGCCGTAAGGGCTACAAAGCGCAGGCGTTGCATGCTGGCTTCACGCAGTCGCAAAGAGACTTCGTGATTAATGATTTCAGATGTGGAAGATTGCGTCTTCTCGTAGCCACCGACGTTGCAGCCAGAGGCTTAGACATAGATGGCATAACGCACATAATCAATTATGATGTGCCAATGGACGCGCCTGTCTATTTCCATCGTGTGGGAAGAACTGCACGCAAAGGTGAAGAAGGCACGGCTATAACATTGGTAAGCTACGGCGAAATATCAGACTTCAACAGGATAAAGGCTTTAACTAAGACTAAAATTGAAGAAATCAAAACAGTAGCGGTTGCTGAGGATTCGCCCATACAAAGCTTCTTCTAAAAAACCAATGAGTCAATGCGCTCTTTCAAGCTTTCTTAACACAAACTCGACTGGAAAAACCTGCAATTTCATGCCACACGCGGTGATATGCCGCGGCGAAGTATACCCGCGTTTTTCACGCTTAAGCAAGCTGAGTTTCATCGCTAAGCCACTACCGTACCCGCCTAAGGCGAAGCCGGTGCTGACAACGCGATGGCATGGTATAACAGGCGCGAAAGGGTTCCTGGCCATCACGTTGCCAACTGCTCTTGGGCTGCCTCCAACAGCTTTAGCGATTGCTCCGTAAGAGCACACATAGCCTAATGGTATCAAGCTTGTTACCTCCAGCACTTTCCGCGTGTAATCAGGCAAATGCTCCATAGATAAGCACAAGGTGTGCGGCGCGCCGTTTCCATCGTAAACACTCTTCACAGCTGCAAGCATCTTTTCGGCAAAGGCTGAGGGCGCTTGGAAAACTTGGAAGGGAACATTGAAAGGTATACCATTCAGTAGGCATATTAAAGCGTCTTGTTCGCTATCAGCAAAAGAAGTGCTGAAAACGCTGTGTTCATCACAAGCAACACCGAACCAGACTCCGCCTACATTTTTGGCATAAAGGCCTATCACTTTTTTGTACCCAATACTAAACAAAAGGCGGCTCTGTTGTAAAAGCTTTGTTGCATGCACGCTGGCGGCTACTTGCTCTTTTCGAAGCATTCCATGCAGATGGCGACTATTTTAACATTCTCAAGAGGCTGCTGTGGAAGCAGTAAACCTTTTGCTAACACCGTGATATAGCCCACTGGTTTCCCGCATTTTTTGCATCTTACAGGTTTAGAAACAGGCATTTCCATCAACAAGAACCTTTCAAGCAGCATTCTTAATAAAGCTAAAATTTTAAGTCACAGGTCCAGAAGCACCTAACTGAGCAAGAATGTTCGAAGCAGTTTATAAGTAACCTTAATAGGCTTGCGTGTGTATATCAACGGCAAAGGTGAAAACTTATGGAAGGATATGGTGCACAAGCACAACAGCAAGGATACGTCTGGATTCCAGGTGCAACAACAGTCGGCGTTGTCTGCAAAGACGGCGTCATCTTGGCCTCTGAAAAGCGTGCAACATACGGTTACCTTGTAGTAAGCAAGGGCGTCAAAAAAGTTTTCAAAATCACCGACCAAATAGGCGCTGCTTGCGCAGGACTAGTCGGCGACATGCAAATTCTCGCGCGAGAAGTGGAAGCACAGGCTAACCTGTTCAGCATGGATACGGGCAGAAACATCTCTGTGAAAGCCGCAGCCAAGCTCATGTCTGTTATACTCTTCAACCGCCGCTACGCGCCACTGATTACGCAGACCATTGTGGGCGGTTTAGATGAAGATGGCCCCTCGCTTTACGTGTTGGACGTGCTGGGCTCGCTGATACCTGATAAATATGCTGTAGTGGGTTCTGGAACAGAAATAGCCGTGGGCGTTCTGGAAGAAGGCTACAAAGATGGATTAAGCTTGGAAGAAGCGAAAGCGCTGGTTACTCGCGCCATAAAATCAGCTATAAGCAGAGACTCCATGAGCGGCGACGGCATAGACTTCCTGATAATAACCAAAGACGGCATAACCGAGGAATCAACAAAATTTTAAGCCGCAAATTTTTAGCAGAAAAAACCATATAACATCTAAACCTGCATAGAGTACGTATTCGCCCATTTTGAGGGAGAAGAGAATTTGCCCTTTGAACTAAGCTTGGAGGAAGGCACCTTCCTTGTTCAGCTTGCACGCAAAGCTGTAAAAGAGTACTTGCAAACAGGGAAAACTATTAAACCGCCAGCAGATGCACCTAAGAAACTGCTCGAGCACTGCGGCGTTTTTGTCACGATAAACAGTATGGAAAATGGCGAAAAAACGTTGCGTGGCTGCATAGGCTATCCTTACCCCACGAATCCGCTTGTGGAAGCAGTCATAGACTCAGCCATAAGCGCGGCGACGCGAGACCCGCGTTTTCATCCGCTTTCCCTAAAAGAACTGGGCAGCGTGGTTTTCGAAGTAAGCGTGCTCACGCCGCCCGAGCTGGTGGAAGTGAAAAAGCCAGAAGAGTACGTGTCAAAAATCAAGGTTGGCGAAGACGGTTTAATCGTGGAGAAAGGCTTTTTTAAGGGGCTGCTGCTGCCGCAGGTGCCTGTCGAATGGGGCTGGTGCGAAGAGGAATTTCTCTGTCAATGCTGCATCAAAGCTGGACTTCCGCCGGACAGTTGGCTGACAAGGGGCACTCGCATCTACAAGTTCAGCGCCATAATTTTTGAGGAAGAAACACCTGAAGGCAAAGTTAAACGCTTGAGCTTAAGCAAAAAATAAATCTGCTTAAGCTTATCTTTTTAAGCTTTCAATAAGCTCAACAGCTCGTTTCAGCCCGTTAAACCTGCTAGAGAAATCATTAAGCCTCATGACGTTTCGCTTAAAGATTTGTCTTTCGTTCTCGATTTTTTGAACTGCAGCCTTGAACTCCAGCGCGCTTTTGGCAGTTATTGAGCAATGTAGCCTTTGAAGTTTAGCAGCGTTTCCCATCTGCTCAGGCTGCGTTGGAATGCAAATGCTTGGCTTCGCGTATTTTATGGTTTCAAAGCAGCTCATGTGCCCGCCGCTGAAGACCACGAGCCTGGCGTTTCGCATGCACTCACGGCGTTCTTGCGCGGTGAGCCACGTGTGTATTTCGCAGTTGCCTTTTCTTGCAGTGATTTTTTCGCCTGGAATTCCTAGGCTGATTATGCTTTCCGTTTCAAACTGTTCAAGTATGGGCAGAACCTTGTGCATCAGCTTGGCGCGTGTTCCGTAAGGTCCACTTATAGGAACAAATATATGCTTATCTGCACCAGGTGTGTAGGTTGCGTCGAGGAAGCCTCCTACGAACTCGACTTTATCGCTTATGCCCACGCTTTCTAAATCGCCGATGTTATATTCGCTAACAGTGTACGGCGGCGGATTGTCGGGGATAATTATTTGTGTGCATTGCTTTACGTAGCGTTCGACTATTCGCTCTCCAGGGCTAAGAGCTGCGGAAAAGCTGTAACTTGGTCGGATCACGTTTGTTATGTAGACTGAGTGAATATTCCATCTGCTTGCGAGACGCAGCGCGTGTATGTCGCCATCGGCGATTATTAGGTCAGGCTTTATTTTTCTGATGTGCCGTCGAAGGTCGTAGTAGCGGTGGATGGTTTCCATGCCGCTGGAGTTTTTAATCGCTAATTTGCCCGTTTCATAGTTGAAGTAGGGAAGAGGGAATAGAATGTTGATGAGTGATGCCGAGGTGACTATGCACGCTGCGTTTTCGTACCATGCTACAGGCGTGCATGGATAAACGTGTTTGAACTCTTTCCTTAGCAGTTCGTAGGCTTTGCCTCCAGAGAAGAAGAATAAATCATGCCCATTTTCCTCTAGTTTTTTCCCTAGCGGTATAAGCCTAGAAACGTGTCCTAAACCGAGTTCAGAGCAACTAAGCATTAGACGCATAGTATCAAACATTACGTGTGTAGATTTATTTTTAGCTATGCTTTACTTTCAGAAAGCTTCAGCCAGTTTCATCAAAATTTTAGCTATAAGTGGTTTCTGCCAGCGTTACCTACGTATGAGGCTCGTTTTCTTTTTAAACATGGAGTTAAACATCATTTTTCCGAAAGAGTAAATAATGGCTAAATAAAAGGTATAGCGCTTGAGGCTAAAAACTGTGTCGTCAACCATTGAAGATATAATCGCCCGGAAAATCTTCAATAGCAGAGGAGAAGAAACCATCGAAGTTGATGTTATAACCGCCTCAGGCTTCGGCAGGGCCTCTGCGCCTGCTGGAAAAAGCCGTGGCGACGCTGAAGTGCTTTATTATCCGCAAGGCGGCGTAGACCAGGCGCTTAAGAAGGTCGAGGAGTTGATAGCGCCTGAAATTGTTGGTTTGAACGCCGACTCCCAAGAAGAGATTGATAATATGCTCCATGAGATTGATGGCACAGAGAACTTTGGCAACATCGGCGGAAACACTGCTTTTGCCATATCTTTAGCCAGCGCGGAGGCAGCGGCGAATTCGCATAGTCTGCTTTTGTTTCAGTTTTTGGGTGGAAGCATTGCTAACAAGCTTCCTTACCCGCTTGGTAACTGCATAAGCGGAGGAGCACATGCACGTGGCAAAGCACCTGACATTCAAGAATATTTGGCGCTGCCATATGGTGCTGAATCGTTTCTTGAGGCTGCAACGGCGAATGTTCAGATTCATAAAAAAATAGGTGATGCCTTAAAAAAGAAGGATAAGCTCTTCAGCGGCGGGATTAGTTCTGAGGGCGCGTGGATTGCCAATGTTGGAAACATGGATGCGCTTGAGATAATGGCTAAGGCATGTGAGGAAGTAAGCAACGAGCTGGATTTTGAGTGTGGCTTCGGCCTTGATGTTGCAGCGTCTTCCTTATGGCAGGAAAAAGAAGATAAGTATGTTTATGAAAGCGAAGGAAAAAAGCGGGATAGCGCTGAGCAACTTGAGTTTATTATAGACCTAATAGAGAAGTATCATCTTGTTTATGTTGAGGATCCATTTCATGAAGAGGACTTTGAAAGCTTTGCCGAGCTGACCCGAAAAGTTAAGGATTGCCTAATTTGCGGCGACGACTTGTTCACGACGAACAGTGAACGGTTGCAAAATGGGATAAAGCTTAATGCGGCAAATGCTATTATAATTAAGGTTAACCAGATTGGCACGCTCACTGACGCGTTGGAGACTATTGAAATCGCACAGAGGCAGGGTTACACAACAGTGATGTCGCACCGCTCTGGCGACACATGCGATTGGCACATCGCGCACTTGGCTGTGGCGTTCCGATGTCCAATAATAAAAACAGGTGTCATTGAAGGCGCACGTGTTGCAAAGATAAATGAGTTAATAAGGATCGAGCATTTCTTAGGTGATAAAGCCAAGATGGCTAGCTTAAAAATACTTTAAAGGAGAAAAAGGAAAATGTCAGCAGAAGAATTAAGTGGAAATTCGCCTGAAGTCAAACCTGAAAAAGAACAAGAAGAGCCGATGATGGAAGGGCTTTTGCTACCGCGTGATACCCTTCTGTCAGCGGGAATACATATTGGAACAAGAATGAAGACAAGAGACATGGAACAATTCATATACCGTGTCAGGCCAGACGGGTTATTTGTCTTGGACGTTAAAAAGACAGATGAACGCATAAGAATTGCCGCCAAATTCCTAGCACGCATTGAACCCGCAAAGGTGGCTGTGGCAGCTGCTAGGCTTTATGCACATGAGCCTGTGAAGAAATTCTGCGAGCTAACCGGTGCCACGCCTATTGTGGGCCGTTTTATTCCTGGGCTCTTGTCAAATCCGCTATATACTAACCGCATAGACCCTGAAGTTATCGTGGTTTCGGATCCGAGAGCAGACGCGCAGGCTGTTAAGGAAGCGTCGAAGATGGGTATACCAGTGGTGGCGTTATGCAGCACTGATAACGAGTTTGCTGGAGTAGACTTTGTTATTCCAACAAACAATAAGGGTAGAAGAGCCCTGGCGGTTATCTTTTGGCTTCTTGCTCGGCAGGTTCTACGTGAAAGAGGCGAGTTAGCAGCAGACAAGGATCCAGCGGCTACTATTGAAGATTTCGAAGCGAAACTTTCAAAGGAAGAGGAGGAAGAAAGCTGAGCTGATGACGGCAATTCGGCGTCCACATGTCGCAGGCATGTTCTATGAGGGGAACGCCGAAGAGCTGAGAGCTCAGATTAGAAATTGCTTTTTTCATGAGTTAGGCCCAAAAAAGCTTCCAGTGGTCAACGAGGAAGGGCACCGGAAAATAGTTGGTCTTGTTTGCCCGCATGCTGGTTACATGTATTCTGGTCCTGTGGCGGCGCATGCCTATTACGAATTAGCTTCAGACGGCAGGCCGGCCACTGTTGTAATTTTGGGGCCGAATCACACTGGCTATGGCAGCGCTTTGGCTTTGATGAACAAGGGCGTGTGGCGCACGCCACTAGGCGATGTTGAAATCGACGGCGAATTAGCTGACCAGATAGTGGAGAAAGCGCATTTGGTGGATGTGGATGAGCTTGCGCATCGTTTTGAGCATTCAATTGAGGTTCAGCTTCCTTTTCTTCAGTACATTTATGGCTCAAGGTTCAAGTTTGTGCCTATATGCTTCCAACTGCAGGATTTGCCCTCTGCCATAGAGGTTGGGCAGGCGCTTGCCGAAGTTTTAGCCAGCCGAAACGCCGTGGTTATTGCTTCCTCAGACATGACGCATTATGAGCCACAAAAAAGCGCTGCTGCAAAAGATTTGGCGGCGCTTAAGGCTGTGGAAGCCATGGATGCACAGCAATTTTACGCAATTGTTGAGTCGCGTGATGTATCTGCTTGCGGCTATGGACCAATTGCCGCGGTGATTACTGCTGCGAAGGGGTTAGGCGCCAAGGAAGCGAAGTTGCTTTGCTACAAAAGCAGCGGCGACATAACAGGCGATTACTCCAGCGTAGTCGGATATGCTGCTGTATGCTTCAAAAAGTAACTTCAGCGCGCATGTTTTAGCGCAGTCCATATACTCGCCTATCTGAAGACACTATTCATGATTCTGCGAAAAGACAAGCACGCTTGATTTTAATATCTGGTTTTCTACTACGCGGGGAGACCCCCTCTATAGGTTCTGCAATGAACCGCTAATAGCCGCCAAATATGACCTTTGCTAACCTTAACAAAACCTTTTTATCGAAATAGAACCGAAGTTAAATCAAGGGTTACTTGTGGAAAAGAAGACTCTGTTGATTGCTACTTTGGTTTTGATGCCTCTTTTATCAATTGCAGCCGGAGGCAGTTTAATCAATTGGGTAGAAGCTAATTTCACGCCTCTCCCAGAACTCCCCCGGCCGATTTACATACGAAATGACGGAAGCATTGATCTACCTTTAGCGCCTCTTCGGCGTATTGGAGAAGTTTACACTTTCACTGGCAACGTCAATAATACGATAGAGGTTCAGCGCTCAAACGTGATGATTGATGGCAACGGCTTTACTCTTACGAAACCTTCAATCAACACGGAAGGGCTTCTGATTCCAACTGGTTGGCTTCCAAGCGTTCACGTCAAGGATATAAGCAATGTGACTATAACCAACATTGCGTTTAAGGGTTGCGTCACAGGTATAACAGTTGAGAACTCATCAAACATCATTATTAAGCATAATGTAATAAGAGAAACTTGGGTTGGCATAGTGAATTATTAATTATGCTCAGCATCCTATGTTAGCATAATTAATAATGAAATAGTATTGATGGATTGCTCCTTTGCAAGCGGAATTGTGTTTTTCCCCAGTAGCCCTCAAGAAAGTGTTCCACATCACATCAAGATTGAAGCAAATTACATTGTAGGGAATGGCCAAGAGGTGCCCAATGTTGCTCCGCAGCCTGAACAGTACGGCATTTGGGGTGGATTCAGTTTTTCAGAAATGACAAAAAACACCTTAACTAACATTAAAGGAATCGCTCTATACAATATAGGCGTCAACAACCGCATAGTACGCAATAATTTCCAACACAACTATGAAGGCATTCTCATTAACATAAACCCGGAGGTCTGGTTTAATAACTTCATTTACGGCAACAACTTTAACCATAATAGTGAAAATGTAGTTATTGGATTCATCAGAAATTCACCGCGGAACTTTTGGGATAATGGCACTATCGGAAACTTTTGGAGCGATTATGAAGGCAAAGATGCTGATGGTGATGGAATAGGTGACACACCCTACAGAATAGACACCAACAATGTTGATCGTAACCCGCATATGGTTCCTTTCAATATTGAGATCACACCCGTAGAATTGCCAAATAGAGAAACGGCGCCTACCTCTCCAACTGCTTCCCAGTCAGAGGCGCAACCTTTTGCGCTGCCTTCGGCGGTAGCCGTTGTTTTTGCAGCAACAGCCTTAGTAGTTACTGCTAGTGCCTGCTTACTCGCATACTTCAAAAGACATAAGTGATTGCCAAGTTTTCGGCGCCTGCAGCAGCATAGTTGAAAGAACGTTTTTATCTAATCTGCACATAGCTATTCTCAAAAAAGGGGTTTGTGTGATGGGTAGAGGGTATGGTTTCGGTAAAGTAATCTTGTTCGGCGAACATTTTGTTGTTCACGGTGTTCCCGGCATTGTCTCAGCAATTGATTCGGCAACAGAAGCGGAGGTAAAGAAAGCGCCCGGCGGCATAACAATCAAGGATGAGCGAAGAGGCTCGAAGGGCTACACTGAAGAAAAGAAAGCGCAGCAGATAGAATCAATAGAGCGTATGCTCAAAACCATGGGCATTGAATCCAAAGCAGCGTCATTTAGCATTTGGCTTGGCGGGTCTCTTCCAGGTTTCAGTGGGCTCGGCGCTTCAGCCGCAAGCAGCGTTGCAATCGCCCGAGCCATATCAGAAGAATTCGGCTTAGGCTTTTCGGATGAACGGATTAATGAGATTGCCTACGAAGCCGAGAAGGCTTATGCTGGAAACCCCTCGGGCATTGATAATACTGCGGCTACTTACGGCGGTTTGCTGTGGTTTAAGAGGAACATGGCTGGCGGCCCGAACATAATTGAGCGCTTAAGCATACAAAAGCCCGTTGAAATCGTCATTGGAAGCACGGGAATAGTGGCAAACACGAAGGCCATGGTGGAGGGCGTCGCGGAGAGAAAAAAGAAAAACCCGCA
Source organism: Bathyarchaeia archaeon (assembly GCA_038848695.1). Taxonomy (GTDB): domain Archaea; phylum Thermoproteota; class Bathyarchaeia; order Bathyarchaeales; family Bathycorpusculaceae; genus JAOAIV01. Next base: position 19,365 of record JAWCNL010000005.1, read on the forward strand.
GAAATATGATGCACTATTTAGGCAAGCAGAAGTGTTGACTTTTGAAGCGAAGAAGGCGTTGCAGGGCTTTGATCTGAAAAAAGTTGGCGAGTTGATGAATGAGAATCACCGTTTGCTGCAGGAGATTGAGGTTTCCTGCAAGGAGCTGGATTTTCTGGTAGATTTAGCGAGGGCGCGGGGTGCGTTGGGCGCCAAGCTTACTGGTGGCGGTGGCGGCGGCTGCATGGTGGCGCTTACGCCGGGCAAGGAGTTGCAGGAAAAGGTTGCGCGAGCCATCGAGAAAGAGGGCTTTGAGGTGCTGCGAACCAAGATTGGAGTTAAAAGGCTATAAGAGAATTGAGCCTATTATGGAAAGAGGGTTGATTCAGGTTTGGGTTTTAGAAGTTTTTTGGAGCAGCTCCGTGAAAGTGGCGAATTAATTCACATAAGCAAGCCCGTGTCCACCGAGTATGAGATGGCTGGGATAATCGAGGCGCTAGGCGAAAAACCCGTGTTCTTCGAGAAAGTTAAAGAATCCAGCATACCCGTCATCGCTGGCCTCGTGTCTTCAAGAGAGCTGATAGCCCGCGCTTTAGGCATAAAAAAGGAGCAGCTGCTGCACAAGTTGTCCAGCGCCATAGAGCATCCTGAGCCTCCTGAGCTTGTGGAGAAAGGCGAATGCCAAGAAGTTGTCGAGAAAAATGTGGATTTGACGAAGCTGCCGATTATGCGTTATACGGAGAAAGACGGTGGAAAATACATCGCATCAGCCGTAGCCATAGTACGCGACCCCGAGTTTAAAGCCCGAAACATGTGTTTCCACAGGCTGATGTTGCTTGACAAAACGCGCTTTGTAGCCCGCATCGTCGAGAACCGCGGCACCGACACAGCGCTTAAGAAGGCTGGTGGAGAACTTGACATAGCCATATGCATAGGCAACTCAACCGCAGTTCTCCTTGCAGCTGCAACCTCGCTGCCGATGGGCGTAGACGAGCTAGGCATGGCGAATGCACTGGAGAAAACTCAACTGGTCAAATGCAAAACCATCGACTTGGAAGTCCCAAAAGACTGCGAAATAGTGCTTGAAGGCAGGATCACCAAGGAAAAGGCGCCTGAAGGCCCATTCCTGGACCTAACCGGGATAGTTGACAAGGTAAGGCAGCAACCAATCATAGAAATCAAGTGCATAACGCATAGGCGAAATCCGATTTATCAAACGATACTTGCCGGCAGAAATGAGCATAAGTTCTTAATGGGCATGCCCAAGGAGCCAACAATCTTCAACGAAGTGAACAAGGTCTGCGAGTGCAAAGATGTTTACATAACTCCAGGCGGCTGCAGCTGGCTCCACGCGGTTGTCCAAATAAAAAAGCGCAGCCCAGAAGACGGAAAAAAGGCGATTGAAGCGGCTTTCAAGGGTCATGGCTCGCTGAAGCATGTGGTCATAGTAGACGAGGACATAAACATTTACGACCCACATGATGTGGAGTGGGCGATTGCAACGCGCTTCCAAGCAGACAAAAACGCCGTTATACTGCCAAACCAGCCTGGCTCCTCGCTGGATCCGTCAGGCGACTTGACCGAGGGAAAGAAGGCGACTACCTGCAAGACGGGGTTAGACGCCACAATACCGCTTGCGGCGACGGGCAAGGGCTTCGTGAAAGAAGCCTATAAAAAAGTGGACTTAAACAAGTTTCTGTGACCGCAAATGTATCTTACAAAAGAAGAGCAGCGAATGCTTGACGGCGAAGAAGGCTACGCCATAAGAAAAAGCATGGAAATCCTCGTTGCCCTCGGCGAAATCTACGGTGCTGAACGCCTAATCAAAGTTGGCAGCGTCCAGGTTGCCGGCGTCTCATACCACAACCTCGGTGACGCTGGGCTGGAATTTCTGAATGAACTGGCAAAAGACGGCAAAGTCAAAGTGCTGACTACGCTGAATCCGGCGGGCATGGATCTTGAGAATTGGCGGCAGCTTGGCATCAGCGAAGACTTCGCCAAAAAGCAGGAAATGGTTATACAAGCCTTCGAGAAAATGGGCATACTCGTCTCATGCACATGCACACCCTACTTGATAGGGAATCTGCCACGCTACGGTGAGCATGTCGCGTGGTCCGAGTCCTCCGCGGTTACATTCGCCAACTCGGTTCTCGGCGCAAAAACCAACAGAGAAGGCGGCCCCTCAGCGCTTGCAGCGGCATTCGTAGGTAAAACGCCGTGCTACGGGCTTCATCTAGACGAGAACCGCGTGCCAGACATCCACGTAAAAGTGGAGGCGACGCTAACAAAGTTTTCTGATTGGGGCGCCCTCGGCTACGCGATAGGCAAGAAGGCGGAAAACAAAATCCCCTACATTACGGGCATAAGGGACGCGGAAGTGGACGAGTTGAAGTCTTTCTGCGCCTCAGTAGTAACCTACGGGGCCAAACCGCTCTTCTACATGGAAGGCATAACGCCCGGCGCGGAGCGATGGCCAGCGCCCAGGGAATCAGTTATAATCGAGCAGCGCGACATACAAGAAGCCTACGACCGCATCAACGATGAAGTCAGCGACATAGATTTCATATGCATCGGCTGCCCCCACTGCTCTATTAAGGAAATTGCAGAAATCGCCCGTTTGTTGGAGGGCAAGAAAATCGCAGCGAACACTGAGTTCTGGGTTGCCACTTCACGTTCGGTGAAGCAGCTTGCAGATAAACGCGGCTACACGGCCATGATTGAGCAAGCAGGCGGCAAATTTGCATGTGACACTTGTATGGCTGTTGCGCCGCTGAAAGGCCGATTCAAAGCTTTGGCTACAACATCCGCGAAGGGCTGCTTCTATTCAAGGCAGAATGGCATGAAAACTAAAATGGGCAGCTTGGAAGAGTGCATAGAAGCGGCGGTGACTGGAAAATGGAGATAAAGGGCAGAATAATTTTCAAGGGCAAGGCGGAAGGCGAAGCCCTCGTAACGAAGCAGCCAATCTCGTTCTATGGCGGAGTAGACCCGAACACGGGTGAAGTAATCGAGAAGGATCATGAACTGCGTGGTCAAAGCGTCAAGGGCAAGGTTCTCGTGTTTCCCACGGGTAAGGGCTCAACTGTGGGCTCTTATACGCTGTATCGCATGAGGAAGAATAGTACAGCGCCTGTAGGCATCATCAACAGGGAATGCGAGACAATCGTGGCCGTCGGCGCCATAATCTCCGAGATACCCTGCGTGGACAAGATTGATATTTCAAAAATAAAAACAGGCGACAGAGTGCGCATAGACAACGGCACAGTCACCTTAATAAAAAACTAATTTGACAATCAACAGTGGAAAGTGTGTTAAAATTGGATGAAGCGAAACCTACAATCTTGAAAATCGGCGGCTCCGTGATAACTGATAAGAACGGCGAGCTTGCCGCCAGAACCGAAGTGATAAACCGTTTAGCAGAAGAAATCCAGAAAGCGAATACCCGGCGTTTGGTGATAGTGCATGGCGGCGGAAGCTTCGGCCACCCCACTGCGCAGAAATATGGAATAAAAGAGGGCTTACGCGAGGAAACGCAGAAAATCGGGTTCGCAGAAACCCACCACGTCATGACTGTGCTTAACGGCCTAGTAATGGATTCTCTCGTGTGGCACAACATCCCCGCAGTAAGCATCACGCCCTCGTCATGCATAATAACCGAGAACGGCAGAATCAAAACCTTCGACGACGCCGCATTAAAGATGTTGCTCGGCATGGATTTCGTGCCAGTCCTTTACGGCGATGCGGTTTTAGATGAGAAGCTCGGTTTCACCGTGCTCAGCGGCGACCAGCTTGTGGCATACTTGGCGATGAAGCTTAACGCGGCCAGAATAGTGATAGGCGTAGATACGGATGGCTTGTATGATGCAGACCCCAAAACGGCAAAGAACGCGAAACTGTACACTCGCCTAACACTCAACGAGCTTGAGAAAGTTAAGTCGAAACTGGCGGGCTCAGCTACTGTTGATGTTACAGGCGGCATGCTCGGCAAAATAAACGAACTCATTCCCGTAATTGCTCAGGGCATTCCAGTAGCCATTGTGAACGCGGCGAAGCCGAACCGCACTTATAAAGCGCTCATTGGCGGCTCGGTGGAAGGCACGCTTATAGAGAAGGAATAGCCTTGGCAGAGGAAACCGCGAAGCGCAAAGCAGACCACATTAAAATCTGCCTAAATGAGAAGGCTCAAGCGAGAAAAGCCACTGCTGGATTTGAAGACATTCAGCTTATCCACCGCGCTTTGCCTGAAGTTGACAAGGCACAGATTGATTTATCAACAACCGTTTTTGGCTATAGGTTTTCTGCGCCGTTAATTGTTGGCGCAATGACCGGCGGCACAGCAGAAGCGACACGAATAAACGCGGCCATAGCCGAAGCTGTGGAGCAACTGCACTTGGGCATGGGTGTTGGAAGCCAAAGAGCCGCCATAGAAGACGCCAAGCTCGTAGAAACCTTCGCAGTAGCAAGAAAAAAGGCGCCCAACGCTTTCCTAATCGCTAACATAGGCGGTGTCCAGCTTGTCCACGGCTACGGCGTAAAAGAAGTAAAAAAAACCGTGGAGATGATAGACGCTGATGCTGTGGCGATACACTTAAACGCGCTGCAAGAGGCAGTCCAGCCCGAGGGGCAAACAAACTTTAAGGGCGTTCTCGCGAAAATAGGCGAAATCGCAGCGGCAATTGAAAAGCCCGTCATCGTTAAGGAGACAGGCGCTGGCATTGCTGCGGAAGACGCTGAGAAGTTGGAGGCTGCAGGCGTGAAAGCAATAGATATCGGCGGCGCAGGCGGAACAAGCTTCGCGGCTGTGGAGTATTACCGCGCGAGAGGGCAGGAAACGAGCATCCAGCATTTTTTGGGCGATGCCTTCTGGGACTGGGGCACCCCAACTGTCATAAGCCTCATAGAAACAACCCAAAGAGTTAAGATACCAGTCATCGCGTCTGGCGGCATACGAAGCGGCATGGACATGGCCAAGGCGCTGGCGCTTAACGCCTCTTTAACAAGCATTTCGCAACCAGTACTGCAAGCCGCAATTAAAGGCGCAAAAGATGTGGCAGATCTGCTTTCGCTTTTTATAGAGGAATTGCGAAACGTCATGTTTCTTGTAGGCGCAGATAGCGTCCAGAAACTGGCGAAGACGCCTGTTGTGGTTATGGGTAAAACTGCTGAGTGGCTGAAGGCAAGAGGCTTTAATGTTGAGGCTTACGCTAGGAGAGGCGCATTCTAAGCATGGATATAGAAAAGTTTCTTGAAGAAACAGCGCCGCAGATAGATAAGGCAATTGAGAAGTATATACCGAGAAGATTTTCCGAGAAAGCTATTCTCTTTAAAGTTAACCCGCCCCAGTACAGCTTCAACTTGGAAGCACTAAACAAGGGCGTAGCCGAGCCTATCTGGGATATGCTGGACAGAGGAGGAAAAAGATGGCGCCCCGCCCTATTTCTGCTCATCTGCGAAGCACTCGGCAAAAAGTCCAAGGACTGCTTGGACTTCGCCATCATCCCCGAAGTGGTTCACAACGGCACGCTCATCATAGACGACATCGAAGACTCATCAGAGCTAAGACGCGGAAAACCATGCACATACAAGATTTTCGGTTTGGACATCGCTGTCAACGCTGGAAACGCCATGTATTATCTGCCGCTTCTGCCGTTGATGGCGAAAAAATCCGAGTTACCAGCGGAAACCGTTAGGGACATCTACGAGATTTACGCTGAGGAAATGATAAACCTCAGTATGGGCCAAGCAATGGACATCGCGTGGCATAGGGGCATCGCTGACGCTGACAAGCTAAGCGAGCAAGATTACCTGCAGATGTGCGCTTACAAGACCGGCACGTTAGCGCGGATGGCCGCAAAAATCGCCGCGGTGCTCGCAGGCGCCAACAGGGAGTTGGTGGAAAAACTCGGTCACTATGCTGAGAGCATAGGCGTGGCTTTCCAGATGCAAGATGACATTTTGGACTTGACGGGAAAGGAGTTTGCAGAGAAAAAGGGCGGCGTCGGTCAAGACATAACCGAAGGAAAAAGAACACTGATGGTTATTTACACACTGAAGAAAGCAAGTAGCGCTGACAGGAAGCGCCTAATTCAGATTCTTAACATGCACACATCAGATCAAGCCTTGCGCAATGAGGCCATCGCGCTAATGCAGAAGTATGGCGCCATAGACTACGTGAAGCAAACTGCGGCGCGGATAGTTGAGGAAAGCTGGAACGAAGTGTATAAGCTTTTGCCGGCATCCGCGGCTAAGGAAAAATTAAAAGCGTTCGCTGAATTTCTGATTAAAAGAACCATATAACACTCATTAGAGAGCGTAAAACCCTTGACGTTGGAAAATGATTCAGCCCTTCGAGAGCTTATTCTAAAAGCCGCTTTACTGAATGCGCTGCAGCACGGCGGCAAAGCTCAGGCAGGCGCAATAATAGGCAGAGTCATCGGCGAAAGGCAGGAGTTGAAAACTCAGGCTAAAGAGCTGTCAGGCTTAATCAGCAGGATAGTTAACGAGGTCAATAGTCTTTCCATTGACGAACAAAAGCGGAGAGTTGAAGAAAAATGGCCTGAGGCTCTAAAGAAGGAGAAAGCCGCCGAAGAAGAGAAGCAGCTTCCACCTTTGCCGAACGTGGAGAAGTATGCACAGGTGGTTACGCGCTTTTCGCCGAATCCTGACTGCGTTCTGCACTTAGGCTCAGCACGAGCGATAATATTAAGCCACGAGTACGCCCGCATGTATAAAGGCCGCTTCATCCTACGCTTTGAAGATACTGATCCAAAGTTGAAGAGACCTGTTTTGGAATTCTACGAGCGCATCAGGGAAGACCTCGCGTGGTTAGGCTGCAAAGTAGATGAGGAATACATCCAAAGCGATAGGCTGCCCATCTACTACAAGTATGCGGAGCAGCTTCTGCGGGAAGGAAACGCTTATGTCTGCATCTGCCAACCGGAGCAGTTCAGGAAGAACATTTTGAAAAGCAAGCCGTGCAGTTGCCGTGACCTCCAGCCCGAGGAGCAGCTGAAGCGATGGCGGCTTATGCTGGAAGGCGGCTACGGCGAAGGTGAAGCTGTAGTGCGCATTAAAACCGACTTGGCGCATCCGAATCCCGCGGTGCGCGACTGGCCCGCGTTGCGAATCATTGACACGGAAAAGTATCCGCACCCGCGCGTAGGCAGCAAATACCGTGTCTGGCCATTATACAACATGGCGGCAGGCATAGATGACCACTTAATGGGCGTTACGCATGTAATCCGCGGCAAAGAGCACTTGACAAATCAGGTACGGCAGGAATACGTGTATAGACATTTGGGCTGGAGCTATCCTGAGGCTATACATTATGGAAGACTGAAGATAACAGGCGCTTTTTTGAGTAAATCAAAAATTGTCCAGGGCATACGTGAAGGTATCTACAAGGGTTGGGATGACCCGAGGCTGGCAACTTTTGCGGCGCTGAGGAAACGTGGAATAACGCCAGCAGCCATTAAGAAGATGATAATTGATGTTGGGCCCAAGACTGCGGATGTGACGCTGAGCTGGGAGAATCTTTTTGCCTACAACCGCAAGCTTCTGGACATGCAAAGCAGCAGATACTTCTTTGTATCCGAGCCCGTTGAGCTTAAAGTCAAAAATGTTCCGTGCACATTGGAAGCTAAACTTCCCCTGCATCCAGAAAAACCTGAACTTGGCTTTAGAAAATATACCGTAACGCCCAAGGGCGAAGACTCAACTACGTCCTTCTGGATTGCAAAGAAGGATGCGGAAGCCTTCAAAACCGGAGAAATGCTCAGACTCATGGAACTTTTCAACGTAAAGATAGAACGCGCAGCGTCTAACTCATTGGAAGCACAATTTGCCAGCACAGCATACGAAGAAGCACGAAAAGTGAAAGCCAAGCTTATCCATTGGATACCAACTGGCGAAGAAATCTCCTGCCAAGTGGTTATGCCTGATGCGTCGGTGAGCAAAGGCTTGGCGGAAAGCGCTTGCAAAAAGTTAAAGCCAGACACAATAATACAGTTTGAGCGATTCGGCTTCGTTCGTGTAGACACGAACGACACGGAATTAGTGGTTTACTATGCCCACAAATAGCCGAGGAATGTGACAAGTATGCGGAAACAGGAGAAATTCATAATTTGGCCAGCCTATTTTGACCAGACCAAAACAAGAAAAGAGGGGCGTCGTGTTCCAAAAGCTTTGGCGGTGCCGAATCCAAAAATAGCTGAAGTCTCCACGGCTGTGGCGCAGGCTGGTTTAAAGCATGAGGTATTCGCTGAAGCCGCGTATCCGAAGACACCTTGGCTTAAGACTGGGCTGATTATGGTTGAGAAGAAAGGCGCTAAGGAACAAGTTATACGTAAAGTTGCGAAACAACTTTTGAAGTTACGAGGCGAAAAGCCTAAACCGTAGTGGCTGCTTAGCTTTTTTCTTCCTTGCCTATTAGAACAGCGTTTATGACGCCGTCGCTGCCTGGGCTAGAAGTAACACGAGCCATCCCAAGCGAAGTTTCTATTTCAGCGCCCTTGGTTATTACGCCTCTGCGGTCGTAATCCACGTTAGCGCGGTTTCTGACGACACGCAGAATCTCGGCTTTCTCGGTTTTACCTGTTTTCGGGTCAGTAACGCACGCGTACTTTTCGCTTAAGACCTTAATTTTAACTTGGCCGCCACGCCCTCTTACAATGCGTCTCTTCGGTTCGCCAACGGTGGTCTCTGCTGGAAAACCACCCATCTCGAATTTTCGCTTTCCTCTGTAAGCGTGCTTCTTACCGCCTGTTCGTTTCCTTTTGCGTAAACTACCATGCCAAACCGACATTTTTCATGTCCCTTTTTAATTGTTAAGCTTAAGTGTTCACTACAACCGCTATTTTGTCATATAAACATATCCATTCATATAAGATTAACAGCCCATCTTCAATAAACCCTTTAAAGACCAAAACATTGCCAAGAACAAGGGCAAAACAGAAAAAAGAGAAAGGGGTTGCCTTCCTACATTGGAGGCGGAGTTGGCGGCGTCGGTTGGGCTTGCTGCGGTTTTATCTGGAAGAAGGCCACTGCAAGAAGCAGCAGTCCTATCCATATTAGAAGGGCACCGATGAACAAAGCTATCAGTAACACTGCGCCTACGAGCATAAGCAGCCCGGCTGTTGAGAACAAGCCTACGCCTGATTTTGCTGAAAGTGTTGTTAACGAGCGCCTGACGAAATAGAATGCGATGATTGCGAAGATCCAGAGGACAAGCAGTGTTACGAAAAATCCTGTTATGAAGGGCATTACGGCGCTTATGTCCAGATTTGATACGTCCGGGGTTAATCCGGATAGTGCTGACCAGTCGCCATTCCAGTCTGGATAAACCGTGTATAGAAATTCAGTAAGCGACGATAGAACCATTAGGATAAGTGTTCCTACCGCAATTACTCCGCCAACTATTCCTATTATCAAACCGTAAAGTGCGTTGTTAAAAATGCCTTTTTCAACATAGTAGCTGGCTAAATTGTATAGGGCGACCATAACGAGTATTAAGCCTACAAGTTCGATGATTCCATAATAGCTTAAGAATGGGATAACTCCGAGGAACATTAGGATTGCGCCGACGCCGCCAAGTGTTTTGCTTGTTTCTATTTGCATTTTGCTTCCCTAGAACATTCGTTTCAGTTTATTGGTAATAAAAGCTTTTTGCTGCTGGCGTGAACCGCCTTAAACGCAGCGGCATTATTAGAGGTCTTTGCCTTCGAGTTGATCTTTGAGTATCCCGTAATAGCTTCGGAGGTATTCTTTGCCGGCGTCTGTTATGGTATAGATTTTTCGTGCTCTTCCTTCATGTGTTTGTTTTTGGCTTTTGAGGAAGCCTCTTCGTTCTAGGCTGTTGAGCGTGGGATAAAGCGCGCCGTGTCTAAGTTTTATTTTGAAGGTTGTTTCTATCTTCTTTTTGATCATGTAGCCCCATAGTGGTTGGGTTTGAACCATGCGTAATAGTTGGATATCTAGCAGGTTTTTGATTATGCGTTGAACAAGTGCTTTTCGGTAGTTTTCTGACATGCTTTTTCCCTGTGATAGGAGGGGTTCTGTGTTGGATTTCTTGTGTTTTGGTTTATTTAATTTATGTTTAGTTTTGGTGTGGTGTATTGTTTTGTTATGCTTTTTTATGCTTGTAGTATGTATGAACGTTTATATGCGCGTTTAGTCTAAATAGGGACATGCGATATGTCTGATAAAGGACATATTGTACACAAGTCCAACAGAAAAACTGTTGAACAAAAAAACAGAAGGAACAAAAAATGGTAAACCCACAAAAAGAAGCCCAAGTCAAACTAATTAAAGGCCTCTTGGATTTGATTATTCTGCAGTTTCTAAGCGCTGAGCCTATGCATGGTTATCAGGTTATAACGAAAATACGGCGGACATTCGGCGTCTACTTCGGGCCATCCACCATCTATCCGCTACTAGCTACACTTGAAAAAAAGGGCTACGTACACAGCGAATGGAACATGACAAGCGAGCGGCCACGGAAGATTTACAAGCTCACGACTGAAGGCCAAAACATACTAAACTACACAGAAAACACACTAAACCTCATATGCCAAAAAATAAGCACAACCACAAACATAGACATAGCTATTGAACCCGCCAAATCCTCAGCATTTAATCCGATGTTGAAGAAAATTAGACTGCACCAGCCGCTCATTTAATCCAAAACTTCTCAGCGTGGCAACGGCGGCAACGCTTCTCCTTCCGGTATCGACAAGGAAGAATCTGCTCTAAATTGGGGTACTGTTTGCTACGGCGCTCAATTTTCAGCGAAAATGTTAACATGTCGAAAAATTATATTTCTTCAGCTACCCCTACTTAGTATGACCATGCAGGGTGAAGCTTTGATTCAAAATTCCATTAACGCAAACGAGGAATTACAGCAAATTTTATGCTTCTGCAGACATATCGCGGGGGTAGCCCCAATCATAGCTTTGAGCTTACTGGGCGAACAACCGCTGGAAAAATTAAGTGCAAAGGCTACTTTTGAGTTAGTTTTAGTAATTCGAGATTTTCAGCCGAGACTAATGAGCTATGTCAAAAATATTGGCGGAAGAACAATTATCATTTTTGCAGTTGATCAATGGGTTTTTGAAAGAGATGTTGAACGTGGATTTTTAGGTGAAGCATTAGCGTCCGCACTGATTTTCCCATACACCACTCTTTGCGGAAAGAAATACTTGTATAAACAGGAAATAATGTTGAAGAAACGGTTAATCCTTGAGTTATTGGAAAATTTGGTTCAAACTTTTCCAGAACTTTCTCATAACTTTCAAATTAAACCAGAATATTTCATGTACGAAGTTATGCTGAATCGAATCCACATTTTTCCGCCGTTGTCCTACAGCCACTCAAAATTTATGAGCGAAACTGCCTCCAAAAGAGAGCTTGAATTAGTTTTCCACGGCTACATGGAAGCCTTAAAACAGCTTGAAAAAGAGGAGAAAATCCTTTTTTCAAATGGCTATGTGCTGCTTCACAAAAAATTTGTGGCTGAAAGCAAAAACCCGAAGATCCGTTTAGCGAACCTCTCAAAGAACGCGCCGCGAGCGCTATTTACTTCAGTATTTAATGCTTTGCCGCAACTTCTTAACATTTTTTCGCAGAACGCTGATGCGTTACTAAACTTTCAAAAATTCTCCATAAACAGAGAAGCAGATGTGCCACATCGTCTTGTGGATCCGCAAAAATATATTTTTGTTCCTACAGCACAGGGCTTAGTCTCCTTAGCTGATAGAATTGACATTAACACTTTTGTCCAAAAGATGCTTCTGAACGGTGAGAAGGCCGACGTCACATTTAACAGGGTTGGCGGAGTGCTAAACGATGTATACCTAATAACGGCTTCAGCCCAAGACGTAGAGAAGAAAGTCATTGTCAAACGGTTTAAGGACTGGTCTGGCTTCAAGTGGTTTCCGCTGGCACTCTGGTCTTTTGGAGCCCGCTCCTTCGCTGTTTTAGGCCGAACTAGGCTTGAAAAAGAATGCGCAATAAGCGAACGCCTACGCTGCGAAAGCTTCAATGTTCCAAAGATTTTATACGTAAACCATAAAGAACGCTTGGTTTTCATGGAGTACGTAGAAGGAGAAGACTTGAGCAACGCTATTAAGCGCATTGCAACATCAGAAAGAACCGAGAAAGATCTCGCAAAAATAACGATGGTGGGCGAGATATTCGCGCGAGTACATGCCCTTGACGTTGCATTAGGTGACACTAAACCAGAAAACATAATATGCACTCCGGATGACAAAATTTACCTGCTAGATTTTGAGCAAGCCTCGTATAGCGGCGACAAATCATGGGACATAGCTGAATTTCTCTACTATTCAGGCCATTATTTGCCTCCTTTATACGGTAACGGCAAAGCAGAAGCAATTGCGACAGCCTTCATAAGTGGCTACTTGAAGGAAGGCGGCGATGTGCAGGTTATAAGGAAAGCGGGTGCTTCTAAGTACACTAGGGTTTTCAGCGTTTTCACGTTGCCCTCTATACTATTAGCCATGTCGAAAGCTTGCAGGAAAGCTGAAGCATAGAGGTAAACGCGTGTATGGTCAGGAATAGCACGACCGTGACGCTCTATGGTGGCGTCAATGAAATAGGCGGAAACAAAATCCTACTTCGAGACAAAGATACACGCGTATTATTCGACTTCGGCATGTCTTTTACCATGCGGAAACAGTTCTACTCGCCGCCTTTCCTCTCGCCAAAAAGTGAAAGCAGCCTCCAGGAGCTTGGGATTCTCCCGAGAATCAAAGGCGTCTACAAATTCGATCCTAGTCCCGCTGAGGTTGACGCTGTTTTCATATCGCATGGCCACTTGGATCACTGTGCTTATTTGTCATTCATAAAACGGGAAATTCCCATATATTGCGGAGAAACAACCCAAACAATCCTGCGGGCACTCAGCGAAATTCGTCGGCCAGACTTGGAATTCAGCGTCGCTGACATCGCGTTTAAACCGTTCCGCACAGGCAATAAAATCCAAGTGGGCAGCTTGGAGATTGAACCGTTCCATGTGGATCATTCGGTTCCAGGCGCCTACGGCTTCCTCATTCACACTTCAAAAGGTACAGTTGCGTACACCGGCGATTTCAGAGACCACGGCGCCAAACCCGAGTTAACCCGCGACTTTGTGGAGCACGCGGCGAAAGCAGAGCCCGTTGCGGTGATAACCGAAGCCACAAACATGACTGGCGCAACGGTGTCTTCCGAAACTGAGGTTCAAAGCAAGTTGGACAGCATCGTTGCGGCTGCTGATGGCATTGTGCTCGCGGAATTCAGCTATTCAGATGTTGACCGACTGAACTCTTTCTTTCACATAGCCAAGAAGAACCAGCGGTGCCTTGCGATTTCGCTGAAGCAGGCGCATTTGCTAGAGGCACTACGGAGGGACAAGGGCTTAACTGTGCCGGCGCTGGATGATGATGGTGTATTGATTTTTCGAAAGTCGAAGAAGCGTTTTGACAAGTGGGAAAGCCAGCTTATTGAGCGGTACAGCGGGCAGAACAAGATTTTTGATGTCTTCGATGTTTCGAAGCAGCAGTGCAAAGTGGTGCTTGCCGTTTCCTTACACGATTTTGAGGAGCTTGTCCAGCTTAAGCCCGTGGCAGGCAGCTGCTACGTGCTTTCCACATCAGAGCCATTCAACGAGGAGATGGAGTTAGACTACGAGCGGCTAGTTAACTGGCTTAGGCATTATGGCCTGCCGCAATACCACGTGCACGTGTCAGGGCATATTATGCCGCTAAAGCTGAAAAAGGCACTTAAGGAAATTGGCGCCTCACAGATTTTTCCCATTCACACCGAGAGTGCAGACCTGTTCGCAAAGTTTATGCGCGACTTGAAAGGCAAAGTTACGCTTGTCGAAAAAGGCAGAGAGTACCCGCTTTAGTCCGCGAGCATTTATTACGTGCTGTGGATAAAAAGAATAAGTGTTGGGAGCTTTATGAGTGAAGTTTGGTATTATAAGGGCTTGTATAAGGTTAGGGTAGTAACTGAAAGCGAAGGCTATTGGATTATCGAGGCGCTTGAGGAGTTTGAAGATATCGTTAACGGCGAGAAAGTGAAGGTTAAGGTCGGCGAGCAACGCATTGTGCCCTCTGGCGTCGTTTTTAAGCGGAAGCGCTTGGCTCCGCCTGTGAAAGAGCATGCGTACGAGTTGAAGATGGAAAAGAAGCTTAAACAATTAGTCGCTGAAGACAAAACGCAATGCAAAGAATAACGCTGGCGAAGCCATAAAAATTGAGCAGTAATCGCTAGTTTTGATTCTGCTTGCTGCTTCATAAACTATAAGCCCACAAACCCGCTGATTATTTTACGATCACCGATGACGCTTTCGCCAGCGTTTAGCCGCAGAATTCGCATCATATTTCACAGTTTAGGCTTAAGCTGCTTAGGCGGCGCCATATTCCTCCAAGCCCTAGTGTTCGCGGATATCCTCCAGCGTGGATACTTCATGGCAGTAGAACAGAATCCCGCTGTACTCACGTTTGAGGTTGCGCTGACAGTTTTCGCCATAATATACTTCATCTATATTTACCAGCGCCTACTGCGCCAAGTCCACTAGGGCTGGTAGGCGCACTTTTAACTGCATGATTAGGACACGCCTTATTCAAATCCCATTAATTCTTCTCCAGAAAGTCGGCAGAAAATTCAAAGCTTAAATGATTCCCAGTCATCTTACTCTTTCTGTCAGGAGAAAAAAGCCATTGGCAAACGGGAAAATAACTGAAGGAGATTATGTGCTTCTCTGCTTGGATCCCCGCCGAACATACCTAGTCAAGGTTGAAGCTGGAAAAACCTTTCACACTCATAAGGGCTTCATAAAGCTTGACGAGCTTGTAGGCAAGGACTTCGGCACCGTCGTTCCAAGCAGCGTGGGCGTAGAGTTCACAGCGCTGAAGCCTTCGCTTACAGATTACATTATGAAGTCATCTCGCAAGACGCAGATAACCTATCCAAAGGACGCCGCATTAATCGTCATGTTCAGCGGCATCGGCGCGGGAAGCCGCGTTGTAGAGTCAGGTACTGGAACAGGCGCGTTAACCACAGCGCTTGCGCATTACGTTAAGCCAGACGGCAAAGTTTACACTTACGAGTTACGCGAGGAGTTCCAGAAAAACGCTGAGAAAAACCTGAAACGTGCGGGTCTGCTGGATGTCGTGGAGCTAAAAAGCGGCGATGTCACCGCCGGCATCGTCGAGCGCGATGTTGACGCCGTAATTCTAGACTTAGCGGTTCCATGGCTTGTTGTTCCTCACGCTTATGAAGCACTGAAGCCGTCGGGCACGATAGTTTCCTTTAGCCCAACAATCGACCAAGTTGTCAAAACAGTTGAGGCGCTTAAAGAGAATAATTTTGTTTTCATAGAGACCGTAGAGTGCCTAATGCGCAGCATGCAGGTGGAACGGGGAAAAACACGGCCACATACGATGATGACGGGGCATACAGGCTACATCACTTATGCACGCAAAGCCCTTAAGGTCCAGCAGCAGGCTTCAGCTTGAAGCAGCCAGTCTTAGCTGGCGCTGCTGGAGCACTTGTTGACTATGCGGTTGCTGTTATTTGAGGTTGGCTTAATCGCCAGAAGGCTTCTTTCAGCTGTTCGCTGCGTGTCCAGCCGTAGTAGATGCCTGCCAGTTTGCCGAAGCTTGGAATGAAAATGTTGTTTATGAACTTGTAGAGCGTTGGATTGCGGACTCTGTTTTCCAAGAATGTAGGCTTCCAAATTCTAATGTTGTATTCCCAGCAGCGGATGAAGAAGTCCCATCGGGCTCTTGTCAAGGAGTCAAGCTCTGCGCCCTTCTTGTTCATCAGCATGCAGTTCTCTAGTGGCACAAAAAAGAGCGGCACATAAAACGCCTTATAACCTTTGAGTTTATCCATGAGCTCAAGTGTGGCTAAAACGTCTTCTTCCTTCTCATCTGGAAGCCCTATGATCAGGGTTGCTAGCGGGCACCATTCATTATCGTTTAGTATCCCGAAAGCGCTAGTGACGACTTCTTGCCACTGCTCTGGCTTGTAAGGAAGCATTTTGCCAGCCATATACTTCCGCATAAGTCTAGTGCTGCCTGTTTCTATGCCCGTCTCAGCGGTAACTATTGGTTTACCGCCAAGCGAATACCAGCTGTGCTCAATTAGGATTTCAGCCAATTCCTTAACCATCTGAGGATTGTTGACTACAGGCGCCAGAGACATGTGCGATAATTGGATGCTTTTGACAGCTGGGTGATCGCCTACGGTTTTCACCAGTTTCACCACTGCCTCCCTGTTTGGGATGAAACTCTTGCTTTTCGCGCCATACAAGAAAATGTCTTCTGTGATCAGGGTTATGTGGTCGCTACCTTCCCTCGTTGTTACCTCAACTTCCTGCATAACCCGGTCTAGCGGCACATCTACGCGGATCTGCATGGTAGGCGTGCAGAATTGGCAGTTTCGCCCGCAGCCCTTGGAGATTTCAACTTCACCGTGCACAGCGGCATGCTTAATGAGGGGCATTGTGCCATAGTCCCAGTTGCTCATGCTCTCGTCGGCGCGAACTACACGCGGAATCGGTTCTCCATTGACAGCTTTCCGGAAAACGTCAATTATAACATCAGGTTTTCCTCCGATGACAACGCAGTCCACGCCATATTTGTCAGTCATCTGCTTCCGTTCCAGCTGCCAAGAACCAAAGCCGCCAACTATTACCTTTGGCTTAAACTTTTTGATGGCAGGGTTAGTTATAAGCTTTAGGAATTCAACGGCATTCATCGATTCGCCGCCGCCAATAACCGAAGAATAAGTTTTGCTAACATAACCCATGCCCGTGGGATCCATAGAAGAGATGCCGATGACCTTTGTGTTTGGTCCCACAAACTCATCTAAGTCGAAAGGATGCGCCACAATAACATCTGATTCGGAGAAGCCGCTTTCCAGCAGCATGGCTTCAACCTTTCGCAAACCGTAAGGTGCATACTTGGCTCTGCCATCACGGCAACGGGGCACTGGCGGATAAAGGGATTTTCGGGCAAGGCTCAACGGGATTGGCCCTAAGGCGAAGCCCGCAGAAAAAGCCATGAATGGATTATTGAAGAAATCGCTCATTTCAGTTGCTGAAGCGGTAAGCACAATTTTAGCGCCTGAACTTGCAGTCATACAGTCCCTTCATCTTCAGATAGTGAAAAAGAATGCTTTCCAAGCCTTATTAAAAATTACTGTTTACCTCGCGACAGATGCCGCAACCATGCTGGTTGATTGCCGTCCGAGTAACTCTGAACTTTCATCCGCAACTGTCAAGCTAATGCCTTCTCATCATCCGGCAAAAAATACTAAAGGCTGCCTAAAGATAAAAGGGTTCTTAGGCAGGCCGCTGAATTAATCGAGAGCACGCTGTTAACCTTTTTAACTCAAAAGGCGCAATCAACTATTAAACCTGAAGATGAGAATATGCCCATAAAATACTATCCTGCGCCAGACATTAAAAAGCAAGTGGACGAGATTGCTGCTGCGCTAAATCTACATCATGTTGTGCCTCAATTCGTTTTCTGCGTCCGAAGCAGAGGCTCTAAAGCTAGGCGCACAATAGCACGCATTCACGGGTTAGGCAAAATCTGGCAAGATGTTCTGAACCTTCCACCCTCCTACACAATTGAGGTTATATCTGAAATTTATGACAAGATGTCTAAGGAAGAGAAAGAGAAAACCCTCATCCACGAGCTTCTGCATATACCTGGAGGCTTCTCAGGCGGCTTCCGCCCTCATAAGGGCTATGTAGAAAGAGCGATTGTGGAAAAAC
This sequence comes from Bathyarchaeia archaeon, assembly GCA_038848695.1. GTDB lineage: Archaea > Thermoproteota > Bathyarchaeia > Bathyarchaeales > Bathycorpusculaceae > JAOAIV01. The sequence continues at coordinate 37,135 of JAWCNL010000005.1, forward strand.
TATACAGGAAACTTCAGCAAGCGCGGGCTTCTGGAAAATTTGACCGTTACTTATAATATTTGGCATGTAACATTTTTAAGGAACAAAAAGACTGAAAGATGGAACCATTCCCACTTGTAAAATCTCAAAAAGTAGAGCATAACGTGGCAAGCATGTTTCAAATGAAGCGCATATACTGTTCCAGGAGGTTAATTTAAACGAAACACCAGATGAAAAGCCTAAAGCATAACGGAATATATGTTCCACAATACGATTACAAGGGTTTCAGCGTCAAGATCAAAGGTCAAGCGATAAAGCTTTCGCCGAAAAGCGAACAAATGGCTGTCGCGTGGGTAAAGAAACGACAGTCTGCAACATCGCCTCCGGATAAAGTCTTCATGAAGAACTTCATGCGAGAATTTTTGGCGCAATTGCAACGTGAAAATCCATCACTGCAATTTTTAACAGACTTTGCCAAAGAATACTCACAGAAGATAGAAAGCTCCAATGGAAACGACATATGCAATCCGGATTCGGCGATTCATCAGGACATCGACTTCTCTGAAATTTTGGATTTTGTAAAACGCGAAAAACTGCTTAAAGAAACAATGACGCCAGCCGAGAAAAAGCAGAAGGCCGCTGAACGCAAAGCGCTGAGAGAGAAACTGAAAGCGTATTATGGCTTCGCCGAGGTTGATGGTCAAAAACTGGAAATAGCCAACTGGACCGCTGAGCCCTCGTGTCTCTTCGCAGGTCGCGGCGACCACCCGCAGCGTGGTAGATGGAAAGAAGGACCACGCGAAGAGGATATAATCTTGAACCTCTCTCCTGACAGCCCAAGGCCGCCTGGAAACTGGAAAGCCATCGTGTGGGAACCAGATAAAATGTACTTGGCAAAGTGGGAAGACAAACTCACAGGAAAAATCAAGTACGTCTGGTTCAGCGACTCCGCATTTCTTAAGCAGAACCGTGAAAAGGAAAAGTTCAAAAAGGCCGAGGCGCTGGGCAAACAGATAAGTAAGATTGAGGAGCATATACTCAAGAACCTTGATTCTAAAGACGAAAAGCGACGGAAGATCGCCACGGTCTGCTGGCTCATCTTGGGTCCAAACATGAGGGTAGGCGACGAAAAAGACCCAGATGAAGCAGACACGGTAGGCGCAATCACGCTTAGACCAGAGCACATCAAAATCGAAGGCGACACCTTGCACTTCGACTTCTTAGGCAAAGACTCGGTGCGCTGGGTTAAAAGCATGAAAGCGCCGCCGTCAGTCATCAGAAACATCCGCGAATACGCCAAAAATTGCAAAGAATACCTATTCGAGGGCATAGACTCCAAGAAGGTTTCACGCTTTCTCTCAGAGAAGATGCCGGGTTTAACCGCCAAAGTCTTCCGCACTTGGAGATGCACAAAAACCCTGCGCGAGGAGCTAGCCAAAAGCGGCGTAAAGAAGGATGACCCAGACTACATAAAGAAATATTATGCTAAACTAGCTAATTTGAAAGTGGCTGAAGTGGCTAATCACAAGCGCAAGATTCCACCCAATTTTGATGAGCGCCTAGCCAAAAAAGAAGCCAAGCTCAAGGAGATGGAGGCGCAGCTGGAGCAGAAGAGGGCGGAAGGCAAGAAAACCGCGGCGCTTGAAACTCGCATAGAAAAAGCACGCTTAGATTTGGAGTTAACAAGGCTTACGAAAGAGTACAACTTGGGGACATCGCTTAAGTCTTACATTAATCCCATGGCTTACGTGGAGTGGGCGCGGAAAGTCAATTTTGACTTGGAAAAGTTTTATCCAGCAACATTGCGTAAAAAGTTTAGTTGGGCGCTGCAGCACAAGCGTGCTAAATCTGAAACCGAGTGCGCAACTGCATGAAGCTCATTGAAACAAAAGAAGGCACACTAATCGAAGTGTTTGTCAAGCCAAACCAGCCGCGGTTCAGCGTCAATCTTGAGGGCGATGAGATTACAGTCCTCTGCACGGAAGAGCCCGTAAAGGGCAAGGTAAACAAGGAGCTCATAAAGGAACTTTCAAGGCTTTTCCACAGTGATGTCGAAATAGTTTCGGGATTAACCTCGAGACAGAAGCGTTTGGTCATAAAGAACATGCACAGCGCCGAGGCAGAAACGATTCTCTGTAGCTTTTTGAAATAACCCTTTTATAAGGCAGCCTGAAAACCACGTTTATTATTTGCACGCACACTTTGCGACAGAAGAGACGCATACACAAAAATAAATACTAGATTCACGTGCAATCAAACGAACTGAAAAAGGGTGCCGATTTGCCAAAAAAAGAAATCAGGTTGCAATACTCGGGTTACGTTATATTCGCTGCAAAATTACTCAGCGTAGCCACGGGACTTATTTTTCAATTCATGCTTGGCCGGTCAATTGCGGCGGAAAGCCCTGAATACGCCATCTGGGGAAACATCAACACCCTTATCCCATACTTCACGCTGATGGCCGGCGTCGTGCCCTTCTGGGTCATGCGCTGCGTCGCAAGAGAAAAGGAAGGCGCAGCCAAAACCGGGCTTACAATAAATTTGATTTTTTCCTTAATAGCTACAACTGCATACCTCATAATTATCCCCATTATGCTTCCGTCTCTCCTTGCGGAAGCAGGTGTAGCTCATCCAGAGGTATACTTGCCATTTTATCTAATCGTGTCAGTTCAGATTATCGAGGCATATTTAATTGGGCTTTTTGAGCCGTGTATTCAAGCGCGCGCACCGCAGTATATGGGTTACAGCTTGATCTTACAGCAACTAATCAGAGTAATTGTGGGCTACGTGATAATTATCCAGTTGGGGCAGCCTCTTCTAGGCGCGGTAGTATCCACCATCGTTGCGCTAGCCATGCAGGCAGCTTTTTACGCTTGGTTTCTTGCGGACCAGTGGAAGCAGCCCATGCAATTTGGCTATGTAAAAGAATGGCTTAAAGGCTCAGTGCTCGTCATATACAGCGTTGTAGGCGGCGTAATTGCAAATTTCGTTTTTATCATGCTATTTTACTATGGCGGCTACGGCAGCATGGACATATACTATGCTGCACTGCAGATTGCAAACGTCATCACATATTCTGGTGCTATATCTTATGCGCTTTATCCAAAGCTTTTGGCGGAAGGAAAAAGCGAGGATATCACTACTTCTTTGAAGTCAGTGTTGATGTTTGCGCTTCCAATGAGTGTTGGCGCCATAGCCCTTTCAAGCTCATACATAGTGCTTTTAAGAACTGAAACTACTGCGTTGTATCCAGGCGCGGAGCTTGTTCTCGTAGTTTTGGCGTTGGATTCGCTTGTTTCGGTTGTGTCCAGCATTTATAGCTCTGTCGTTGTGGGCGTTGAAACAGTTGATCGCGAGCGCTTGTCCTTCAAGTCAATGGTGCGAAGCAAATTATTCTTGCTTTATTCGCTTTCTTACCTGCATTTTGCTATAACGATTCCGTCGACCTATTTCGTTTTGACTACTTACGCGTTTCATCAGCCGTTTTTAGCGGCTTTTTCCGTCTGCGCCATCAACGCCGCAGCGCGATTCCTCATGTTCCTAATTCTGGTTGCTATGGTTCGCGGCATGATCAAGATTACAATACCATGGAAGAGCATAGCAAAGTATGCGTTGGCTTCCGCGGCTATGGGCGCTGTGTTATTGCTTTTGCCCTATACAAATAAAATCTCAACAACTTTGGCTTGGACTGCCATAGGCGGCGCAGTTTATCTTGCAGTGCTAATGGCCATTGATAAAGAGGCGCGGCAGCTGCCGAAGGCTGTACTAGGCGAAGTTAAGCGAAAAAATTCTGCTGTTTAGGCTTTTGAATAGCTGTTGCCTTGCTAGAGGAGCAAGGCCGCTAAAATTTCTTGAAGTTGCTCTTTGTTTTTGATGCCTTTAAAGATGATTTTGCCGCTGGGAAATGCGCGGAATGACACATCGCGGAAAGCGAATTCGAAGATGATGCCTGAAAGGGAGCTTTTTAGCTGTGCTTTGCCGCGGATTTTGGCGAGTGCTTCGTCTTTCTTGTCGTATTTGAGGGTGACTATGGCGCTTTTTTCTTCACCGCATGTTTCTTCAATTCTTGCCACGTAATCTTCAACCGTTGGCATTAGAGCTGCTCAATCTCCCGGAGGATTTCTGCGAAGCGGTCAATTTCTTCGCGTGTGTTGTAGATGTAGAAGCTTGCGCGGGCGGAGGATTGCAGCTTGAGCGTCTGGTGCAGTGGCTGGGCGCAGTGGAAGCCGCTGCGTATCATAACTCCATAATTGTCAAGTAGAAGCGCCACGTCATGCGATGATAAACCCTTTATGCCGAAGGGAATTATGCTGCATTTCAGCTTGGCATCGGTGGTGCCGTAAAGCTCAAGTTTGGTGCAGCAGCCTTGAAGCGTTTTTATGGCGTATTCAGTCAGCATTTTCTCGTGCGCCAGCACCTCCTGCATGCCTATCCGCTTCAGGTATTTGACTGCCTCCGCGAGAGCTATGTTGCCGCCGATGTTGGGTGTTCCCGCTTCGAATTTCCATGGCGGCTCATTCCAGTCTATGCTGCAGCGGCCTGTTTGCTGGTTGTAGACTACTTCCCGTATCATTTCGCCGCCGCCGTGGAATGGCTCCATGGCTTCGAGTAGATGCCGCTTAGCGTATAGCGCGCCTGTGCCTGTTGGCCCCAGCATTTTGTGGCCTGAAAAGGCGAGGAAGTCAGCGTCTAGGTCTTTGACGTCCACGGGTATATGCGGGACTGACTGGGCAGCGTCTACAAGCACTAGGGCACCGTTTTCGTGGGCGATTTTGACGATTCGCTTTATGTCGTTGATTACACCGCTGACGTTTGAGATGTGGTTGAAAGCGGCGAGCTTGGTTTTTCCGGAGATTTTGTTTTCTAAATCTGTGTAGTCAAGTGTGCCGTCAGCGTTTACGTTAACATATTTTGTTGTGCAGCCGGTTATTTTTGCGATTAGCTCCCAAGGCACGAGGTTGCTGTGATGCTCCATCAGCGACAGTAGCACTTCGTCGCCTTTTTTTAAGTTGCGTAGTCCCCATGCATAGGCGACGAGGTTGATGGCTTCGGTGGTGCCTCGTGTGAAAACTATTTCCGCTGCCTCACGTGCGTTTATGAAGGCGGCAATCTCTTTTCTGGCGTTTTCGTATAGTTCGGTGGCTTCCTGTGAAAGCGTGTGCACAGCTCTGTGGACATTGGCGTTGTGGTTCTCATAGTATTCTCGTAGGGCGTCTATTACTTGGCGTGGCTTCTGCGTTGTTGCGGCGTTGTCAAAGTAAATCAGCGGGTTTCCGTTTATCTTCCGCTTTAGAATGGGAAAGTCTTCTCGAATTTCGTAGGGGTTTAGGATTGTTTTTCCTCCGTGGTACGCAGTCTTCTGGAAAGCCTCTCGGCGAGTTCTTCCTCTTCCAGCGCCTGTTTCTCCTCGAAAGTTAATTCTTTAGGCAACCAGACTGGCGCCACGCCTTTCTGCTCATAATATTTACGGATTGCCCGTTTGACAGCGCCTACGGCGAGGACACCGCAGTGGAATTTGACGCTTGGCAGGCCGCCTACTTCCTCGGTTACTCTCTGCCAAGTTATGTCCTTCCAGATGTCTTCAAGGCACATGCCCTTTATCATTTCAGTGACTATGCTTGCGGTTGCAATGTTGGCGGCGCAGCCGTAGCTCTCAAACGTAGCTTTTTCCACTATTTCCTGCTCGTTGATTTTCATGTAGAAGGTTATCATATCTCCGCAAGCGGGATTGCCCGCCACGGCGACAACGTTAGCGTCATCCATCTTGCCCAAGTTCTTAGGGTTTCTGAACAGGTCAAGCACTTTCTGCGTGTAGGGTAAGGGTACACGTGACATTTTAGTCAACTCCCGTGGAGCCTACTATCCCCCTTATGCGGTTAACCGCTGCAGGTAATACATCCAGAACATAGGTTATATCTTCTTCTGTGTGGTACCGCGTGGTTTTCATGAGCACGCTGCCGTGGGCTTCACTGAATTTGCGGCCTATGGCAACGAGCACGTGGCTGGGCTGGAGCAGCCGGCGGCTGCAGGCGCTTCCGCTGGAGACGTAGACGCCTTTGAGGCTTAGCTCGATGGTGAGTGCTTCGCCCTCGCAGCGCAGGAAACTAATGTTGGCGTTATCCGGCGCACGCTTATCGCCCACTGGGCCATTGAGCCTTACGTCCGCGAGTTTGGCGAATATGCCGTCTACAAGTTTGTCGCGCATGCGACGCATGCGGTTAACGTTAGCTTCAAAATCTTGAAAGGCCAGTTCGGAGGCTTTTGCGAAGCCTGCTATAAGCGGCGTGTTCTCGACGCCGGGCCAAAGTTTCTGCGTGCCTATTTGCCCCTCGAGAATCTTGTCCACGTTTACGCCTTCCCGCACGTAAAGCGCGCCGACACCGCGTGGCCCGAGGATTTTGTAGCTGCTTACAGTTGCCAAGTCCACGCGTAGCTCCTGCACGTTGAAGGGAACACGGCCATAGGCGTCTGAGGCGTCAGTGTGAAAGAGCGCGTCGGGATTCCTGTCTTTGACTATGTCTACGGCTTCCTTGATGGGCTGAACCGTGCCAATCTCATTGTTTACGGCGGCGATGCTTACAAGAACCGTTTCCCTGTCCACTGCCTCCTTTAGCCGTTCGAGGTTGATGAAGCCTTCGCTGTCCACGGGCACCTTGTTTACCGCGTAGCCGAATTTCTGCAGTAACTCCGCCACATGCAGGACGTTTATGGGTTCGATGGCGGATATCACGATTTTCCTGCCGCGGTGTTTGTTGGCGAAGGCAGCGCCCATCAACGCCAAGTTATTGGCTTCTGTCTCGCCAGGCGTGAACGTTAACTCCTCGAGGATTTTGGCGCCTATTAAGCGGCTGATTTTCTGCGCCGCCGTCATTATGGCTTCGAAGGCTTCCCAGCCGGGCTTATGCGTAAGCGTCGGGTTGCCGTACGCGCGCCGGCTATAATAGGGTAGCATGGCGTCGACAACCTCTTGCGGCACCACTGTGGAGTTTTCGTTGTCCAAGTAAACCTCGCGTGTAATGCCCTCATGCGCCTTGAGAAGTTCCCTAACATTTTCAACCATACAAACCAAACTCTACCATAGAAAGAAAACATAACACACTTATATACATTGCAACAAATCATTTGCAAAGCGAATTGCCAAAGGAAGCATAAGTAGGTAACTAACAAAAATTGGATTTCTTAACTTTATTCCAGCTTTAAAAATGCATCAGCAGTAGCAAGTTTTCAAATAAGCGTGCTGGAACTATTTATGGGTTTAAAAACGCTAATAACTTGCACAAGCCCATACTCACGTAATAATAAACTAGTTTGGATGGCGGAAAAGGATTTGAAGGTAACAGAGCTGCAGGTGCCAGAGCAAGTTAAGGAGATTCTGCTTCGCATAGGGATAAACGAATTGTATCCTCCGCAGGCAGAAGCCATCCAAGCTGGAGTGCTGGACGGCAAGAATCTTGTTCTGGCAAGCCCGACTGCTTCGGGAAAAACGCTGATAGCGGAGCTCTGCAGCCTCAAGCATGTGCTGGAGCGAAATGGCAAAGCCATTTACCTCACGCCACTCAGAGCACTGGCGAATGAGAAATTCGACGAGTTTCAGAAGTATACGGCTATACGTAAGGCAAACGGCAAGCGCGTAAGCATAGGCATCAGCACAGGCGACTTCGACAGCAGTGACCCTTGGTTAGAAAAGTACGATATCATAGTGACCACGAATGAGAAAGCTGATTCGCTGCTGCGGCACCGCGCCAGATGGATAGAGGACATCTCGCTGATAGTCGCGGATGAAGTGCACCTACTTAACGAGGCAGAACGTGGCCCAACGCTTGAAGTGGTGCTCGCAAGGCTAATGCAGGTTAACCCGGCGCTGCAGATTCTCGCGTTGAGCGCAACCATAAACAACGTCGAGGAAATCGCGGCTTGGCTTCACGCGCAATACGTGATAACCGAGTGGCGTCCAGTCACGCTTAAAGAGGGCATACTGCTGCACGAGGAAATCCAATATCGAGACGGAGACGCAAGAAAAATTGATAAGAAAACCGCAAATCCCGTCATTAACCTTGTGCTGAACACCATAAAAACAGGTGGGCAAGCGCTTGTTTTCACGTCAACAAGGCAGAACTCAGTGACATGGGCAAAGAAAATCGCTGACTACACCGCCGAAGCCCTCTCCAAACCGCTAAAAAGAGCCCTAGAGCACGAAGCAGAGAAAATCCTATCCGCGGGCGAAAGAACACGCATCAGCGAAAGCCTCGCTACACTTGTTAAATGCGGCGCTGCATTCCATCATGCGGGCTTGGCTGGCGCTCACCGGCGCATAATCGAAGACCTATTCCGACAAGGCAAAATCAAAGCGCTCACTGCCACGCCCACGCTGGCTTTCGGCGTGAACCTGCCCGCGCGTACCGTAATCATCCAAGACTACCGACGCTGGGAACCCGGCTATGGCTATTACCCCATAAGCGTGCTAGAATATAAGCAGATGGCAGGACGCGCCGGAAGACCCAAATATGATAAGACAGGTGAAGCTGTGCTCATCGCAAAAACCGCTGACGAAGCCGACTACCTCATGAACAGCTATGTATTCGCGCATCCAGAAAGGATATGGTCAAGACTTGCAGTTGAACGCATAATCCGCAGCCACGTGCTCGCAACAATCGCTTCGGACTTTGCGCACACGGAAAGCGGCATCTATGATTTCTTCGCAAAAACCTTCTATGCGCACCAGTACGACGTGAAAGCCATCAAGAGCATAATAGCCAAAATCCTACGGTACCTGTACGATGAAGAAATGCTCGAAGTTTTCAGCAACGAAATCTACGCTACACGCCTTGGAAAACGCGTAAGCGAACTCTACATTGACCCAGCAACCGCCGTGGTAATCCGCGACGCGCTCAAGCGCAGACCAGAAAGCCTAGCCGAATTCAGCCTGCTGCATCTAATCGCGCATACGCCAGACATGGAACCCGTAATGCGGCCACATGCACGCGAGATGGACGAGGTGGCAATACGCATGGAAGAACACCGCGAAGAACTCTTTATCGAGCCGCCAGCCGAATTGGAAGACCGCATAGCCTACGAAAACTTCCTCGGCGAAATCAAAACCGCCCTTGTTCTGCACAGCTGGATTGAAGAAACAAGCGAGGAAACGCTGCTAGAGCGTTTTGGCGTCCAGCCAGGAGACCTTTACAAGACAATTGAAAACGCCAAGTGGCTACTCTACGCCACGCAAGAGCTCGGCAGGCTGCTGGGGCATACGGAAATTCAGCCCTTAACAGCGGAGCTAATAGAGCGTGTGGCTAAAGGCGTGAAGAAGGAGCTGCTGGCAATCGTTAAGCTGGAAGGCATCGGCCGCGTGCGCGGGCGCATCCTTTACAACGCAGGCTTCAAGACGCTTGAGGACATAAAGCATGCATCGCTTGAAGATTTAACGAATCTGCCGCTGATTGGACCGCGACTGGCGAAGAAGATTAAGGAGCAGGTTGGCGGCTTCGTCAAGAAAGAAGCTTGGGAGAAACTTGAGAAAACTGCGGAGTGGCGGCAGAAATCACTGGTTGATTTTTAGCTTAGTTTTGCGAACTTTTCCGCTTGTTTAACCGCGGTGCCCAAATAATTCTTAGGATCAAGCGCCGAGTCGATTTCTTCCACGCTGAGTCTACTGCGCACCGTCTCGTTTTCGAGGAGCACATCCCGAAAATGCCGCTTTTCCAGCTCGCTTTTTATGGTTAACTGCCGCAGTAACTCGTGGGCTTCCTGCCGGTCCATGCCCTTCCGCGCCAAAGCCATCATCACCGCCTCGGACATGGCACGTCCCTGCGTCAACTCCAAGTTCCGCACCATGTGCTGTGCGTCAATACGCAAGTTTGCTATCACGTTGCTCATCAACGTCAGCATGTAATCAACCAGTATGCATGCTTCGGGGAAAATGAAGCGTTCAGCTGAAGACTGCGTTAAATCTCGCTCATGCCACGTAACGACATTCTCAAGCGCCGGAACCGCTAAGCTTCTGACTATGCGGGCTAAACCACAGATGCGCTCGCAGGTCTCGGGGTTCCGCTTATGCGGCATAGTTGAGCTACCCACTTGCTTCGACCGCTCAAAAGCCTCGAAGAGCTCGCCTATTTCGGGGCGCTGAAGCTCACGGATTTCGGTGGCGAAGTTCTCCAGCGACGAAGCGATGAGCGCTAAAAGGCAGATAAGCTCTGCGTAGCGGTCTCTCTGTACAATCTGGGTGGAAATCTCCGCGGGCTGAAGTCCAAGCCGTTTCATAACGAGCTCTTGGATGCGCTGGGCGTGCTCGCCGAGGCCTGCTTGGGTGCCTACTGCGCCGCTCATTTTGCCGACTAAAACGCGCTTTTTACACTCGTTCAGCCGCTCGATGTGCCGCTGGATTTCGTAGCCCCAAACGGCGAATTTGAAGCCTAACGTAATCGGTAGGGCATGCTGGCCGTGTGTTCTTCCAATCATCACGGTTTCCTTATGCTCCGCGGCTTGCTTCTGCAGCAGACCTTTTAGCGTGGCCAACCGCTTCTCAATGATTTCCACAGCTTCTTTCAGCTGAAGCGCATTCGCGGTGTCCACGATGTCGTAGCTTGTGGCACCCAAATGCACGTAGGCGCCGCTTGCGCCGCACACCTCAGCTAAAGCGCGAACCAGCGAGGCAATATCATGTTTTATCTCCTTCTCAATCGCCTTTACCCGCTCGACTTTTACGTGTCTAGTGGAGGCCATGGCAGCGATTTTTTCCGCGTCTTTCCGCGGAATGTTGCCGACTACAGCATGCGCCAAAGCCAAAGCAGCTTCAACGTCAAGTAGCCGCTGGATACGCGTTTCTTCTTCGAAGACCCGGAGCATTTCGGGCGTTCCGTAGCGGCCAGTGTCTATGGGTAGGATAGGCAAATCACTTTTTCCCTCGCCAGATGTGTATGCGCATTAAAGATTAATGTTTTACCAAACAGTAAGAGAATACCCAAGCATAAGAGAGCTGTTTAGACATGTCAGCAACAGTTGTTGCGGCTTTGGACAAGCACAGTGGCAAAACAACACTCAGCTTACCGGCTAATCAGCGTTACGCATGCGCAGGCGGCGTAACCGTGGTCTTTGAAGGCAGAGTTTACTCTCCGCCATGCGCAGCTTCAGGCGCGGAGGCATTAGCGGCGAAGCTTCAGCGTGGAGATAGCGTTAAGACAGCAGAAGCGCTTCTGCGAGAAGCAGATGGCGACTTCGCGTTCATAATCGCTGAGCAGGAGCGGATTATTGCGGGCAGAGACGCGGTAGGCGTTCAGCCGCTATACTACGGCGAAAACGCGGATGCTGCGGCGCTATCCACGCGTAAGAAAGCGCTATGGAAGCTTGGCATGGCCGATGTGAAGTCGTTTCCTCCTGGGCATTTAGCGCTTGTCAGCCCCAGCGGCTTCAAGTTTCAACCTGTCAAAAGGCTGCTTTACGCGGAGCCTAAGCCAGTGTCTATGGCGGATGCTGCCGCGACGCTGCAGCGTTTGCTGTGCGAAGCTGTTCGCACGCGAGTTTCTGGCTTGAGCGAGGTTGCAGTTGCGTTTTCCGGCGGCTTAGACAGCAGCATCGTTGCGTTTCTGGCGAGCAAGTGCCACGTAAGCGTTAACTTAATTCATGTTAGCTTAGAGAATCGCACTGAAACCGTTGAAGCGCGAAAGGCGGCTGAAGCGCTGGGCTTGCCCTTGCAAGCGCATTTGTTTAGGGAAGAGGATGTGAAGGCGGCTGCAGCTGCGGTTACGGCGCTCATCGAGGAGGCTGATCCAGTTAAAGTAGGCATCGGCATCCCATTTTACTGGACAGCGGAGAAGGCTGCGGCTGCAGGGTTTAGGGTGCTGCTTGCTGGGCAAGGCGCGGATGAACTTTTCGGCGGCTATCAACGGTATGTTAAGGCTTACGTGGCTTATGGCGCAGAGAAAGCTTGGAAGATGATGTTTGAGGATGTGGCTGGGCTTCATGAGAGTAATCTTGAGCGGGACGTGAAGATCTGCAGTTTTCACGGCGTGGAGTTGCGTTTGCCCTTCGCCTCGTACGAGCTGGCAAAATTCGCTACGGCATTGCCTCTGGAGCTGAAGTTTGAAAGGAAGGTGAGTTCGCTGCGGAAATTGGTGCTGCGGAAAGCAGCTGAGAACTTGGGTTTGCCCGCGTCGATAGCGATGAAGCCTAAGAAGGCGGTGCAGTATTCTACAGGCGTCAACGCTGCGCTTAAAAGAATAGCGCTGAAGCAAAATTTGACTGTTGCCGATTATGTGCGCAAGTTATTACCATAATATTCTGTAATATATTCTGCAGAAACTTGAATATTTGAGTTTTAAGAGTGATGATTTTGTTGGGTTACATTTTTAGTGTTTGCGTTTCTTTGAGTAAATCAGCAGACCCACGGCTGAAGTCAATGTGACTATGGGTAGTGCTATTAGTATTGGTTGAAAACTTGAATTTGGCGCACCTTGTTCAATCAAGGTGAAGTGGACGGTGTCTGAAATACCCATATTACCAAAGACGCCCATAGCGAATAAGGTTATGTTATGCGCGCCTGCGCTTAGTTTCGATAAAGTGCTGTTTCCACGAATGGTGATTCTTGATTGATTGTCTAAGCTATAACCTATCCACGGGGCAGTTGCGTTGATTGAGAAGTCGAGTGGCAGTGTGAATTGCGAGACGTTATCTACCATGTAGCTTGTGTTTTGAGGAGATAGGATAACGGGCACTGGTATAGGAGGATTAGGATAGGGGTCTTTGCTTACTAATTGAGGATCTTTTTGGAATAACACCGTTTTAGAAGTTGGGTCTATTTGAAAATGTATGGTTTGAGTGATATAGGTGTTGTTGGTTCTTCCTGTTGAAATAGTTTCACCATTTTCTGTGTAATATGCCATATAATACGCTCTTGCCTCAACTACTATGTGCACTACATGCTCAGTGTCAGTTAGGTTGGTAAAAATGGCTGTATAGTCTGAGACTGTGTTACTTCTTGGAAATCTTTAAAGCTGCAGAATGCTCCTAACACCATCCAAATACACCGCAAGATAATATTCTCCTACTATGGGAAAAAACTTGTAGTATAAATCCCAAGACTCAGGTTCTATAATAACAAAGTCTAGTCTGAAAGTATTATCAGCATAGTAATCAGAATAATTCTTTGGGCTTCTAATTACCAGAGTTGGCAACTCAGTGCTAGGCGTATCCGGGTAAGGGATAATATTTGCATCTGCAAACTTAACCGTTGAACAGATAACCATAATACAGCACATGATTGTAGCTGATACAAGTGCTGCTTTCTTCATCACAGCACCAACAATACTATTAAGGGTTATTTCATGCTAAAAGCGTTTTTGACAAAACATTGATTCAAGTTTTCTATCAAGCATTTTTTAATCATTATTCACTTATGCCTGTAGAATATGATAAATTGTAATTCATGCACATTTTTCTAGCGGACAATGTCGCTCGGCATTTATTAGTCAATATGCCTGCCATTCTAAAGATCTAATTCTTTTATTGGTGAGCTTATTAATGGCTGATGAACACACTTCGAGGCGCCAGCAATCACAAGCAAGAAGGTAACAAAAGAAAGTAACGCAAAATGCTGAAAGCGTTAGCGAATTTTTGTTTAACGCTTTATGTTGCTCTTCGACTATCCGATGTTCCGGTCATGGTTTTGCGGGGTATTCAAACCTTTATTTGTTTAGTTTTTTGATTTCTTCCGCTAGAAGCGGCAGGAAGGTGCCGATGTCGGTGATTACGCCTACTGCTTGGGTTGAGCCTCTGTCCAGAAGCTTCGTCACAGCGGCGGGGTTAATGTCGAGGCATACCAGCTTAACAGTTGAGGGTAGCATGTTGCCTACTGCGATGGCGTGCAGTGTTGACGCCAGCATCAGCACCATGGTAACGTCCTTCAGGTGCTCTTTATACTTCTGCTGCGCCATCACTGTATCGGTTATCACATCCGGCAATGGCCCGTCATCTCGTATTGAGCCCGCCAAGACAAAGGGTACACCTTTCTTGACGCATTCGTAGATTATCCCGCTTTTTAGTATACCCTTCTCCACTGCTGCTTTGAGGCCGCCAGCCTTGTAGATGGTGTTTATGGCTACGAGATGATGGCGGCATCCGCCTATGGCTGCTGTGCCCTCCCGTAGCGAGACGCCCAGCGAAGTCTTCAGCAAATCAGCCTCCACATCGTGAACTGCCAACGCATTGCCCGATAACAGCACGTCGACGAAGCCCTCGCGGATGAGCATGGCAAGCGCTGCTGCAGCGCCCGTGTGCACCACTGCGGGACCGGCGACCACCGCAACTTTTCCACCCGATTTCTTCACGTTATAGAGGTCTTGGGCTATCTGCTTAATGATGGCGGTTGCAGGCTTCTCGCTTGAGGCGCCGCTGCTCATGAATTTGAATATACCCGTGCTTTCACGGGGCCGCTCAGGCGGCTTGACGCGTATGCCCTCTTCCCCTACCACTATTAAGTCGCCTTTCTTGACTTCCCGAATGGGCTTGCAGAACGCCCTTTTAGCCTGCGGGTCTATGACTATGACCTTATCCATCATTATGCCTTCAACTTCAATCCATTCGCCCTTGAAGTACACCTGCGTCGGATTATTCGTTGTTGAATAGAAATTATCAGGGAAAACCATGTCCGCAGGCGCCGGCTCACTCTTAACCTCAGCGGTGCGGAATGGAACGGCTCCAAGCGGATAAATCTCTTTCAGTATATTCTCCAGATGCTGCGGGCTCCTACCCTTAACAAGTATCCGCGCGTAACTGGTGTCCGTTTTATGCTTCCCAACCCTGAACTCCAGCGTCTCAAAGTCTCCGCCAAGCTCGATTATGCGGTCCCAAATCCTCGTGAGAATCATAGAGTCTATGAGGTGCCCTTCAACCTCGATTTCTTTCTCACAAAGCGCGCGTTTACCTTTCGCTACTTCAGACGTCACTTGCAATCCCCTGTCTGGTTTAACTTTAATAGTGACTTATTTAAAAGGTGCTGTGCCGCGCCTTCATATTTGGCGCCTATTAGAGATTCTATGCAGAAACCTATAGAGGGTATAGAAAAGCAGGTAAGCGACGTTCTATAGCTTGCTGTAGAAGCATGTTTCGTTTCCCGTGTGGCATGCGGGTCCTTTCTGCTCCACAACATAAAGCAGCGCGTCGTAATCACAGTCTACAAATATGGCTTTGATTTTCTGCGTGTGCCCCGAGGTTTCGCCTTTCATCCACAATTGGTTCCGCGAACGACTCCAATAGTGAGCGTAGCCTGTGCTCAGCGTTTTCTCAAGTGCTTCCTTGTTTGCGTAAGCCAGCATAAGCACTGCCTTTGAAGTGGCGTCCTGCACCACCACGGGAATGAGCCCGCCGCCCTTTTCGAAGTCCAGCTTCTTAAGCAAGTCCTCATTTATCATGGTCTAACATTCACCCCCTGCTTGCGCAGAAATGCCTTTACAACTGGAACTGGATACTTGTTGTAGTGGAAAACTGAAGCAGCCAGCGCTGCATCAGCCTTACCATCCGTGAAAATTTGAAGAAAATGTTCGGGTTTTCCCGCGCCGCCGCTTGCGATAACGGGAACATTAACTCGCTCAGAAATGGTGCGTGTCAATTCTATGTCGTAACCGTCTTCTGTGCCATCCCTATCCATAGAAGTTACCAGAAATTCGCCGGCGCCAAGCCGCTCAGCCCGCAAAGCCCACTCGACGGCGTCTATGCCCGTGGGTTTTCTTCCGCCGTAAGTGTAAACCTCGAACCAGACGGCGCCCTCGCTTGTCTCCACGGTTATTTTATCCGCGCTTTGCTCGCGTCTCCGTTTCGCGTCGATGGCAACTACAACGCACTGCCGCCCAAACACCTCGGCAAGCTCCCTTATCAACCGCGGGTTTTCCACCGCTGCGGTGTTCACGGAGACCTTGTCTGCGCCGCTGCAGAGAATCAGCCGAGCATCAGCAACACTGCGGATTCCACCGCCCACAGTGAACGGAATGTTTATGGCTTTCGCCACGCCCTCCACGACGCCCCGCAGGATGTCCCGTTTCTCAGCGGAAGCCGTTATGTCAAGGAAAACGAGTTCGTCAGCGCCCTCTTCTGAGTAGCGCTTCGCCAATTCGACAGGGTCACCTGCCCTCTTCAGGTTTACAAAGTTTATTCCCTTAACCACCTTGCCCTGTTCAACATCCAAGCAGGGAATTATCCGCTTCGCCAACGGCATAGCCGCTCAAGCTTCTCCTATGCTTTTTAGCGCCTCTTTTAGCGTGAATCTGCCCTCGTATAAGGCTTTGCCAATAACCACGCCAGCCACGCCTATCCGTTTTAGCGCTGTCAAATCGTTTAAGCCTCCGATTCCGCCAGCAGCAATTACCTCCACACCCGGATGCTCGCAGGCTTCTCTAAGCGTTTCAAAGTCTGGACCTGAAAGGGTTCCGTCCTTGGTTATGGACGTTATGAGAAACGTGCGAACGCCGAGAACAGCGAACTTTTCCAACGCCGCTTTCACGTGCATAGAGGTTTCTGTTTGCCAGCCCTCAACCATTATTTTTCCGCCTTTATTATCCAACGCCACAATCACGGCTTCTGCGCCGAATTCACGCTGAATCTGCGTTATCGCCTCTGGGTCGCTGAAGGCTAACGCGCCGAGGATGACTTGGCTTATGCCCAGCCGCAGCAGCCGTCTTGCAGCGTCCACGGTGCGGATTCCGCCGCCAACCTGAATGGGTAAATCCACGTTTTTTGCGATTTCCGCTATGACAGCCAAGTTGTTTCCAGTGCTGAAAGCCGCGTCCAAATCTATAATGTGCAGTTTTCCAGCGCCATCTGTCTGCCACTTTCTCGCGGTTTCCACAGGCCCGCCGAACTGGTCGTAAACCTTCGCCGTCTTCGGATCGCCGCGTGTAAGCCTAACGATTTTGCCGCGCATTAAGTCGATGGCTGGAATCAGCTGCAATTGGCGTGTCACCTTTTCACTATCTTAGCAAAGTTCTCGAGAATTTTCAAGCCGTCGCTGCCTGATTTCTCCGGGTGAAACTGAGTGCCATACACGTTTTTGCTGGCAACCGCAGAAGTGAACGTAACGCCGTACTCTGTTTCAGCAGCGATAATCTGCTTATCATTGGGCACAGGATAAAGCGAGTGCACAAAATACACGTATGCGCCATCTGCAACATCATCGAAGAGCTCGTTAGGTTTAACTATGCGAAGTGTGTTCCAGCCCATATGTGGCACCTTCAATTGGCCACTTAGCCTGACGGCTTTTCCCTTAAAAAGCGCTAAGCCACTGCCCGGTCCTTCCTCGCTTTCTTCAAAGAAAAGCTGCATTCCAAGACATATTCCGAGTATGGGCTTGCCACTCTCCACAGTCGACAGTAAAGACTCTTTTACGGCGTTGAGTTTAGCGACAGCGGCGGAAAAGTTGCCAACGCCAGGCAACGCGATAGCATCTGCTGCACATAATTGTTGCCCTGACGTGGTAATTTTAGCTTTTAACCCTACTTTTTCTAAAGCGCACTTTAAGCTAAGAAGATTTCCAACACCGTAATCGAATATCGCAACCTGAGCCATCAAATTACACCTTTACTGCTTGGCACTCCTTTCCGCCTAGGATCCAATGCTATAGCCTGCCTCAGCGCCAGCGCCAAGGCTTTAACCGCGGCCTCTGCCTTGTGGTGGTCGTTGCTGCCGTACTGAACAAAGATGTGTACGTTTGCGCAGAGCGAAGTGGCTAACGACTCGAAAAAGTGGTTGATATCTTCTGTGGGCATGTCCTCGATTTTTTTGCCGCGCAGCTTCAAATCAACCTTAAAGTACGGGCGCTTCACGAGGTCGACGGCGGCCCAAGCCAACGAGCAATCCATGGGCGCTACTGCGTAGCCGAAACGTGCTATGCCCTCCCGGCTGCCTAAGGCTTTGTTCAACGCTTCGCCTAAGCCGATGGCTAAGTCTTCAACTGCATGATGCCTTAGGTCGCCTTTTACCTTGGCAGTGATGTCTATCATGCTGTGTGTTGCCAATGAAGTAATCAGGTGGTCGAGGAATGCCACGCCCGTGTCAACGGCAGCTTTTCCTTCCCCTTCAAGGTTTACGCTTACCTGGACTTCGGTTTCCTTCGTTCGCCTATACACTTCCTCTTTCCTCATGCCTCTCCACCTAAACTCTCTTTTAGTGCGTTCAGGAGCTTCATGTTCATTTCAGGCAGGCCGACTGTGGCTCTGAGGCAATTCTCGTACGTTAATAGGCGCCCAAGCTTCTTTATGATTATGCCCTTCTTCAGCAAATTAACGTAGACATCCTCATACGGTTTGCTTGTGTTGATGAGCACAAAGTTTGCCTGCGAATCGAACGCCTCCACACCTCTTATCTCATTCAGCCAGCTTATCAGTTTTCTCCGCTCAGCCTTCAATGCCGCAACAGCCTCCTGCATTATGCCAACGTTCTCCAGCAGCTTCCTGCCCATGGTCAAAGAGACAACATTGATTGCGTATGGTGCTGGAATTTTGTTAATCGCCTTTGCCAGCGTCGGATTAGCCACGGCGTAGCCGAGCCTAAGCCCAGCTAAGCCGAAGGCCTTTGAGAAAGTTCGCAAAACCACAAGATTCTCATACTTATCTATAAGCGGCACAGCAGAGTAGTCAGCGTATTCGCCATAAGCCTCATCAATCATCACCAAACCAGGAAAATCTTCAATTAACGCCTCAATCTCCTCGAGGGCAAACTGGTTTCCAGTCGGGTTGTTCGGAGAGCACAGATAAAGCATCCTTGTTTCAGGCTTGAAGGACGCGCGTAACCCTTCAACATCAAGCTTAAAGCCTTTCCGAAGCGGCACAGCCACGTAGTCGGCGCCATTATATCGCACACAGTAGCGGAAGACGCTGAAGGTCGGCGTAAACGTTACGGCTACATCGCCTTTACCCAAGAACAGCCTTGTAACA
The DNA here is from genome assembly GCA_038848695.1 of Bathyarchaeia archaeon. Classification (GTDB taxonomy): domain Archaea; phylum Thermoproteota; class Bathyarchaeia; order Bathyarchaeales; family Bathycorpusculaceae; genus JAOAIV01. The sequence goes on from JAWCNL010000005.1 coordinate 56,034, forward strand.
CGGTCCATTACTTCGTCGCTGGAGTTTCCTATGGCAACATTCGCGGGCTTCAAACGAAGATATTTGGCTATGTCTTCGCGCAGCTGCTCTTCCTCTTCCTGCGGGTAAAGCCGCAGGTCGCATTCCTCAGCCACTTCCTTAAGGAGCGCAGCTATTTTTTCTCGTGGTATGTAGAGGTTTTCGTTAAAGTTGAGCTTAATGATGCTGGCGGGTGAAAGCCCGTACTCCCTTGCTACGCCTTCTATAGTCTTTTCAGGCGCATAGCTCTCTAGGGCTTCTATTTCAGCAAGTTTTTCTTTCAGCCATTTCTTACCTTTCACGTTCATTTTTCCAGTCTCGCTTCTAAGGCTTTATAGTGATTAGGAAGGTTTTCCGCTGCAGTCATAACCGCCACAAGCTTCTGCACACGCTGCAAACCTTCCCGTGAGCATTCAACAATGTTGACTCTTCTTACGAAATCAAGCGCTGATAAACCTGAAAACGCGCTACCGAAGCCGCCCGTGGGTAAAACATGATTTGTGCCACTGGCGTAATCGCTTAAGGCAACAGGACTGTACGCGCCAACAAGGATGAGACCCGCCGTCGTGATTTTCTCCGCCATCTTCTCAGCGCCTCGCGTCATTATCTCAATGTGCTCAGGAGCAAATGCATTAGCCAACTCGGCAGCTTCCGCCAAGTCTCTGCAGGTTATTATGAATCCATACTTCTCAAGCGCCGCGGCAACTATTTCGCGCCGCTCAACTGCAGCAACAATTTTCTCCAGCCAACGCTGCACTTCCTCTGCAAGCTTCTCAGACGGCGTTATCAAACCAGCAACGCTATCCACGCCATGCTCAGCCTGCGAAATCATGTCAAGAGCAATAAGCTCAGGGTCAGCACTGTCATCGGCTATCACGAGAACTTCGCTTGGCCCAGCAGGCATGTCAACCGCAACATCCTTTGAAACAAGAATCTTTGCAACTGTAACGTATCTGTTTCCCGGACCCACGATTTTTTTGACGGGCTTAATTGTTTCTGTGCCGTAGGCTAAAGCGGCAATGGCTTGGGCTCCGCCAACCTTATAGACCTCAGTAACGCCGCAGATGTCCGCGGCAACAAGCACCAGCGGATTCACCGAACCCTTAGCGTTAGGCGGTGAGCACACCACTATCCGAGAGACACCAGCCACTTTCGCAGGTACTGCAGTCATGATTAACGTGCTTGGGTAGGCAGCCAAGCCGCCTGGCACATAGCAGCCTACGCTTTCGATTGGGCGCAGAACACTTTGAATGGTGATGCCGTCTTTGGAGGTTTTCAGCGTTGCCTGCTTCAGCTTTAGACTTTCAAACGCGCTGACTTTATCTTTCATTAGCTTCAGCGCAGAAATCTGCTCCTCGCTGACTTCTCGATAAGCTGCTTCAACCTCCGCGGGCTTAACTCGCAAATTCTCTGCGTCCAAACGGGCTCTGTCGAATTCTGCAGTTAGCTCCACCAGAGCGGCGTCGCCCTTTTCTCTTACCAAGCTGATTATGGCTTTAACGTCGCTTTCAAGCTGCTCGCTTACTGTTTCACTTGTCGCTTGCCGTTTGAGCCAGTTTGGCGGAAGCGCTGATGATTTCCAGACCTTCACGTGCGCTTGGTTTCGCACCCGTTTCCTTCTCTCCTACTTATCTCATCCAAGGCCAGCACCTGCCGCGGCTCGTAGACGACGAGTCCCTGCGCAAGCTTGCGGATTCTGGGCAAGAGGTCAATGAGGCAGTCTTTTTCTATTACAGTGTTGACGGAGCACCAGTTTTCATCCGCTAACGGCGCTACGGTAGGATTCTTCAGCGCGGGTAGCTCAGCAAGCAACTTCTGCAAGTTCTTCTTTTCCACGTTTAGGAATATGTGAATTCTCTTGGCGCCGTCAACCACGCCCTTCAGCAGCGTTAGGATGTCAAAGATTTTCTCTTTCTTCTGCGGGTCAGCCAGCGCCTTCCTGTTCGCTATAAGCACAGCCGCAGAGTGCATTACGGTCTCAATTATCTTAAGGTTGTTTGCGTCTAATGTTGAGCCGGTTTCGGTGACATCTATTATGCAGTCGGCGTTCTCTGGCGGCTTGGCTTCTGTGGCGCCGAAGGATAGGAATATTTTTGCTCTTGGGTTTTCGCCTTTTCTCCACCAGGGTGTTACAATCATTGGTGCTGAGTCGCAGAAGCGCTTCTTGTAGGCAGGGTTGCTCTTGACGTACTCCGCGGCAATGTTCAGGTATTCAGTGGAAACCCTAAAGTTTCGACCCTTACTCCAAACGTCCTCCATGACTTCTGAAAGAGTGTTTGCAGCTGAACTTTTGGGTATAGCTACTACCAGCCTTATTTTCCCGTATTCTAGGTTCTGAAGCACCTCAACATCCGCGCCTGTCTCCTTAATCCAGTCTTGGCCAGTGATGCCGACGTCTTGCAAGCCTTCAGCGACGAAAACTGGAATTTCCTGTGGTCTCAAGATTTTCAACTCGATTTTGGGGTCGTTGATTGTAGGGCGGTAAGTGCGGTCTTGACCTGAGATTTTGTATCCGGAGCGCTGTAGAATCTCGAAGGTTGCTTTGGCTAAGGAGCCAGCTGGTATGGCAAATTTTACTTTCTCCATTTTCACATCACCCTTTAATTTTATTAGAAACACCTCTAACGGTAGTTGCAATATTGCTTAAGAAAACCGTTCTTTTGAGGGATACATCTAATATAACATACTTTCTTGGTTTTAAGCCAGCAGAGCCTGCGCTAATTTTGCCGTCAATGAACGCAATCGCCTTGTATGAACGCAATACCTCAACTTTGCTCACTAAAGCGCACCATAAGTTACGCAGTTCCTAATAAACATATCTTTCCAGAGATTTAGCATCATTCTCTGCAATTACTGAGGAGACAGCGTTTTCTGCAGTTTTATCTCGAAAACCAACGGAGGCACGGTGGTTTTAACATCCAACTTCACATCGAAAAGACCTTCAAGAATGCCCTGCCAAATCTCCACATTGCTAATAAAGGGCATCTTTACGAGCAGATACTTATCTTTAAGATAGAAGTCTCCGAAACCTTGAACTCTTAAGCGTTTGAAAATGCTTTCCCAATTCTCACGTTGCGTTGCCTGAAGACCCAGCGTGGTTTCCATTGAAACTTGCAGGGCTTCGCCCATTTTTACTCCGAGCTCATGCCATTTCTCCCTTGGAATATATTGGAGCAGAATATTCAGCAGTTCAACGTTAACGAAGGCTATTCGACTTATACCGCAGTAGTATTCGCCTGGAAAACGCCAATCATAAATCATCATGCTTCGGTAAACGTCAAGCATCTTGGAAATGAGCGGTTTGATGCCTGGTTCTTTCCCCTCTTTTATCAGCGAGTCGACAAATTCTCTTTCTTCCTTGTCAAGTATAATGGTGGTTCTTTTTGTAGGCTCCTCGTCTTTACCAACTATTTCCTCTAGTCGCTTTCTTTTATCATTTTGCATACTCTTTATACCTTTGTGAATATTTTATATGCTTTTCCAACGGCACGGAAAATTCAAAGAAGATTTAATAATTGCGCCAACGGCTTTCTAGAAGATGCCGATGAAGAATCCAAAATATGCTGACTGCGATGATGCACCCTGGGGTATCTGAGGCAAAACTGCCTAGAACAAGAGAATCTTCTTTCTGACGAGAAAGAACAGCAACATTAAGCCGGCTATGAATAGGATGAAGCCTGAAACTACGGAGGCCACATAATTCATGTTTAAAATTTCAGCGAACACGTAAGGAATGTATGTTGGCCCCACAAAAATTAGGAGCACAGTAGTTATTGTTAGAAATATTCTCCAAAATTTCGAGGTGAAAAGACCGCTTTCAACATTGTTGCTTTCATCTGTTTCAGCCATTGTGAACCCTACTTTACGAGTATTTAGCTTAATGCTTCTTCTTATAACCCTTCTTTTATTTCTTTTCCTAAAACCTTCATCAAAAACTTGAAAACCAGAAAGCCAGCACCACGATCCGCCTTGAAACCTAGCGTACTGCCAAGTAAGCACACACCTTCCATGCCGCGTTCCTTTGCAAGCGCCAGCGTGAGCCCTGTCCCCCCGACTATTCTGCCTTTGCTGTAGATAACAGCGCCTTTTTCCATGAAGTCGGCGGCTAACCTCGGCGAGGTGGCTGCCACGTACACTTGAGGCTTATCTTCAAGCATGGGCACTCCTCCAAGGGTTATTACGAAGTGGCAGCCGAGTTTCTCGATGAAATCTACTATTTCAGAGCAAACATGATAATGCGCCACAACATCATCAAACGAGGGCTGCATATCTCCCGTCATAATCACAAGATTGTTCTTCTCCATCGGCGCAAAGTAGAACTCGTATTTTGGCAGCAGACATATTCCTTTTGAGCTTACAGACACATAGTCTGGAAAGTAAGGGGAATATAATTCTGCAAAAAGTTTGGCGCTGCAAAACTTCGTCAAAAGATGCGCGGCTATGCGCCCAACATTGCCGAAGCCAGGAAGCCCCTGAACAAAAACTGGATTTTCTAGTGCTGGCTTGAATATCTCGCGTAAATATGGCTTGTCCATTCGCTTTAACTCCTTTGTTAAAGAGTTATTGCCGCGGCTAAAATGCTTTCGCTAAAAGTGAAAAAGAAACTATTAATATTTCAAGTTAGTAGTTACTAAACGGATTTGAAACGTCAGTCTTCATCGTAAACGTAGCGGGGTGGGGTAGCCAGGATTAACCCGCTGGGCTCATAACCCAGAGATCAGTAGTTCAAATCTACTCCCCGCTACCAAAATTCACACTATTTCTGCTGACAGAATAGAAAACTCGCAGCACACAATGGGATGAAAAAGTTAGATGTTGGGCAGCTCGCTTGTTGTTAATCCGCTTAGGGTACCGTTTTCGAAGTCAATTGTGCAGCCATTTATAGTTAATCGCTCAACTTCAACCAGAGACTGCCAAAATTCTGCTTCCAGACGCTGCTGCCTTAAAGCTTCTTTAACCTTTTTAATTATGTAAGTCCTTCTCGCATCACTCAGATTAAGCAGGTTTACTTTTTTGGGTTTCTGATTTTTCTTTCCTGTGCTCATCCGTTTTACCCTTTACGTGAGTATCGCATGTATTAATAAATCCGTTCTTTCTAAGTGCAACACATGTCAGAATCAGACATATTCCAACTTTAATAGACTCCAGCGGAAAACTTGATTAACAGAACTTGCGATTAACTGAAGAAGCAATATAAGAAAAATGGATGGATATTACTATACGAAATGATAGTTCCGAGTTTAGGCTTTTCCTTTTTCTTCCTTGCCGAAGTATGTTGTCCATTTGAGCTTTCGCGCGTCGCGCTTAAACTCCAGCGAGCTTTTCTTGCACTTGCTTGAACAGAACCATAAAATGGAGCCATCGTTTCTCACGTACATCATGCCAGTGCCAGCTGGGAAATCGTTACCGCAAAACGAACATTTTCGTGGTTTAGGCATTGACAACTCCTCTTAAACTGTTTGACCATGTATTTTTTATCGAGTAATTTTCTTTGCTTCTCTTTCAGTTTCACGCAGCATCAAGATGTCTTGAACCCGCACTGGACCCTTAACGTTGCGCGTTATAATGCGTCCTTTGTCTTTTCCTTCCAGAATGCGTACTCTCACCTGCGTAATTTCGCCAGTCACACCTGTACGTCCGATTATTTGGATAACCTCTGCAGGTGTAAGTTCCTCTTCAGCGGCTGCTTTCTCGTCTTTGCTCATCACTGAGCTCCTCTTTTAACCTGCTCAATCCGCGCAATGATTTCTTTGATTAATCCGGCAGCTTCGCCTTCTTTTATGATGCAGGCTGAAGCAGCTGGAACTTCGATGCCTACTGCGTTGCCCAGCTTATCCTTGTTTGGAACGAACACGTAGGGAATTTTTCGTTCTTCGCAGAGGAGCGGCAAATGTGCAACAACTTCTGGCGGATCAACGTCTTCAGCGATTACGACAAGCTTCGCTTGAGCGCGTTCAACAGCTTTAGTTGCCTCGTTTGTTCCTTTTCTGACTAGGCCTGTTTTTGAAGCAATCTGCAGGGCTTCATAGGCTGCGTCTACTAGTTCTTTCGGCGTTTCATATTTTACATAGAATGGTTTGGACATATAGCCTCACCCTTTAAAGGCACAGTCTATTCAACACTTCTTATTTATGAAGCTTTCGACTGAAAACTGAAGAAGCGAGATAACTACTTAATGTTTGTGTTTTTTGAAGTAAATCAGAAACCCAGCGCTAATCACGGCAACGACAACAACGGCGGCAGCAACCAGTAGAGCGAGAGATGATTCAGTTTGCGGCGATATGATGTCGTCGTGCTCAATATTGTAAGGCTCCATTAATGGGAAATTATCATAGGCAGCAACGAAGCTTACATCTCCACCAACAGCATTGTCCCATTTGACTCCAAGTATTATGTAGGGAGAATCGCCTATGCCATCACCGTTGCTGTCTGTGCCGTTATAATCAGTCCAGTAGTTTCCCATGGTGCCATTATCCCAGAAGTTGGTTCCTGCATCATTAATGCGAACACTGCAGTTTGCTGGAAAGCTGTTTCCGTAAAAAGTATTGTTTGCTGCGCCTTGATCAAGTTCTATGGTATCTAGCCCAATGTTACTTGTCATGCAATTGCCGTGAATGGTGTTGTTTGAGCTAAAGATGAGGCGTATACTTGTCAGATTGTTTCCGAAGATCATGTTGTTTGAGCTACTAATGAGGGATATGCCGCCTTCAATGTTATTTCTCGCGATTATGTTAGCGCTAGCTGCGCTTAGCCTTATTGAAGGGAAGACTGTTTCGATTTTATTATCTGTTATTATATTTGAGGAACCTTTAAGGGCTATGCTGCCGTCTATGCTATCGAATATGCCGTTTAGAGTATTTCCTCTGATTATGATGTTTGCGCCATCGCAGAAGATAGCAGGTCCATTAATACTTGTGAAGATGTTGTTTTCAATTAGAATATGCGAAGAGGCTTCAATTGTTATGCCAGCGGGGGTGTCAAAAACCGCGGTTTCTTCTTTGAAACTATTTCCAAATATGTTGATGTATGAAGAATTAGAGATTCTTATCCCAGTAGTAAACCTTTATATATTTAGATTTGTGATGTTAACGTTGTTTCTTCCAGCGATGATTATACCGTTGTTTCCGGCATCGCCGAAATATGTAGCGAGTCCCATCCAGCTTTTGTTTCCTTCAATTAAGTGGTGAGAGCCATCTAAAACAATATTATCGCGTTGAATCACAATTGTTTTCATAGTTATGTTTTCTTTGAGTTTGTAGTAGTTACCTATTCTCTCGATTGGCGCTGTCGCTGGTTCAACGCTGCCGTCGCTTTTTATATAAATACGGGGCAAATCCGAACTTGGGTCTGGAAAAAAATTCGCGAATGAAACGTTGGCATATTGAAAAACCGCCACCAAAAATAGTAGAGTTAAAACGATTGCCATTGTACACTGTGTTTGCTTCATGAATTTGCCCTCTCTGCTACCCTTTTTAAAATGTAGGAGCACTGCCCACGATTATTCTCACTAATACTGTAAGCTTATTCGGATAGTAAAAAGATTTTGTCAAAAAGAGATTCAAGAGATAAAACAGGTTTTCTCAGCTAATTTTTCTTTGCAAAGTGAGGGGTGCTTCGTTTGCGACTTTAAATAAGTGTGGCTAGGGACTGCATCGTGCATAACAGTTAGCCTTTACGCGCCTTCTCAAGCTGGCAGAGCATTTCGAAAATCACTTTAGCAGCGGCAACTGCTGAAATTCCCTGATCGTAAACAGGCGCAATCTCAACAACATCAAACCCAACTACCCGCTTATCGCAGAGCGCGCACAAAATATCTAGGAGAGCATGTGTTTCTATACCTTCGGATTCTGGATTCTGCACTGCAGGCGCGAAAGCAGGGTCAAGAACGTCCATGTCAACCGTCAAGTAAACGTGCTTATACGGCGCAAGTAGCTCTTTAAGCTGCTTTATTATCTGCGCTGTTCCCTCTTTCCGCACTTGATGCGCCGTGAAAAATGGTATTTCCGCCTTTTTGGCATAAGCCAACTCATCTCGGCATACGGCTCTTGTGCCTACCTCCACAATTTTCGCCGGCGTAACTTCCTCGTTTATCAGTTGCATGAAGGTGGTGTGCGAAAGCGTTAACCCCATAAACTCCTGGCGCAAGTCCAGATGTGCATCAAAGTTTACCACAGCAGTTTCTTTAGCTTTACTGCCGAAGCCCTTCAATATGCCAAGGGTTATTGTGTGCTCGCCGCCAATCGCTATCGGCATCTTACCCGCAGCCAAAATATCCTTAACCACCAGCCTCAGCAGGTCCACAGTCTTTTCTGGGCTTCTGGAAACATGCAAGTCTCCCAAGTCATGTAGAGGCACATCTTCAACATCCACTCCAGTGCGGAAACTGTAGGTTTCAATATTCAATGAGGCTTGGCGGATGGCGGTGGGACCAAAACGTGCGCCAGTCCTGTAGGTGCTTGTAACATCAAACGGAACGCCGAAAATCATGTACCGTGATTTTTCGAAAGGCTTTTGAAAACCGCTGAAAACATTGGATTGCGAAACGAACAAACCCCAATTACTCATCTTGCTCAGTCCCTTTTAAACTGCTTACTACATGAGTTGCTCTAAACTTTTTCGCCTTCAATCCAGAAAAATGTTGCTGCTCACAGGTTTCTACGCTTTTAACCCAAAATAGCCAAGCCCTTCCGAATTTTATACAAATATAAGGTTATTCCTAAAAGCGCAGTGACTACACAGAAAACATAGATGACAGTGCTGTTGCCATAGGCTGAAAACACGTTGACTTGCAATGGGTAAAAGGGCATCATTTCACTGTAAAGAAAAGAATCCAAAAACAAATGGAAATAAGACCCCGCAAACGCGGCGAAAATTATTTTCTTGAAAGAAGAACGTTGCTGAAGCCGGAAAGCCATCATGACCTTACCAGAAAATCCCCTTAGAAAATACATGCAAAACGCAAGAGCAAGCGCGAGAATTGTCGCGCCGATGTAAGAGTGAAAAAAGCCGTGAAGCGGATAACCGCGGATACTGAAGAATAAAACTGCAAAAGGCTCTACGTCTGGCAGCACATTAGCTATCAGAAAAGTTGGAAAATCAAACACCGCGGATAGGAGCAAGCCAAAAAAAGAGTACAGGTCCCAGATGAAATGGCGTGAAAGGCAACCTGTTTTCCTCCGACCAGCATAAATCATATAATTGCATATATTAGAATTTTTAAGCTTAGGAATCTGAACATTAAATTTATTAATTAAGCAGTCACTTGCTAAGGTTTAAGGCGGTTAAAAATGTCCTTTGCATCCAAACTTAAAACTGCAGACGCGCGTAGGTTAGCGCCAGTTGCTTTCTACGGAGCAGTTGGCATAATATTTCTTGTGCTTTTGCCCTTCGCCAATTTTCCACCTCACATAGGCTTGACTGGGATACTCAACCTCATCGCAGCTTACGGCATCTTTAAGAAAAGGGCTTGGGCGATGTGGCTTGTTGTCGCCTTGTTCGCCGTTGGCACCACGCTTTCCCTTTACACGCTGTATGTAATTGCCTTCAGCAACTGGCTTGTAAGCATAAGCATGGCTGCATACGCTATTCTGACATGGGTGTTTACCGCCTATGTGGCAGCAAAAAGAAAACAGCAGGAATCATAAAAGCAGCGTGCTCTTTAGGAGCGTAACCGTAACTTCTTCGTCTAAATCAATGAACTGCTGGTTTTCAGGAATCTCTACGAACCCATCAGCCTTCGCAAGCGTTGTTATTGCCCCAGAAGCGCCTGTCTCCACGGGCACAGCGACAAGCCCTTTACATTCATCAGTTTTTAACTTAACCATAACAAAAGTTCTCCTGCCCTTAGCCGAGAACATCCGTGTTGCTGCCAGCGCCTTAACCACCCTGTTCTCTTGCGCGCTCCTGCCGCTCATACGTTGGATAACTGGGCGTACAAGCAGATGGAACATCAAAAGCGCAGAAGCAGGGTGCCCAGGAAGCGCGAAAACAGGCTTCTCGCCGACAAGAGCTATTGTTGTGGGTTTTCCAGGCTTAACCGCTATGCCGCAGACGAGTAGTCCAGGCTCGCCTAAAGCCGCTACTGTCTGCGGTGTCAAATCTTTGGGTCCGACGGAAACTCCGCCAGAGGTTACCACTATGTCCGCAGAAGCCAGCGCGCGCTTCAGCGCTGTTCGCAGCGCTGCTTTGTCGTCTGGAATTACGCCTAAATAGAGGGGTTTCCCGCCGCTTTCACGAACCGCAGTGCTGAGGCTGTAAGCGTTTATATCATAGATTTTCCCCGCAGGCAAAGGCTTGCCTGGTTCGGTTACTTCCGCGCCTGTTGAGAGAACTGCAACCACTGGAGCTTTGAAAACTTTAGCTTTAGCGAAGCCTAAAGCGGCCAAGACGCCTATTTCGGAAGCGCCTAAAACTTGGCCGGCTTTAAGCGCTGTTTCGCCCTTTTTTATGTCAGCACCCTTCTTCATGACATTCTCATCGCGGGTTGCAGCTCGGTAAACTCGCAGCAAGTCTCCGTCTTTATCAGTGTCTTCAACCATTACAACGGCATCTGCACCTGCTGGAATAGGCGCGCCTGTAACGATTTCCGCGGCTTCGCCTGGGTTAACTGTGATTTTCGGCTGTTCGCCCACGCTAACTGAGCCGCAGATTCGCAGTTGCACAGGCTGGTTTTCCTCGGCGCCGAAAGTGTCAGCGGCCTTCACCGCATAGCCGTCAACCGTTGACCTGCTGAAAGGCGGGATATCCAAAGCTGCGACGACGTCTTCTGCGAGAACGCGATTGTAGGCTTCTAAGAGGGAGATTTCTTCTGTACCTAACGTGTTAAGCTTCAACTGCTCGTCAATGACTTTTTTCGCCTCGTCAAACGTCATTAGCCGCCTAAACATATCAGCGCTCTTCCTCCACGCTTCCAAACAGATGCACCATCACGCTTTCGCCTTCTGCGACGCCTTCTCTGTTTTCTGGAACGATAACGAAGCCATTACTCCGCGTCATCGTGGAAATTATGCCTGAACCACGTGCGCTAATGGGCTCGGCGATGAAAACACCGTTTCGTATACCTACGTGAACACGCACGAAGGTTTTCCTTCCAAGCGCGGTCGCCACTCGCCTTGCCATAACCGCGTTAACTATTGGACGCTGCTCTGTCTGAGGCATCCCAAGCAGCTTGCATATTAGGGGTCTCCCAAATACTTCGAAGCCAATGGCTGCGGCCACAGGGTTGCCTGAAAGAATTAAAACTGGTTTACCCTCAACCGCTGCAAGAGCAGTGGGCATTGCTGGCCTAATGGCTATGCCATGCACAATTACGCCTGGCTTGCCCAAGTTGTTAACTGCTTCTGGGACAAGGTCGAAGCCGCCGACGCTGGTTCCGCCAGAAGTGACTACGACATCGCATTCTTGCAGTGCAGCCTGCAGTTTTTCAGTTATTTCCGATAAATCGTCTTTGGCGATGCCGAAGTCCACTGGTTCTGCACCAAGTTCGCGGCATAACGCTGAGAGCATCACGCGGTTTGATTCGTAAATTTGGTTTTCAGATGGCGTGGCGCCTGCTTCCACAAGCTCGTTTCCCGTGGCTAAAATGCCGATTCGCGGTTTTTCTGCAACTTTGATCTCGCTGTTGCCTAACGCGGCAAGCAACGCCAAGTGATAAGGCGACAGCCTCGTGCCTGCTTTGAGGATTTTATCGCCTTTTTTGATGTCTTCTCCTTTTTTTGACACATTTCCTCCTTTTGCGAGTTGAGTCCAAACTTCCAATTTGCCATCACGTAGCTTAGTATTTTCCAGCATAACAACGGCGTCAGCGCCCCTTGGAAGTGGATTCCCCGTCCAGATTTGCCGTGCTTGCTTCTGGGCTATAGTGTCTGACGCAGTTAGACTCAATACCACGGGTTTGAATTGGGATGCGCCTGTAGTGTCTTCAGCCTTAAGTGCGTAGCCGTCAACAGCTGAGCGGTCGAACCTTGGCAGATCCTCTTGCGCGGTTATATCCACTGCAGAAACACGATTAAGCGCCTCACCGAGAGGCACCGTAACCTGACGCGGCGGGCTAATTTGCAAAGTGCCCAGCCACTTTTGCAGTGCCTCATCCGCAAATGTTAGTTTTTGGAAACCCTTTAACCTTGCCAACCCGGTATCCTCAGCATAGAGCATTGCGGCTTACTGTAAAAAATGTATCGAGAAAAACTGAGCAAAGCTGCGGAGTAGACCCCCTCTATAGGTTTCTGCATAGAATCTCTAATAGGCGCCAAATATGATGGTGGAAGGTGCCTTTTGAGTTTAGATGGTGGAGAGAGGCTTTCAAGCATCAGCATTTGTTTGGAGTTTTCTATGGATTGGTGAATCGTAAGTTTTATATGTTGGCGGGTTGTCTTGTTGTGGTTTGTGTGTGATATAATGGGGTATTGCTTTATCTAACCGTTTCCCTGAGAAGATAAGAGTTTTTGACACTACACTACGCGATGGCGAACAAACCCCTGGCGTCTCTTTAACACCTGAAAATAAGCTGCGGATAGCCCAGCGTCTGGACGAATTAGGCGTTGACGTCATCGAGGCTGGTTTCGCAGCTGTTTCTGAGGGTGAAATGGAGGCTGTGAAGCTCATTGCGGATGCTGGTTTGAAAGCGGAGATTTGCAGTGCAGCGCGGGGCACAAAAGGCGACATTGACGCGGTGGCTAAAAGCGGCGCGGACAGCATACACCTCATCATTCCCGTTTCAGACTTGCATATTCAGGCGAAGCTTCGGAAGACGCGCGAGCAGGTGCTGCAGATTACGCGGGACATGGTGCGGTATGCCAAGGACTGCGGCTTAATCGTGGAGTTGTCAGCGGAGGATGCTTCACGGGCGGATGTAGAGTTTCTGAAGAAGGTTTTCACTACGGGCATTGAAGCAGGCGCGGATCGCGTTGTGGCATGCGACACCGTAGGTGTTCTGACGCCTGAACGTTCTTACGAGTTATTCGCTGAGTTGCGGCGGTCGCTGACAGTGCCAGTCATCAGCGTACATTGCCACAACGACTTTGGCATGGCTGTGGCGAACACTATTGCAGCGCTCCGGGCCGGCGCAAACCAGTTCCACGCTACAATAAACGGCTTGGGCGAACGCGCTGGAAATGCGTCGCTTGAGGAGATTGTGGTTTCACTGAAGGCACTTTACAAGCTGAATGTTAACATTAAAACTGAACTGCTGTATAGCACTTCACAGCTGGTTTCACGTTTAACAGGCATTTACGTGCAGCCAAACAAGGCGATAGTAGGCGAAAACGCGTTCACACATGAGTCAGGCATCCACACGCAGGGCATGCTTGCACATCCCTCTACTTATGAGCCGATTTCACCGGAGCTTGTCGGCGGCACACGGAGAATAGCACCTGGGAAACATGCGGGTTCCGCCGGGTTAAAGGCGGCTTTGGCTGCGATGGGTTTGACGCCTACGGAGGAGCAGCTGAAGGAGATTCAAGCGCGCGTGAAAAGTGTCGGCGACAAGGGCAAAACAGTTACGGACGCAGATTTGCTGGCGATCGCGGAGAACGTGCTTGGCTTGAGCGCCAAAAAAGCGATTCAGCTGCAGGAGATAACAGTGGTCAGCGGCAACACTGTTACACCGACTGCGTCGGTTAGGCTGAAGCTTAACGGGAAAGAGGTTAGCGGCGCCGCTATAGGCGTGGGTCCAGTAGACGCGGCCATAAATGCTGTGAAAAAGGCTATCGCGGAAGTGGAGCAGATTCATCTGGAGCAGTATAACGTGAAGGCAATTACTGGCGGAACAGACGCCATGGTAGAAGTGGTAGTGCGCATGCGCAAAGGCAACCGAACAGCCACAGCCATGGGCGTACGTGAAGACATCGTGATGGCAAGCATTGACGCAGTGCTCGGCGCCATGAACGTGCTAACAACAGACTACAACAACAATAATAAAACGCAATAGCCCATGGAAAAACCTTTATATCCCCCTATTTAATAGGGTCAATCATTTATTAGAAAACGGATAAAAATACCTTTTTGATAAAGCATCAAAATAAAATGTCAAAAATCAATAGGAAAGATTCATATTCTTTAAGTTTACAATAAACATATAAAGAACAATGACCGATTAGGCGATTGCGAAAGATGGAAAAACCTATTGGCTTATTTAATAGTATTTTTCGAAAATTAGATCATATGGAAAAAACACAAAAAGTAGATATTTCTATACTCAAGGATTTTGAATTGGCTGAAAAACAGTTATCTGAATTTGAGAAAGAGTGTATTGAAGCAAAAGAAAGAAAAATAGAAGACGCATTTTTATTTTTCATGTTATGCGAAGTTCTAGGATGATATTAGAAAAGATGCGACACAGATTTTCAGAAGCTGAAGCAAAACATGAGAATCCAGTTATTGTGGATCTATCTAAAATGGTCGTTCCTCGTTTAAACGAATTATATGCGATGGTTCTTCCACTTTTCTCCAATAATCAACATGTTTTATCCGAGAGTGAGCGGGGTGCAATCCTCAGGCGACTTAAGTTTGCGCGGGATGTAGCTTTTTCCACATCTATAATACCATCCATAGACGATGAAAAGAAGGGAATAATGAAAAGCACGCTTAAAAAAGGCTTCAATAATTTAGCCGATAGTTTGCAGTTGTGTGTCGATGAAGAGTAGAATACTAGTCGATTCATGCGTCTTGTTGGCTGCTTCGGTTTTTGTAAGTAGTAAAGACATCGACGAAGAAGAACCGCTTAAACATCATTTCTATGAAGAATGAAGATCTATTTACATTTATGCAAAAAAACATGGCAAAACGAATAGGTATAATAACCGCCACAATTGAAAATGAAGCATTTGGAGTTTTAGATAAAGTTATTGAAGGTGAATTGCGGCGAAGAGGATTTTCACGATCAGAAAATTTTGAAGTTTTCTCCTGTGTTTTCAATATTTGTGATATAAAGATGCGACAATTAATTGGTATGTTACAACGTGAACCAGTCGATGCTGTTGATGTTGCGATCAAATTTACTATGGTAAGGAAGTTATATGACGAAATGGAAAAAAGCAGCTTCTTCTTTGCCCAAAGTTGCTGAAGCAAAAAAAACAAGCTGTACCCAAAGGCCTTAAAGGTGCTCTTAACTGGGGGAAGCTTTATGTTAATCAAGACAGATTCATACATTCCCAAATTTTGAATTTACTTAAAAATCCTGTAGATTCTGATGACTTGATGATTCTGGCTGAGGCAATTCATCTTAAAATGATATATATCTCAACTGAAGGCAAAGGAGGAAATTTATTCATAGCATCTAAAGACAGACATTTTGTTCCTGTAAGAAAGAAGCGGTCAATATATGAAGGTAGAGAAATAACAGATGAAATTTACAATCGCTTCGGAATTATTTGTGAGCATCCTCAGAAAGTAAAAGAGCAATTTATCGCAGAAAAAAGTGCAAGGTAGCTTTTTTGTAATTTAAACTAGAAAAATAATAAATATTTCATAGAAACACTTTCAAGTTAGACAAACCGCTTCGCAAGAATAAAACACATAGAAGTCAAATTAAAGGTATCTAAGAACCATAAACTTTTTAAATAAACATACAGTAGTCTTTACGGAACGTGTTGCTTCACGGAGGCAAACAAGTGAGGGATCGCTACCTCAATAGCTGGGATCGTCGGGTATCGGCAGACTGCTTTATTTAGCCCACGCCCTATCGCCGCCGTGACAGCTACAAATAAATTCTTCCCCCTCAACTCGTTGAGGCATATACCTAACCATTATTCTAAACAGAAAAAAGGAGTATCAGAAGGAAATGTCTACAACTAAAATGACCGGCGCAAAAGCGCTACTTGAAGCTTTGGAACGCCAAGGAGTCAAGCACATCTTCGGCATCCTAGGCGGAGCCATACTACCCGTGTACGATGAGCTGTGCCACCACCCGAAACTGAGGCACATACTCGCCAGACATGAGCAGGGTGCTGCACATGCTGCTGACGGCTACGCACGTGCTTCAGGCAGACCAGGCGTCTGCTTCGCCACCAGCGGTCCAGGTGCCACCAACTTAGTTACGGGCATAGCGAACGCACATATGGACTCTTCACCTATCATAGCCATCACAGGCCAGGTTCCAACAAACGGTTCGAACAGTAGCTACATGATAGGTAGAGACGCCTTCCAAGAAGCAGACATAATTGGCATTACGACGCCCATAACCAAATACAACTATCAAGTGCGCTCGGCTGCTGAGATTCCGTGGGCAGTAAATGCGGCTTTTTACATTGCCACAACTGGAAGACCAGGTCCTGTGTTGATAGATGTGCCTAAAAATGTGCAAACCGAAGTCGCCGAAGTTAGTTTCGACGGCAAAATTGATTTACGTGGCTACCGTCTTGCAGGGCCGCCGCATCCACTGCAGATACGTAAAGCCGTTGAGTTGCTTATGGAGGCGGAGCGACCCATTATCCTAGCAGGCGGCGGCGTCATAACAGCAAATGCCTCAGAGGAACTGCTTACGGTGGCTGAGCTGCTTCTGGCGCCCGTAGCTACGACGTTCATGGGTAAAGGCAGCTTCCCAGAGATACATCCGCTTAGTTTGGGCAATATAGGCATGCATGGCAATCCGCTTGCCAACAAGATGCTGCTGGAGGCAGACGTGCTCTTAGCCGTAGGCACCAGATTTGCTGACCGTGCTACAGGCAACTTGGACTCGTTCTGTCCTGAAGCCAAAAAAATCCACATAGACATCGACGCTGCGGAAATCGGTAAGAACATTGAAGTTGACGTGCCAATTGTAGCCGACGCGAAACAAGCGCTAAGCGCCATCTACGAGCGGTTAATCAAGCAGGTTAAAAAGAAAACAGACAGCCCATGGCTTCAGCGCATCAACGAGGCGAGAAAACTGCTAAATCCTCCTGAAAAAGCGGAAGACGGCGAGTTGAAACCTAAGCGGCTGTTGCAAACTCTGCGCAAGCTACTGCCCGAAAGCGCAGTAGTCACCACGGAAGTGGGACAGAACCAGATGTGGGCAGCGCTTTACTTCAAAGCCCTGAAACCACGTACATTCATAAGCAGCGGCGGCCTAGGCACAATGGGCTTCGGCTTCCCCGCGGCAATAGGTGCCAAAACCGCTTGCCCCGACAGACACGTAGTAGACATAGCGGGCGACGGCAGTTTCATCATGACCGAGCAGGAGCTGGCGTGCAGCGTAGTAGAGGATATTCCAGTCACAGTCATCGTCCTCAACAACGGCGTCCTCGGCATGGTCGCCCAGTGGCAACGCCTATTCTACAAGAAGCGGTACATGGCAGTGAAGCTCGGCAGGTCACCTGACTTCGTCAAGCTGGCGGAGGCATACGGCGCCCAAGGCTTCCGCGTCGAGTCAATAGCTGAATTCGAAAAGGCAGTTAAGCAGGCGTTGAAGAGCACGGTAACCACGGTTATAGATGTGCCCATAAACTCGGAAGAGGATGTGGCGCCAATGGTGCCGCCGGGATGCGGTTTAGGCCAGCAGATAGGTGATTATTGATGGAAAACAACCAGAAAACCATTGTGATCGCCGCCCTTGTAGAGAACAAGCCAGGCGTACTGCATAGCGTAGCCAACATGTTCAGGCGCAGAAACTTTAACATAGAAAGCATAACCGTCGGCCACACCGAGCAGAAAGGCGTGGCGAGGATGACGATAACTGTTAGCGGCGACGAAAAAACCCTTGAGCAAGTAGTCAAACAAATGAACAAGCTAATCGACGTTATCAAAGTCGGCAGGCTGGAGCCGGAAAACATAGTAAGCCGCGAGCTTGCGCTTATCAAAGTAAACGCGCCTGACGCGAAAACGCGCACAGACATAATCAACTGCGTCGAAGTCTTTAGAGGACACATAATTGACGTTTCACCGGAGACCTTGATAGTAGAGATTACGGGCACATCGGACAAGATAGAAGCATTCCTAAACCTCATGAAACCCTACGGCATAATAGAACTGGCCCGAACAGGCGTAACTGCACTAGCCCGTGGATTACACTCAATTAGAATCGATGAGTGAAATCAACCCTTTTTTCACACTCAGCTCAAAGTAACATGAAAGGAGTATGAAAACATGAACATAACCGAGAAAATCCTAGCAAAAGCCTCAGACAAGAAAGAAGTTCACCCAGGCGAAATAGTGGACGCCAACGTTGACATGGTAATGGTTCATGACTTAACAGGGCCATTAGCTATCGAAGCCTTCAAACGCATAGGCGTCAACCGTGTCTGGGACAACCAAAAAATAGTGATAATCCTAGACCATCAGGTGCCAGCGGAATCCGTAAAAGCAGCGGAACTGCACAAAATGCTACGTCAATTCGCTAAAGAGCAGAAAATCCGACTCTACGACGTGGGAAGAGGCGGCATATGCCACCAAGTCATGCCCGAAAAGGGACATGTGTTGCCAGGCACAGTTATCCTAGGCGCAGATTCGCACACTTGCACTTACGGAGCCTTCGGCGCCTTCGCAACAGGCATAGGCTCAACAGAAGCCGCGGCGGTCTTCGCCACAGGCAAAATTTGGCTAAAAGTGCCTGAGGCAATCAAAATAAACGTTACAGGCCGATTCCAGAAGTACGTGGCGCCTAAAGACTTGATTCTGCATATAATCGGCAAGCTGGGCGTTGACGGAGCAACATACAAAAGCGTCGAGTTCACTGGGCCAACTATACGCGGCATGAGCATAGCTGGCAGAATGACATTGTGCAACATGACTGTGGAGATGGGAGGTAAAAACGGCATAGTTGAGCCAGACGAAGCCACACGCAAATTCCTAGAAGGCAGAACAGCCAAGCCGCTGCCGCCTTTAGAGCCCTTAAAGAGCGACGCTGACGCTGAATACGAGAAAGTCATAGACATTGACGTGACAGATTTAACGCCGCAGGTTGCATATCCCGCATCGGTAGACAATGTGAAAGCCGCCTCGGAAATGAGCAACGTGCAGGTGGAGCAGGCCTTCATTGGCTCCTGCACCAACGGCAGAATCGAAGACCTCCGCGTTGCAGCGGAAATCCTGAAAGGAAGAAAAATCAAAGAAGGCGTGAGAACGCTGGTTATTCCCGCTTCGCAGGAAGTTTACTTGCAAGCGCTAAAGGAAGGGTTGATAGAGATTTTTACGGAAGCAGGCGCCATGGTATGCGGCTCCACATGCGGTCCATGCCTAGGCGGGCACATAGGCTTGCTGGCTGCGGGCGAAACATGCATTAGCACTTCGAACAGAAACTTCATAGGCAGAATGGGCAGCAAAGAAGCAAACGTTTATCTTGCGTCTCCAGCCACGGTTGCCGCATCCGCCATAACAGGAAGAATAACGGATCCACGTGAACTGGAGGGAAACAAGGCATGAAAGCAGCAGGGAAAGCAGTAAAGTTCGGAAATAACGTTGACACAGACGTGATTCTGCCAGGAAAATACCTTGTGCTAACAGACCCGCATGAGCTGGCGAAACATGCCATGGAAGGTTTAGACCCAGCTTTCCCAGAGAAAGCCAAAGCAGGCGTTATAGTAGTCGGGGGCAGAAACTTCGGCTGCGGCTCCAGCCGGGAGCAAGCACCCTTAGCCCTGAAATACGCGGGCGTCAAATGCGTGCTTGCCGAATCGTTTGCGCGCATCTTCTTCCGAAACGCCATAAACATCGGCTTGCCCATAAGCGAATGCAAAGGAATAGCCGCTGCCGTGGAAAATGGCGATGAGCTCCTTGTGGATCTTGAAGCTGGAATAGTGGAAAATCTCACGCAGAAGCGAAGTCTTCAAGTAACCAAGCTTCCACCATTCATCCTTGAAATACTATCAGATGGAGGATTAATAGAAAACCTAAGAAGGAGATTGAAAACAAAATGAACGCATACAAAATATCCCTAATCGAAGGAGACGGCATAGGCCCGGAACTTACTGAGGCCACACTGAAAGTGCTGGAAGCCGTGCAGAAAAAATTTGGCATAAAACTGGAAATCATCGAGGCAGAAGCAGGTGACGCATGCTTTCAGAAGAGGGGCGTAGCTCTGCCCGAGGAAAGTATACAGAAGATTAAGGCGTCTCACGCGTGCTTGAAGGGGCCGGTGGGCGAAACCGCTGCCGACGTCATAGTAAGGCTTAGGCTTATGTTTGACCTCTACGCTAATCTTCGCCCGATAAGGGCATATCCAGCAGTTGCAGTTGCAAGGCCAGATATTGACATGATTTTTGTGAGAGAGAACACTGAGGACGTTTACAAGGGACAAGAGTTCACCATAGGCAACGACACAACCATATGCCTAAGAGTAATCACGCGGAGAGCCTGCGAACGCATAGCCAAGAAAGCCTTTGAGATTGCAAGACGCCGCAACGGCAAAAAGAAAGTAACCGCCATCCACAAAGCAAACGTTATGCGCGTTACCGACGGTCTATTCGCAAGCGTCTGTCGAGAAACTGCTAAGCAGTACCCAGACATAGCCTTTAACGAGCTTTACGTGGATGCTGCAGCCATGCGGTTGATAAAAGAGCCGCAGACCTTCGATGTGCTACTTACGCCAAACATGTTCGGCGACATCCTCTCCGACGAGGCAGCGCAGCTAATCGGTGGTTTAGGCATGGCACCTGGCGCCAACATAGGCGATAATTTCGCTCTTTTCGAGCCCATCCATGGCTCGGCGCCGAACAGGGCGGGAAAGCAAACAGCGAACCCCATATCCATGATATTAGCGGCGAAGATGATGCTGGATTGGCTGGGCGAACGATACAGCGATAACAAGTGCATAGAAGCAGCAAACGCCATAGAAAATGGTGTAGTAAAAACTCTGCGCGAGGGGCCAACTGTTCCGGACTTCGGCGGAAACGCCACAACCTTGAAGATGGCTGAAGCAATAGCCGCAGCCCTAAAAGCCTAAGGGTGACAAGGAATGGAGTACGGCTCAGGGTACATACGAATCTTTGATACAACGCTGAGAGATGGCGAGCAGACGCCGGGTGTATCGCTGACGCCGGAAGAAAAGCTCGAGATTGCGCGGCAATTGAGCAAGCTAGGCGTCGACGTAATCGAGGCGGGTTCGCCAATGTCTTCTGAAGGCGAAAAGCGTGTTGTCAAGGAAATAGCTAAAGCCGGCTTAAGCGCCGAGATCTGCGCCTTGGCACGCGCCACACGAAGCGACATAGACGACGCAATCGACTGCGATGTCGACATCGTGCACACATTCATTCCCACCTCTCCGGTGCAGATGAAATACGCTGTTGGCTTAAGCCCTGAGCAGGTGCTAGCCGCAGCCGTGGACGCTGTTGGATATGTTAAGAAGCACGGTGTTAAATGCGAGTTTTCACCTATGGACGCCACTAGATCTGAACTGGACTTTCTAAAGCGGGTGTGCAATGCTGCAGAGCAAGCAGGCGCAGACATGATAAATATTCCTGACACCGTGGGCATAATGACACCGCGGAGCATGCGCCAGCTTATCGAAGAACTCAAGAAAGAGCTTAAGGTGCCGATTAGCATTCACTGCCATGATGATTTCGGCATGGCCGTGGCGAACTCGCTGGCTGCAGTTGAAGCAGGCGCTTCGCAGGTGCATGTTACAGTAAACGGGTTAGGTGAGAGAGCAGGCAATGCCGCTTTAGAAGAGGTCGTTATGGCTCTGCAGGCCATTTATAAGCTTAAAACAGGCATTAACACGCGCTTATTATATAGCACTTCCAGATTGGTGTCCACCTTAACGGGTGTTATCGTTCAGCCGAATAAAGCGATTGTGGGGGAAAATGCCTTTGCCCACGAGTCAGGCATTCACACGCGCGGCGTAACCGTTAAGCCCTTAACCTTCGAGCCGATAGAGCCTGAGCTTGTAGGCCGCACTAGGAAGCTTGTTGCAGGCAAGCTTGCTGGAACACGCGGCATCAAAGCGGAACTTGAAGAAGTGGGCATACATCCCACCGAGGAGCAATTGAAGGAGATTGTACGCAGAGTCAAAGAACTAGGCGACAAAGGAAAGATGGTTACTGACGCTGACTTGCTTGCGTTGGCGTCTGCAGTTATGGGCGAAGTTATCCCTGAAGAGAAGGTTGTGGACTTATGCGACATGGCTGTGATAACAGGAATTAAAGTGATTCCCACGGCGTCTGTTAGGCTGGTTCTAGATGGCAAGGAATACATTGCCGCTGAAACAGGCGTAGGCCCGGTTGACGCAGCGCTGAAGGCTATACAAAAAATCACAAACAGCTTGGCGAAAATTAAATTGAACGAATACCGCTTGGAGGCGATTACAGGCGGCTCCAATGCTGTGGCGGAAGTAATCATAAAAGTTGAAGACGAGAAGGGTCATGTGGTTTCAGCACGCGCTGCAAGAGAAGACATCGTTATGGCAAGCGTTGAAGCAATGCTCAACGGCATAAACAAATGCTTGATAAGACAAAAGAAGCAGGGAAACAAACAATGAAAGTAGCATTTCAGGGAGAAAAGGGCGCCTACAGCGAAAGCGCGGTCTACTCTTTCTTCAGCGGGGACGTTGAGGTTAAGCCATGCAGAGACCTTAAAGAAGTATTCGAAAGTGTAGAAAAACAAGATGTGCAGTATGGCGTCGTTCCAGTGGAAAATAGTCTTGAGGGAAGCGTCAACCAAACCTACGATTTATTCTTAACCTATAACTTGAAAGTTTGTGGTGAAATTATAATACGAATATCACATTGCCTAATTGCTAATCCAAGTACAAAGTTAGAGGACATCAAAACGGTTTATTCACATCCACAAGCGCTGGCGCAGTGCCGCCGTTTTCTCGAGCGCTTCAGCCGAGAGTTAGTCCCAACCTACGACACCGCGGGCAGCGTGAAAATGCTTAAGGAAAAAGGGCTTAAGGATGCAGCGGCAATAGCCAGCGAGAAAGCAGCTGAAATCTACGGAATGAAAATTCTCGCAAGAGAAATCGAAGATAACCCAGAGAATTACACGAGATTCTTTGTGCTGTCTAAAGAAGACTCGCCCAGAACAGGCAGAGACAAGACATCGATAATTTTCGCTGCGACACACACGCCGGGCTCTCTTTATCACGCACTCGGCGAATTTGCCAAACGCGGCATCAACCTTACAAAAATCGAGTCTAGACCAACAAAAAAAAAGCCTTGGGAATACAACTTTTACCTCGACTTTGAAGGACACAGAACTGAAGAAAACTGTGCTGCGGCGCTGAAGGCACTGGAAAAAAGCGCGTTGTTCGTAAAAATTTTAGGCTCATATCCCAAAGCCGCATAAACTTACTTTTCCGTTGCCTCTAACATTTTATACATAAGCTCATAAGTTCGAGCGTAATCAAGACCTTTTTCCGCAAGCTTA
Source organism: Bathyarchaeia archaeon (assembly GCA_038848695.1). GTDB lineage: Archaea > Thermoproteota > Bathyarchaeia > Bathyarchaeales > Bathycorpusculaceae > JAOAIV01. Next base: position 79,329 of record JAWCNL010000005.1, read on the forward strand.
GCCTTCAACTGCTCCATTTTACGACTAATGACCTCTTTATCCTTCTCTTTAATTATCCTTAACCATTCATTGGCCTTTTTAATGAAGACATCTTCAAGCTGCTCTAGACCTGGCAGATTTAACTGTAGACTAGTGAAGAGTTCAGGAGTCTCCGAGGCCGCGACCTCCGCTAAGGTGTACAGCAAACGGTAGGTTGTGCCGGCTACCTGCTTGGTTTCAGCATAATTCGCCTGCTCCAGTAGCGTGTCGCAGGCAACTAAACCCAAGAAATGCGGCATGCCCAACACAATGGACATGAGCTCATCATGCTTTGTTGGCGACATAATGAGGACACGCGCTTTTCTTGCCTCCAACCACTTCTTGAAATCAGCGGCAAACGCTTCTTCCTGACTGCTTGTCGGGGTTAAAACGAAAGTTTTATTTTCAATGCTTGTGCTTCCAGGGCCGAAAACAGGATGCGTGCCCAAAACCAAAGCCGCTGGGAGATGCTTGTGCATGATGCTGATGGGTAGCTCTTTAACCGAGCAGATGTCCATGACAACCTGCCCTTCACGGATAGCGGAACTAATTTTTTTAACAACTTCCTCGAAGGCACTGATGGATACACATATTAACACTTGATCAGCTTTTCTGGGGGCTTCAGCAAAATCGGCGATTTCAACTCCAAGCTCGCTTTGTAACTTCTCCAGCTTATCCCTTTTTCTGTCGGCAACCACCACGGAGTAGCCTTCTTTTTGGAAGAACTTGGCGAACCAAACGCCCATTTTGCCAGCACCGATCACGGCTAATCTCATTTAGTGGCTGCCTCGCAAATTTTATTTAACGCCACATGAAGCTCATCGTCAGGCACAGTTAAAGCTATTCTAAAATGCTCTCGGTAATCGCCAAACGAAGTGCCCGGCGCTATAGCCACGCCCTCATCAAGCAAGTCTAAAGCGAAACATTCCGAATCTAAGCCGCGGCGTTTTGGAAACACATAAAATGGCGCTTCAGGTTCGGTGAATTCCAGCTTTGCCTTTGAAAGGATTTTAGAGGCTAATTTCGCGCGTCTCTGGTAAACCTTTCTGATTTCGCTTGTAAGCTTGTCATGCATGCCCAGCGCCGTTAACGCGGCTTCCTGGATGAAAACTGGCACGTTGGTTATTGTTATCTGGTTCAGTTTACCAATCTTGTCAATGAGCTCGCGGCTCGCGATGACGTAGCCGATGCGCCATCCAGTCATGGTAAACATTTTGGAAAAGCCGCTGACCATCACGTGGTTACCATCGTAGTCTAGGATGCTCTTTGTTTTTACGAAGCTAATGTCGGCATAAACCTCATCAGATAACACTGTGATCTTCTTCTCGTTGGCTATTTGAACCACGCGGTCCATGTCCGCGGCGTCCATAACCTTGCTGGTCGGATTATTAGGGTTATTCAATATTATCATCCGCGTTTGCCCATCAATTGCGCGCTCAAAAGCTTCAAAATCAATCTTCCATTTCGACGCCAGCTCAGTTCTCACCAGCCGGGTTTCTGCGCCGAGAGTCTTAGCTGTTAACTCATACGCTGTCCAATAAGGCGTTGGGATAACCACGTTCCCGCCGTTTTTTAGCAGCAAGTACATGGTGGCGAAAACACCCCATTTTGAGCCCGGCGTAATCACCACGTATTCAGCCGAGACACCGTGATACTCAGCAATTTTCTCCCTGAGGCTTTTCTCACCGTAAGCAGAAGAATATTTTGTTTTACCCTTTTTCATGGCGTCATAGGCAGCTTCAATTATTTCCCGCGGCGTCTCCAAATCTGGGTCGCCTAAGTTCAATTTTATTATCTTTTTTCCTTGGTTTTCCAGTTTTATCGCTTTCTCGTTTATCTCATACAGCATATCTACTGACCATCCTATACGCTTCCGCCAAATTCTCTTATTCTTGAATAGCACTGCACATATTAACTATTTGCTGATAGATTCGCTCAACCCAAGCAGCGTCTAAGCGGAGCTCTTCCGCTTTTTTCCTAACACGCGCGTACACGTCATTTTCTCTAGGCAAATCCTTAATCGGCAATCCATGCTTTCGTTTTACGGCGCCAATCGAACGGCAGATTTCCACCCTTTTGCTCAAAAGTAGCAGAATCTGCTCATCTACTTCGTTAATGCTCTTTCGTAACCGCTGAATTTCCTCCATCTACTTTCGCCTCTTCAAAACTTTTGGTATAAAACCCGCGCTGATCATGTGATCAGCAAGAACCAAGGCAACAGCAGATTCCACAACGGGCACGGCTTTAGGCACCACGCACGGATCGTGTCTACCCCCAACCTTCACCGTAGTGTTTTCCTTCTTCGCTAGATTAACGGTGTGCTGTTCCTTCGCAATGGAAGGCGTAGGCTTAACAGCCACCCTAACTACTATCGGCATACCCGTGGATATGCCGCCTAATATGCCTCCAGCATTATTCGTCTGCGTTACAACCTTACCCTTCTCCAATAGATAGGCATCATTATTCTCGGAACCCCTTAACTCCGCAGCCTTAAAGCCTAATCCAAACTCAACACCTTTCACAGCAGGAATTGTCAACAACATCTTGGCGATGTCCGCATCCAACGCGTCAAACAAAGGTTCGCCAATGCCAGCGGGCACATTCAAAGCTACACATTCGATTATTCCGCCCAGACTGTCGCCGTCCTTTCTTGCGCTTACGATGGCATCCTCCATTTTTTTAGCGCATTCTAAATCGGGACATCTAACCGCGGTTTCGTATCTGCGCTTACGAATCTCCTCAAAACTAAGCGCCTCACTCATCTTCACGCGGCCTATCGCTTTAGTGTACGCTAAAACATCAACATCGAATAGACTTAGCAGTTTTTTGGCTACTGCTCCCGCCATAACCAGAGCCACGGTGACCCTACCTGAAAAGCGGCCGCCTCCGCGGTAATCATTAAAGCCGCCGTACTTCACACGCGCTGTGTAATCTGCATGCCCAGGCCTAGGCAAATCTTTTATAGGTTCGTAACTGCTAGAATCCACTTCTCTGTTCTCTACCATCATGCAAATTGGCGCGCCCGTGGTGAAGCCACGGAAAACTCCTGAAAGAATCTTCACAGAGTCTTTTTCAATTCTTTCTGACACGATTTTTGGCTGCACTGGAACACGGCGATCAAGCTCTACTTGCACATCAGCCTCGGAAAGACGTAAACCAGCTGGGCATCCGTCGATGACTACGCCTACGCACTGGCCGTGACTTTCCCCGAAAGAAGTTATCCTTAATTCTTTACCTATCGAATTCCCCGCCAACAACATCTACTCCTAATGCACGTAAATCATTGAAGAACCGCGGATAAGATTTTCTAACGCACTCAGCATTTTGGATACGCGTCTCGCCAGCAGCGCCTAGAGCGGCGATGGCGCATGCCATAGCGATACGATGATCATTATGCGGATCTATTGTAGCGCCATGCATCGCACATGGGCCTTTAACTGTCAAGCCATCCTCGTTTATGGTTATGTCAGCGCCCATCTTTTTCAGTTCTATATGAAGCGACAAAAGCCTGTCAGACTCTTTATACCGAAGACGCTGTGCGCCGTAAATTTTTGAGGTGCCCTCTGCGTAGCAGGCAAGCGCTGCGCAGATGGGAACAAGATCAGGAATGTCCCTGGCGTCAACATCAACAGCCTTAAGCTTTTCGCGTTCGCCTTCTACTTCAACACTGTCTGGTTGCACATAGCATTTTGCGCCCATTAGATTAAGAATATCCACAATCGCCTTGTCATCCTGCACGCTCGCGTAATCCAGATTTCCGACGCTCAGGTTAGAGCGCGTTATAGCTGCAGCAGCCAGCAGAAACGCGGCAGATGAGAAGTCTCCTGGAACCTTGTGGTCGCATGGCTCGTAATTTTGGCGCGCTGGTATGTAGATGTGGTTAAGCGCCTCCGAAATAAGAACTCTTATGCCATGCTCGGCTATGACAGCCTTGGTCATTTGCACGTAGCCTTTAGACTCAAGAGGTGTGGTGATGGCGATTTCCGTGTCCGTTTGCGCTAAAGGGCAAGCGAATATTAAGCCCGAGATGAACTGCGAGCTGATGTCTCCGCGGATGGAGGTTTTTCCGCCCCGTATGCCGCCGCCTCGCACGTAAATTGACGCTCGACCGCCGATATGCCGAGAAAACGTTTCGCCACCTAACTCCTTGAGGCTCTGCAGCAGCGGCTCAATTGGGCGCCGTCCTAAAGATTCACCAAGCAGAAAAATTGAGGGCTCAGATGCTAATGCAGCTACGGGAATCATAAACCGTAAGGTAGCGCCTGACTCGCCGCAGTCTATCAGCGTCTCCGCGACTTTAGGCGGACTTGTGCCTTCAACAACCCAACAATCCTCAGCGGGAGTTACCCTTGCGCCTAAAGCTTTGATGGCACGCAAAGTAGCCTCAGTGTCATCCGCAACCAATGGGCGATAAATTTTGGATACGCCAGCGGAAAGCGCAGCAGCTATTAGCATTCTCTGCGTGTAAGCCTTCGATGGCGGCGCATAAACTTCGCCTTTTAAGCATTCAGCTTTTCCGATTATAACCACGGTCATTTGGCTAAAGCACCCGAGCTTTTTCATGATTCAACTTTGCCTGTAGAACCTCACCTTCATAACGCTGCAACGCTGCACGCACAGAATCGACCTTGTCAGTGGGAACAACTGCCGTAACTGCGGGGCCCTTTCCGCATAAGCCAGCAGCCAAGGCGCCAGCAGCCAAAGCATCCAGAGCCACAGTAGCCCCGTAGCCTAAGGCTGAAGAGTAGATTAAGCCATTAAGGGTCAGCGCCGCCCAGAAGTTTCCTTTCTGTGCTTCTTTGTATGCGATTTTGACAAGCGGCTTCACGGTTTGCAGTCTATTAACGTCAGAATTGGCGGTGTAAGCCTTGCTGAAAGGAACATGAAATAGAACAGTAAAGTCTTCAGGTAGCGGAACTCGTTTTAGAAGTCTCCTGTTTAGATTGTCGGTGATCACGGCGCCCCCGAAGTAAGAGGCGCAAGCGTCGTCAAAGGCTCCAGTTACAGTGACTTTTGCATCGAAAGCAGCGTCCACGCCTAAATTAACCACTGCCATATCGTCAAGGTTTTTGCCTAACGCTGCAACTGTTGCCAAAGCGACAGCATTCGCCGCAGTGCTACTGCTTTTGAGACCACGCGCAATGGGAATATTTGACCATGTTTTCACATGCGCGCCAAAGCGGTCTACAAGGTTGAAAAATTTTAGAACACGAAATACTGTTTTTTCAATTAGCACCGTGCTTTCAGTTGGGTCGCTCACGATTTCACCTTTTATCACGTGCGGCTCATTAGTTAATGTAACCTCAGCTTTTGTCCACAAGTCGACGCCGAAAGCCGCGCCCTTACCCAATGCTATTGCATTCACAATGGTAGCTGCGCCATGCGCTATTGCCTCAGCTTTCTCAGTCACTTCTCTGCACCCGCTCTTGACAGTCGGCTTAACGCTGCTTGCCGCATAACCTCAACAGGCGCTGGGCAGCCCGTCCATAGCTCGAAGGAAGCCGCGCCTTGATAAATCAGCATTTCCACACCGCTGATTACTTTGGCGCCTGCAGCTTTTGCGTCTTTCGCCAGCTTGGTCTCTACAGGATTATATACTATGTCCATCACCGCCAAGTCAGGTCTAAGCCACTGAGGCTGCACAAGGCTTTGATCAACATTCGGCTGCATACCCACCGACGTGGCATTAACCAGTATATCTGCATCCTGCAGGTTCTGCTGCACCGCAGTAGACGAAAGAGCACCGCCCGCGATTTTTTTACCGAAAACGCGATTCAAAACAGCGGCTAACTCGGTAGCCTTTTCAGCAGCCCTGTTCAAAATGACAAGCTCGCCGATTTCCTCGGCGAAAGCAAATGCAATGGCCTTAGCGGAACCGCCTGCGCCGAGCAGAAGCATTTTTTTACCTGATAACTTTACTCCGTTTTCTTTTAGAGCTTTTAAAGCGCCTATGCCGTCGGTGTTGAAGCCTAAAAGTTTACCGTCCTTATTCAGAATTGTGTTTGCTGAACCAAGAAGCTGAACTGTTGGGTTCAGCTGGTCTAAATATTTAATCACCGCGCTCTTGTGAGGCATGGTAACGTTTAATCCGTGTATACCTAAGCCGCGCATGCCCCGCATAGCATTTTCTAGCTCTGCTGTCTTAACGTTGAAAGCTAAGTAAACGAAGTCAAGCTTCAGATGGTTGAACGCTGCGTTTTGGATAATTGGGCTTAACGTATGCGCTACGGGGTCTCCGATGACGCCGCATACACGCGTTTTTCCCGAGATAACCATTGTCATCGCTGCCCCAGAAGCGCGTAAGCCGCCTTCATCTCACTTATTGACATTTGCCCCGCAGCTGTTTCGCTGCCTTTTTCCAGCGCGGCGAACGTGAAGAAGCCACCGAACAGCGGCGACAGAAGTCTTGAGATTTTGCCTAGCTCGCCCATGCAGAAGCACACAAGTTTTGTCCTGTTCGCAGCTGCTGCTGTGAAGTTGAGGATTGTAAGGTTATCTTCAATCTGCTTTGCGGTTGTCACGATTTTGCAGATGTCGGCGCCGCTGGCGATTTCTCTTTCAAGAATGCTGTTAAGCTCAGATAAGCTTAAGGAGCCGTCAAACTTGTGGAAGGAAATAATGGCTTTTGGGCCAAGCGCTTTAAGCTCCTTTGCTAAGGCATTAAGATCAGAAGTGAATAAGTCTACATCAACATACTCAAAGCCGCTTTTAGCCGCATCCAACAATAATTGCCGCTGCTCGGTTCTGCTTCTTGAAGCTCTGTCAGTGGCTATTTTCGGCGTTTTTCCATAAGCTGCCATATCCCGCAATGCATCGAGATTTCCAAGGCAGTCTTCCAGCCGATCGAGCCTGACTTCTATAAAGTCTACTTGCGCCACTTCCGCTTTTTCCATCAGACTTAGCGCTTCGGGAACAGTTTTCGGAAGAATCGACACGCAAATTCGAGCTCTCACCGCTCAATCACCGTTTCGTCAGGCACGGCTACACCAAAGTGCCTTCCCCGGCTTTCAGCAATATGAGCCAACACTTCATCTCCAGCCGTTAACTCAGTAACAGGCTTTGAGCCATCAGCGGTAACGAGCCTTATGGTTTCAGCATTCTGCAATATCGTTTTAATTCGTCTCCCTTCGACCTCAGCCTCTACGAGGATTAAAGGTCTAAGCTCGATTTTCACTCTACCCACGCTTGCAGAACGCACCTTTCCATCCCTAGCTACTATGAGCACTTCATCTCCGGCTTTCAGCTCAGACAGATAGCGTGTACTCTGCAGCGATGCAAGAGTGTACATGGAAAGTGAGCCTGCGTTGACTCTGAAAGGCCGGGATTGTACGTAGGGGTTTTCATGAACCTCCGCTTCGACGAGAAAGAAGCCCGCGGCTTGAACGCCAACAAGCATTCCTTCGCCTGGCGCCATAAGGTCGCATGTATCCACGCAGACTCGCGCGCCTGAACTGATTGGTTTAACGGCGGTGACTTTCGCCTTAACCAGCTTGATTTTTGGTGCTTGCCTCCTAACAATGGTGATAGCTTTTATAAGCTCGTCTGGACTAGAGGTTTTCAGCAGGACACCGTCGGTGCCTAATTCTAGAGTTTTGAGAACAAGTTTGGCGTCATCAGCGTTTTCCACTTCTGCTATTAGCTTGCTCTTGCCTCGAATTTTCGCGATAAGATTCTCCAGGGGGATAACGCGCCAGTCAAGGCAGTTTATAAGTATATAATCAACTGAAAACTCAGCGGCGTTTACGGCGGTATTCTCATCTTCTTTACCCTTAATGCTTATTCTAACAGCAACTTGTTTGCCTTCGCTCTTCAGCTTTTTTATAGCATCCGCACTAAAACCATCAACTACATGCACGGAGCCTTTTTCTGAGACAACATTTACCTTTGCGCCTTCAAGCAGAACAACACCGTTCTCGTTAGCAAGTTTCAGAAGCGCGGCTTTTTCTGAAGGCGAAGTGGATGGCGCTACCTCAAGCCAAAGTTCCTTCAACAGGTTTCACCTAGAATCTTCAGGGCTTCCTCAACCGAAGCGCCGCCATGAACTATTGCCGAGAGCGCCTTAACCATCAATGTTGGATTTTCATGCTGGAAAACGTTTCGCCCTATAGAGAGCCCAGCGCTTCCAGCGTTTATTGATTCCCATGCCATCTGCAGAATTTCCTGATCTGTTTTGCATTTTGGGCCTCCGGCGATTATCACGGGCACCGGGCAGCCTTCCACAACAGTCTTGAAGCTCTCTATATCGCCAGTGTAGTTTGTTTTGATTATGTCAGCGCCAAGTTCTGCGCCTAACCTTGCCGCGTGCGCCACTACCTCGACGGCATGTTCGCTTTGAATTTTTGGTCCACGTGGATACATCATGGCCAGCAATGGCACGCCGTAAACGTCGCATTCATCGGCAACTCTGCCCAGCTTCTGAAGCATCTTATCCTCGTCTGCAGCGCCCACGTTAATATGCACTGAAACTGCGTCGGCTCCTATGCGGAGTGCTTCCTGCACGGTGCACACTTGAACTTTATTATGCGCGCTGGGTGCTAGATTAGATATAGCCGAAAGATGCACTATCAAACCAGCGTCGTCCACGTCTACGCGTTTCGCTATGCCTTTGTTCACGACCACGGCGTCGACTCCGCCCTTTATTAGCTGGTCAATTATGTTTTGCATGTTGGTTATGCCTTTGATTGGGCCCATGCTGATGCCGTGATCCATTGGCACAATAACTGTTCGATTATCTTTCTTGAAGATTCGCCTTAAACGCCGTTCTTTACCGTGATCCATTCTTTTCTCATTCCTTTTTTCTGGTTTTTATTGCTTTAGCCATTTTTAACGTTTCCTTAGCGAGTCTTTAATTAACTGTAAAGCTTTCTCGCGTTCATTCCAATCCACAAAGAGCAATATGCTTGATGTGATGGTTAGGATACCGTAAATATTTATCTCGTTAACACGTAATGTTTCCGAGATTTTCCCGATTATACCATGTGTTTCTTCTAGCCCAACACCGCTAACTTTCAAGAAGGCAACATCCCGCTTCACCGCCATAGCTATTGTTTGCTCGTTATTCAGCGTTATATTGTGGATTGCTTTGAATAAAGCATCTGTATTCTGCTCTTGAGAAACATAGAGAATAACTGAGTTGGTATTCATTGACATACCAAGCATTTTTGTGTGCTCTTTTGCTTTTTCAATGAGTTCAGATACTATTCGCGGATTTTCAGAAAGCTTGCGGCCTACAACAGTTATTTCCGCCACAGGAGTAGGATTGGCTATTTCTACATCAAGCTCGGTGGCCAATGCACCAGTAATCACAGTGCCAACTTGATTCAGATCACCATGAGCATGATTGATTACTCTAACGTTTATTGACTTCGGCTTATACTTCAAAGCCTTGCTGTGAATAAACTTTGCACCAGAATCAGCAAGCGCCACTAAAGTGCTGACTTCAATCTCTGAAAGCCGCTTAGGGTTAGCGACAAGTTTGGGGTCTCCGGACATTATACCATCGGCGTCAGTAACCAAGATAACCTCGTCAGCTTGCAAGGCTTCGGCTAAAATGAAAGCAGTTGTGTCGCTGCCGCCGCGACCAAGCGTAGTGATCTTACCTTCGCGGGTTCTGCCAACAAAGCCCGCAATAACAGGAACAACACCTTTTTCTACAAGGGGCAGCACATTTTTCTTGATTCGTTCCTTGCATTCATCTAGAAGGGGATTTGCGTTAGAGAAGGCTGCATCAGTTATTATAGGCCAATCTTCATCTAGTGGATCGAAGTAGCGGGATTCCACACCGTTGGTTCTTAATGCAGCGGCAAAGATGCGTACGCTTGTCCGTTCACCCATTGATAAGATGTCATCCAGCTCGTGTTTTGCCAATTTACCATTCGAAGAATTTTTTGCAGTGTTTAGAAGCACATCTGTTGTTTTGCCCATGGCTGAGACCACTACTGCAATTTTGGTGCCTTTCGCTGCCTCCTTTGCCACTGAAGCCACAGCCTTCGAGAGTCTCTCGTGATCAGCAAGGCTGGAGCCACCGAATTTGGCCACAATTTTTCTGCCAGATTTTTCTCTTTTCATAAATCAACCCTCCATCACGCCCAGACGCTTAAACAAAAATTTTGTTACGCCTGGGCTTAGTTAAAATAATAAAAGTAATAGTCGAAGCTAAAGAACAACGAAGTAAGGCTTTCTTTCTTTGGAATATTGCTTGACATTGCAGCTTCGAACCTTGGTGAATCAGACATCGCTACAAAAATAAAAGCGTTTCGGAAAATATGTATCCAAAATTCATATTTGCGAGATCCAGGCGCTTCAGACATTTAAGGAAAGCGCGGTGAAAAACCAGGTTAAACTCAACAATCACTTGATTGCAATAGCATGCTACACATTTTTGTCGTCACTGGTTGCTCTGTACTGGCAGGTCTTTCGGTTAGCAGGCTATTTGATGGTTTCAATTGTAACGTAAGATCTTGTGTCCTGTATTCCCTCTATGCTGTAGAGTTTTTTGAGGATTTCATCTAAGTTCTCTCGCTCTACCACTATCAAAGCGTCGACATCGCCGGCTATTCTAAAAGCGTGTGTAACTGCAATTTCCCGTATCTTCTCGTAAACTTGAATTCGTTTAACAGGCGATACTTTGATGAGGATGAAAGCGGGTGTTGTAGAGACACCAAGCGCGTTTAAGCCTTTCTCTGTAACATCTATGAAGCCTCGTCCTGTGCGAATGTAACCTCTACTTTTAAGTTTTCTAAGGTGCATGTTCAACGCTTGTCTACTTATGCCTAATTGTGCTGCTAATTCATCTTGCTTAAGCCGCAACGTATAGGTGCTTGTAGAAACACCCTTTTCATACAGGGTTCTTAAAAGTCGAACTGAACGTTTAGTAAGAGGCTCCAATTTTTTCACTTTTCTGGTAGTTTGTTAAACTAATTCTTTACGATTATCACATTATTTAAGATTTTAGCTCTAAAAAGAAAGATTACATACATTTCATGCAACAAATCAGCAGGAACTTGAAGGATGAACCACAATGTATTTATTTGCGGACAAAAAAACTATTGAAGCCATATAAAGCGAGGAAACTAGGAGTGAAGCTTTAGCAATGTCAGAAACTAACTCAGTATTGATCGGGAAAAAAGCAGTAATGAACTACGTGCTGGCCTGCATAACCTTCTTCCACGGCGGAGCAAAAGAAGTAAACATTAAAGCGCGGGGGAAAGCAATCAGCCGAGCAATTGATGTCGTAGAAGTCGTCAGACGCCGCTTTCTACCAGACGTGAAGGTTTCAAAGATAAGCATTGGCACGGATCAACTCTCAGCGAAAGAAGAAGGCAATGGGCCAACTAACATAAGCACGATAGAAATAACGCTGGCAAGATAGACGACGACTGCTCAAGCGCCTAAACACTATACCATCGCTCCTCCTTTATTTGCTGGAGGGCATACTATGAAGACTGAACTATGTAGCTTCTGTTTAAAAAGTGGCATACTGTGCCAAAAATGTTCAGCTAAAGTGAAAGCAGGGGAGATAAGCGAGTTAGATCTGAAAATCGCTCGTTTGCTCCTATCCCTAGAGGAGAAATATCCTTCGCTTCAGAATGTCTGTTTTTATAAGGCAATTGATGTTGATAGGACCTTAGCCATAATCGTTGGCCACGGTGATGTACCGAGGCTTTTGGGTTACGGGGGCAAAATCATTAAAGCTTTAAGCGACGAGGTTGGTAAGTCTATTCGTGTTTTAGAGTATGGTGTTGATGATCGCAAGTTTTTGGAAGACTTGTTCATGCCCCTTAGCATACTCACAATTAACACTATTTGGCTACCTGATGGTACAACTGAAACAAGGGTTATCTTAAAAAAGAAGAAGGGTACACAATTACCATTCAACTTGAAAGCCCTAAAGGAAATTGCCCAAAAAGTGCGCAAAATGTCCTTGCGCGTTGAGTTTGCCGATTAAGGAGCGCTTATCTCATGATGCAGGACGACATAGGCGATTGGGTTAGAACATGTTATTCTATTGAAGTAACGCCGGATGCGGATGGCAAGGAAGTTACACTTTTCGGCTGGGTTAAAGAAATACGGGATCTCGGCGGAATTCGCTTTATAATACTGCAAGATAGAGAAGGCACAATACAAATTACTGTTCCACGAAAGAAAGTAAACGCCGAAGTACTGTCGAAGTCGAATAGCTTGCAGAAGCGGTATAGCATCGGCGTGAAGGGTATAGCGAAGAAAACAAATATGTCGCCCAGAGGCATCGAAGTTATACCGAACGAAATAAAGATTCTCAACACAGCCGCTGCACAATTGCCAATTGACATAACTGGCAAAACACCGGCGAATATAGAAGCACGCTTAGACGCGAGAGCCCTGGATCTCTGCCAAGAACAGAACATCGCAGTGTTCAAAATCCAGCATACAGCGCTGGAGGCGATTCGAAGTTTTCTATTTGAAAGAGGCTTTTTGGAAGTTCACACACCTAGAATAATCGCTTCAGCAACCGAAGGCGGCGCCGCATTGTTCACTGTGGACTATTTTGGCGAAAAGGCGTATCTCGCCCAGAGCCCGCAGCTATACAAAGAGCAACTGGTCATGAGCCTCGAGAAAGTGTTCGAAGTAGGCCCTTTTTTTAGAGCGGAAACATCACATACACGGCGACACTTAAGCGAATTCATTTCCGTGGACATTGAACAAGCATTTGCTGATGCTGAAGATGTTATGGCTCTTCTTGAGCAAGTGATACAGCATGCTTGCAAAACTGTGAAAGAAAAGTGCATAAAAGAGTTGACTATACTCAAGCATAAAATTGACATCCCAGAGGTTCCATTCAAACGCTTAACCTATGACAGCGTCCTTGACGATCTAAAAAAGGAAGGCGTGAAAGTGCCATGGGGGGAGGATATACCAACAGAAGCCTTCAGAACCCTAGGCAAGCTACATCCATACTTCTATTTTATTACTGATTGGCCTACAGAATCCAAGGCATTTTACATAAAACCCAAAAAAGACAAACCGGAGCTATGTGAAGGATTCGACCTGATGTGGCGGTGGATAGAAGTAGTTTCAGGTGGCACGAGAATAGCGGAAAAAGACCTTTTAATACGTAGACTAAAGGAAAAGGGGTTAAACCCGGAAAGCTTCAAGCATCATCTTCAAGCATTTGATTATGGGATGCCGCCTCACGCTGGTTGGGCAATAGGCTTAGAAAGGCTTACCATGATTCTAACCGGGAAGAGGAACATTCGCGAAGTAACCTTATACCCAAGAGACAGAACACGTTTAACACCCTAAGAAGCATTCCTCTAGCTATTTTTATAGAACAATCCTTCAGAACAGATAATAGCTAGCAATGTGAAAAGTTATTTGGCAGAGGGAGGAGAATGGCGAAAAAATATATCATAGCCGCCTTCATCGCAGTTCTTGTAGTTGCTGCAGTGCATCTCGCGATGACTGAAGAAGGCAGTGCTCTAACTTTAGCTAACACTTACGGCGATACGGTGGTAAACAAGATTCCAGGAGCACCCTATAAGGTCAGCATCACCTTTAAGAACACTGGTGCAACCGAAGGCATATGGGTTGTGAACATAGCTCTAGAAGGCGATATATGGTCTCAAGCGGGAACACCGAAAACTTTGCGTCTTCGAGCTGGCGAATCAGCAACCTTAACGTGGAACGGCACCGTGCCAGCTAATGCCCCGGTGGATTCAGTCGCAAGGCTTGTGGTGTACTATGATGATTCTTTTAAAGCGCTCAATTGGTGGATCCGCATTGTTTCCGCCGCGCAATTAGCCATCCAATCAAGCTCTTTAGAGTAAATAGACCTAAAAACGGCTACGACAGGCTTATGCGATCAGGTCGCGCGAGTTAAGAAAAATAGCAATATCGCTACCTTTGACATATATTTTCTGTTTTGCAACTTTTTAGACGCTGTAGTGTTCAGTGTAATCTGGTTACTCTTGCTCGTCAATGAAATTATTGAATAGATGGATGCTTTGCAAGCGTCGCTTTCGTAACACTTATTTCTCTTTAGAAATGATTGATGCTTGTGCAGGTAACCCGAATGATTGAACTATTTGAAATGGCGTTTGTGTTTCAGATTGTGCAAGCGGCGATAGTGCTTGTAGGCGCTTTCGTATTAGTGGCCATTTTTAACAAACTGCTATTGAAGATGGCAGGCGGCAAAACGTCAGAATCAAAGCGGATGGTTCACAATGCACAACGCTTCATTCAAATAACCATTTTCTCAGCCGCAGCTATCCTACTCCTGCATATTTTCAATGTTGACGTAACGGGACTTTTGGCAGGTTTGGGTGTAGGTACGCTCGTAATCAGCTTTGCCTTAAAGGATATAATTGAAAACTGGATTTCAGGCTTACTTATAATATCAGGGAAAACCTACAAACTCGGCGACATAATTCAAGTAGGCGACAGAAAAGGCATAGTTACAGAGATAAGCCTCCGCACAACAAAATTAAAGACATATGATAGAAAGGAAATCATCATTCCCAATTCCTCGCTTCTAAAAGATCGAATTATTAATTTGACGGATGGCAAAAAAGAAGCAATCACATCTGTGGTTTTCACCGTTGATTACGCCTTCAACATCGAGAAGGTAAAGAAGATAATTGAAAACGTGCTTCGAAGCCACCCAAACGTTGTGGTAGACAAAGAAAGACAACGCGAGATCAGATTTCTAGTGAGAACCAAAGAATGGTCAGTCGAAATTGAACCCTTATTCTGGATAAATGACCCAGAAAACGAGGAATTCATCAAATCGCAAATAACAGAAGCAACGAAAATGAAGCTTGAGGAGGCACAAATTTTCCCAACTTTACCTGAAAGCATCCGAGAAAGCTTATTGAAAAACAAAAACTAACAAATCACACGATAAACTTTGAATTTTTTCTACTTGCAGAGTTTCACGAGGTCCCACGCTTGAATGGCTATTAAAAGTGAAAATTATGGTGCGGTCGCCGGGATTTGAACCCGGGTCGTCAACGTGGCAGAGCCGAGATTAATTGGGATGCTTTCAGGGAATTTGTTGAAAAGGACCATCAACCAAGGGTTGCGCGTCAACTCGTAAGTTATGCCGAACGCTTCCAAGATTGTCTTCTGACTAAAGATTTGAGTGGCATCCGTGATCTTAGTTACACTATGCGGCCAAACGCAATGAAAGGACTTTCTGCATTAGCTAAGTTTCTTGGTTGCTATACTGAATTCAAAGAGCTCATCAAACAGTACGGTCTCAAGTGGAACGGAAAGAGTGCAGATGACATATTTATTGAGCGGCTAACCAATGTTGAAGATCCAGAAGAAGTATGGAAATGGGTTCGAGTCGTCAAGCAAGAACGACCAGAGTTAAAAGAATTCATGGATTTGATGGCAGTTTCTGGATTAAGGTTTATCGAGGCCTGTAACAGTTTTAATTTGATTATTCGTCTAAAATTAGATAACAAACTTGATACTTACTTTAAAGCTGATAAGAGTGCTTTGGAGCATTTTAAGTTCAAGGAGATCTTCATTCGTAAGAGTAAGAAGGCGTTTGTGAGTTTTGTGCCGCAGGATCTAGTGTTGGCCATTGCAAAGAAAGGCACTGCGTTGACTAGTGCTGATGCGGTGCAGAAGCTTGTGCAGAAGCGTGGTTTGCCTTTGCGGTTTGCGGATATTCGTGAGGCGCATGGAACGCTAATGACTAAATACCTTAAGGAGAGTGAGATCAATTTTTTGCATGGTAGGGTTAGCTCAAGCGTTTTTATGCAACACTACTTTAATCCGGCGTTGATCGGGGATTTGCGGGAGCGCGTGTTCAAGGGTGTAAGCGAGATCCTGGAGAAGGTGAAGGTTTGTTGACGTAAAAAATTTATGATAAGTGAGTCATTGTGTATTTTATGAAGTTGAATGTTGGTTGCGGCCGGCAGAAATTTTCTGGCTTCATAAATCTTGACGTAGCACGTAGTGTGCAACCAGACATAGTTGCGGATGCATGTCATTTGCCATTCAAACATGGCGTATTTACTAAGGTGGTTTCTCGCCGCTGCATCCAGCACGTAAATGATACTTTGGCAATAAGTGAAATATATCGCGTATTAGTCGATAGAGGCAAACTTGTGTTGATTGTTGCCAGCGTTATCGGATGGATATATTACAAATTGCGATTAAGCAGTAGCTACGGCAACTACTCTATTTTCCATTTGTATACCAAAAGGCGCCTTCTTCGCTTGCTCAGGGCATTCAATAATATATCAATTTATAAAGTTAGAGGCCGACTGTTCAGCTTTGATTATCTAGTATTGGCAGAAAAAGAGAGAAACTAAAGGCGACGCTTTACCGCTGTAACAACCGCTAGAAACGCGATCAGTACACCTAAAATCGCTACTAGCCCAGGTAATCCATCGCCGCTAGTAGAACCTGGCGTAGACGATGGCGTAGGAGATGGTTCTAATTGTACTGCGCCGAGATACACGCGGTTAGATGGCAAATTACCTACTTTTGAGGCGCTTACTATAGTATTCCAGTCGCTGCTGAATTGCACCGTGTATATGCCGCTGCTGCTGAATGTGCCAGTAACGGGCGTCGTACCATAGAGGAAAGTAACTGTGCCAGGCGAGTAAATTGCCAGTCGCAATCGCTGAGCACCAACGTCAATTTGGAACAGGTCAGCGTCAAACGCGTTAAGTATGTACTCGTATTGGTATTCTTCTAGCGGTATGGCTATTGTGGCAGTGCCAGGTTTCATACCCAGCAGCAGCTTAAGCGCGGCGGCCGATGTTGTTGCCGAAACATCTGTGCCACTATCGCTGCTGCTCCATCGCCAACCATAGCTCGCGGAATTGTATAAGCCGCTGTTGTGTGTGAGATAGTACCATGCAGGTTGCGGATACCCTGTGTAGCCACCTATTAGCGCTTGAATATTCTCTTTGGCAGTGCTGTCAAGCTCGTTGTAGACGCCGAGCATGCTTGTCCACGCCATTATAGTGTTCTGCAGTCGGCGCTGTGTGTTTTCACTGGCATGAAGCACCGCGTGGTATGATGTGCCTCCGCTGGCCCATTGGGGACTAAGCCATTTGCTGTTGAGGAATCTCGTGTTAATGTCTGTTTTTAGCCTTTCGATGTTTGGCAAGTTAGGATACCTGGCCCAAAGCTTAGCGATGATCTGGTAGAATCCGCCGGCCTCGCATTCATATGTATTCCAGTTTACTGCGTACTTGTAGTATGTGCCAGTCCATAGGTTACTGTTGACCCAATTCCAAATGTTAATCGCGTCGGTTAGTGCGCTTGATACGCCCAGATCATAAAAGGTTAGGTATGTGTCTATCGTTTGCGCTGCCTCGTCATAGTACCGCGGGCCATAGCTAATGGTGTACGTGCTACCATCGCTGTATACCCACAGCACTGGGTGACCCGCTGCCGTCACCGCCGACTTAAAACTGTTGTATGCCGTATTAAGGTTCCATCTGTTAGTGGCATAGTTCCATTTAGCGCTGTAATATAGCCCGGCGTACAGCACACCGCGATTTGCAACGGCGAAGTGATCTGTCTCCGTGTTTGGCAAGCCATTAGATAGCATTGGCATGTTATCCAGCGCCCATTTAATTTTCGATTCTAACTGCGACTCCACATTATACTTTTTCAAAACGCTTGCCCAGTATAGCACTTCTTTAGGATCAGTAAGAGCATTGAATTTAGCTACTACATCGGATATGTCAGTAGCATTGAATATCATGCCCTCATATGCAGTCATAATGCTACTTTGCCAATTGGCCTCATTCGTGTACCAGGTTAACCACTGCGCCAAAGTTTCAGGTTCGCCTCCGCCGCCAGATCCGCTTGAAAGACCGCTTGCTGCGAAATTGCTAATGTACGTAGGCGCCGTGGTCGCCTCAGTGTACGCGTCTAATACTATGTAGGCATTGATGTTGGATATGCTTGTGGATCCTACTGTGCGCCACGTGCCGCCATCATATACCTGCGCAGTTAATGTGCCGGTGTCAATTGACATCTTAAGCTGCACGCTATAGGATGATAGCGTTATGCTGGCGATACGTGTGTCGCTGCCGCTGGACCGCCGTAACAATGTTGCGTTGGCGCCGGAGTTACTGCGAAACGCTTCTACCTCAAGGCGTATTCCATCGTGGAATTTTGCATCGTCGTAGTTATTATTATATATGCTGGGGCCATCTGGAGTCAAAAGCAGTATCACTACATTATCATCGTATTGTTCTCCGTTGTTGACTAGTTGCGCTGAAACTTGTATTGATGCGGCGCTAACGTTATATTGCAGGTTAGACCAGAAAAGTATTCCATGCCAGTTCCAACCGCTGGATTGCACGTAGGCATGTGTGCTATTGTAGCCCCATGGCCCAGCGGTGCCCCAGTAGTTTCGATAGAATGTCCAAGCCGATGTGTCCGTAAAGTCACTTAGATTTTCTGCATGTACGATGGAAATTGGAAGCAGCGTTATGGTTAACGTGAGAAATAGAAAAATAGCTGGGAAAATGGCTTTGCGCAAAAATATTCCTCCATGTGCGCTTAGAATTTGCCGAATTTCTTGAGCAATCCTAAGACCATGCCGAGCATAGCGAAGGTTACGATTAGCGGAATCCACTGTGTTATTACATCAGATATGGTGCTTGGTTCACTCATTTTTTTGTTCCTCCAAAAATATACTTTTATGTTACAAATAAAACATTTGTTAAACAAATTGTTTAACAATGTTTAAATTGTAACAAATAGAACAAAAAAAGTAGCGAGTCACCATGGCAAAAAACGACTGCGGCAGACTAAACCTCTACCTGCCCAAGACGCTAATCGCTTGGCTTGACAAGCAAGCAGAAGCCGAGCACCGAAGCCTCAACAACTACATCGCAATCATCCTCGAAGAGCACAAAAAAGCTCGGGAGGCCCAGGCATGTATATTGGCGCATTAATCCAGTTCCCAGACGGTTCCAGAAAAATCATTGAAAGCGTAAGCGAATATGACACAATCGCAGTAATGAAGTTTACTTCAAAAATCGCAAAGTACGCTAAAAAAGAGAACAAGCTGTTGAAGGTATGCGCTGACGACGTCAAAGCGCTAAAGGTCCTCGAAAAGTCGCTTGGCGGCGTGCCCGTGGAATTCGGCGTAGTGGAGGGCGAGTACCCACGCGAATAAAGCCTATCGCGCCTCTGCTAATTCTGCTCGTCGCCTTGCAGGTTAGCCAAGTCGCCGCTTGGACCCGCACCGGCTATACTGGCGAATGGGATGAAGTGGCCTCGCCGTACCTGCTAAGCCAGAACGGATGGAACGAGAATGTCGCATACGCGAACTTCACCTATGGCACAATAAGCAGCTTAGCCGATGGCCAGGGCATCCAGGTAAACGTCACCATAGCCATCGAGGGCAATAGGCGCGAGTGGTGGTGGATCAACGGCGTAAAACGCTTCTTCTTCAGCTTAGGCTTGCACGGCACTGGCGGCGCAGTCTATAGCAACTTCTATATTGCCCATGAGCAGGGCATCGTACTACGTACATCTGAAGCCAAATGCGGCAGCGTATTACAGTTTGACGTGGGCCGCACCACACCCGTAAGCTTCGGCGAAACCGTGGACACCTCAGAGGCCACGTACTGGATACAGATCATACGCGTCAACAGCACCACCGCCAAAATAGTCTACGCCACGAATATCCTGGAACGCAGTTTCGGCGAATTAGCCGAGGGATCCGTGAGGGCCCTCACGGAATACCTAACCGTGGATCCGTCGGTGTGGAATTCGCCGACGCTTAACTTGTACTGTGCGCATCAGGGCAGCGGCCGCCTAATCGCCCGCTTCACAGATCCAATGATCGGCGACATCACGGAGATCGTGGATCATCCTTTGCCGACTACTGGCGCCGGAGACCCATTCTCTTGGCTTCGCAACGGCTTAACTATGCTTTATAGCCTTCTGCTTAGCGTAGGCGGAATAGTGCAATCTTTCCTGCCGATGCTGCCCATGATCTTTCTCCTGTACATTATTGACGTGGCCGTGACAAGCGCTCAGACTGGCAGCGTTCAACCAGTCGGCGATTTCGTGCGCACACTATGGGAGTTTCTGCTCAAAATATGGTATGTGCTCTCCAGGATTGCCCAGGTAATCTGGGATGCGATAACGTTTTGGACGTGAGAATATGGATGTTGAAACGTTACTTGCTGCCGGCGTGATATTGCTCCTGGCCTATTTCTTCTTCAAAACCTTGTATGAGGAGGCTAAACGCTGATGCCCATAGTTAAGCTTAAGATTTTCCTGGTGGACAAGCGCAGGATTTTCCCGTTGAAGGCCAAGTATGACACGGACACGCGGCTTGCTACGGTGCGGCTTGGGCTACGGCGACATTTCCCAACCAAGTTCCAGGTAAACCCTGAGCATTTGTATGAGCAGCGACGCGGCGCAAAGGCGGAGCTAGTTTGCTTCGTTGATAATGCATCACGCAAATCCATGGAAGTTGCGGAAAGCCATGCGGTGGAAACTGCGGAGCAGCTGGATGGCAAGATGAAGAATGTGCTTGACTATCTCATTGAGGAGAAGTTCTGGCGCTCGCTTATTGCGAAGACGAAGCTGCCGCTGAGCACGATTCTTATTACGCTGTGCGCTGGCGGCGGCCTATTCTACCTCATCCGCGACATCCTAATTCCAATTTTCACGGGAGGTAAGGCCTAAGTGGATCCGGCGGAGAGAGCGCGGCTTCAGAAGGAGATTATGCAGCGCGTCGGCCTCAGCAGCAGAGAAGAGGCCATAGCTAAGGCCATTGGCGAGATGGGTGACGAGGAGAAGCTGGAGTACTTTAGCAATTTGGCGCCGCGGAGGATGATCAGCTCGCTTTAATGTACGTGATCGCTGACCGTTATGATATTCCCTGGCTAAAGCAGCTGTGCACGCATAAGCTTAAGCTGCGCTGCAGCGTGTTTGGTTGGCGGGCTAATCAGTACACGGCTATGGCGACGGAGAAAATCCGCGAAGAGCGTCGCGGCCTTTTCGCCAGGATATTCCGGCGGAGCGAGGAGAAGAAGCGTTGGGAGGTGGAAAGCTTTGAGTGAGGACGTGATTATTAATCTGGTTTGGTTTATCAGCGGCTTCTTACTGGGCTTGGCGCTTTATCCGCTAATAATCATTAGGGATGTGAAAGATTGAGCTTGCCCAAGAAGAAGTATGATATTGAGATGCAGACTTTGCAGACTCTTTCGCAGAAATTGGCCAGCAAAAGCCCTGAGCTCGCGGATTACGCCTGCAACCTCAACGCTGACAAACTCGCCATCTTAGACTTGTACATCAAAGCCTATGAAGCCGAGGATGAAGAATTCGTGAATTGGTTAAAAGGCCTACGCGCACAACTAAAAGTCCAAGGCGAGGCACTCTGGATCATGAACGCTGATGTCCTCACTAATTTGGGCTTGAAAGTTGGGAAGACTGGGGTGCGTGAGATCGGTGGAAAACGTAGCGAAGCAGCAGCAGGCGCCGCAATATAGCCGCGAACTGGCCTCGCTTATAGGCGACTACTTGAGGCAGTGGAAGTATCCCGTCTGCGTTATCTATGGCAACCCGGATACGGGTAAGACGGATACGGCGCTGCTGATCGCGGAGATCGGCTTGAATGAGGGCTTGCTTGACTATTTCGCGAGTAATGTGAATACGTATGGGCATGGCGAGCGGTTGACGTCGCTTCAGGATGTGGATTACTGGTTTAAGCATCAGGTGGGCCGTAAACTGTTTATTCTGGATGAGGCGGGCATTCATGATGATTCGCGTTCACCGCTGAGCACTTTGAACCGTAAGATCCGCCATGAAATCTTCATAATCCGCAAGTTCAAGGGGCACGTGATTTTCATTTTGCAGGAGCTTGAGGACTTGGATAAGTGGAAGAATAGTGAGCTTACGGGCATGGTTGTGAAGAAGCAGGTTTATGATGGCGAGTATATTGGCAAGATCAAGTGTAAGTGGATGGAGGATTTGGTTGTTGTGAGGGATTTTCCCAGGGCGACTATACCATTTGACACGTATGATATTTCGCCGTTTACGCTGGAGAGGCAGCTTGACGAGGATGAGCTGCAGCTTAAGGGCATACCTAACCAGGTGGCTTATCTCTATGCTACCACTGGCAATTTCAGCGTTATTTGCAAGACGTTGAAGGAGCAGACTGGCCAGGATTGGAAGCCTATGCAGGTTAAGCGTGCGCTGCAGCAGTACATACGCCAGACGCTTAGGGCCGATGAGTCGGCGTAATTTGCGCTGTTATTTAACATACTGCGTGTTGTTGAGGTATAGCTATCCTATTTTGTTAAAATATGTGGCTTTAATGCCATTTTTTCCATGCGTAAGCCTAAGACGCTGACGACCGCTACATAACAAAGCTTGATCTTCTATGGGCATGGCGATGAGTGGGAAACTTTGCAGGAAAAGGCTAGCCTAACTGTTCAGAAAAGCCTAAGCATTTTCACATGCAGTATATACTCGCTTCTATATGTTTGAAATCGAGTATATGGTAGCGAGCATATGGCGCCATACTTGACACTAGGTGCGTCACCTAGTGCCAAAGTTTGAAGGGCAGAATGGAGAGGGACAAGTATACGCCGAGAAGATGCAAGGGAGAGATGCTTGCTTGCCTCAGGCGTCGCGCCCTCTCACATAGAATGTTGTTTTGCATGGTTTGTGCTTAAAAATTTTTGCAGAATTAGGGCTACTCTGGCAAGTTAAGTTGCCATCCTTCTTCTTTCTTCTTTTTAATTAATTGCTGGATGTCTGGTTGGCTTAGGGCGTAGCGAATATGCTCACAATAGTGAGCGTCACATACCGGGCAATATATGGTGTTTGGCTTGAATATTATATCGGCAACGCGGCGCAATTTTTTATCCCAAACCTTCACGCCTTCAGTATCATGATTGAGCATTTGGAATTGCTCTTCCTTTTCGAATTTATCTAAAAATATTCTGAGCGCCTCTTTTACTATTTCTCCTCTGCTTTTATATCCTCTTGTGCCAATTAAACGGTCAATTGCAATTACTAGGTCATTTGGCACTTTTATTGTGGTGTATTCATCTTCTTGCGGCTTTTTTGTGATTTTTCTTGGCAAAGAATCACCGTTTAATAATATGTGAGTAAATGTTTTTAATTAAACTTGTGTATTCTCGATAAGCAATATTGTAATAGATTACGCTTCTATAGCAATAAATGTTAAATACTCTTTGGATTATCTATTCGTAATAGAAGGGTAAAAAATATGCGTGAATACACAACCATAAAATTACCCAACGAACTAATAGCAGACCTTGACAAACTCATCGGCAAACACGGCTTCAGAAGCAGAGGCGAAATCGTCAAAGAAGCACTACGCGACTTTTTGAAACAATACGCTGACGACATTGAATCTGAGTTGTGTGAGGCGGCGGAGGCCTACCGCAAACTCGAAGCAAAAAAGGAGGTCGAGAAGGCATGACTACTCCGCCAAGGCGCCGCAGACTAAAGTACGTCTGCAGCGTCAGCTATTGCCCGCACTACCCGCCCAGGTACACGCCACGGCCAAGCGGCAAATGCCACAGCGTATGGCGCTGCATGAACATCCACGTAACCGAGGAGGCATAGCCCACATGGCAACCGCAGTCACAATAACCGCCGCCCGCAACGACCCACTAGAACAGAGGCTAACAGCGCTGGAAACGCAGCTGCGCGAAATCACCGACATACTCGAACAAGTCGCCCATGACGCCGACCTCCTAAGCACCAACATCATCCGCGCCCTCAAACAGAAACAGCAGCAGCAGGAGCAGCGCCAATGGACCTGGGATCCCGCCAGGATAAAGTGGACAAGCGATGAGGGCTTCAAGGGGCCATACGAGAAAACCGAAGACTACAACTCCCAGGATTATAAGGCGCTGCTCGCCGATCTGCAAGCGCATAAGGGCAAACTCACACGCGACGGAGTATTATACTGGACCTTCGAAAACGGCGCAACCATAGGCCGCAAACAGGTGACCCGAAAATGACGCGGAAATATATCTGTGACAACTGCGGCAAAGAGTTCCAATATGAAACCGCAGTTTGCAACATTGAGTTTAGAACATACAATAATGGCGAACTATACGATTGCTTAGTTGCATCCAATAGCGAAGGCGAACCCGCAGATTATTGCAAAGAATGCCAGGAAAAGATTCGAAAATATCTCGCGGAGGGCTTTCAATGAAGATTTACACGGATGATCCGCATTTGCCCTATAAAACTACGCGGTTGAATGCGCTGTACACTAAGGCGGAGATTGATGGTTTATTCGCTAAGTGGGGCATTAAGGACGTGTATTGGCATTGGGACCCTGAGCACAATGATGTATATGTCATGTTCAAGATTCACGAGGAAATCAACGGTATACCCGTGAATGTAAGCGCCCGCGTGGACTGCCCAGTAATTTGGGACCATAAGACGCGGAATAGGGCGGAAGCGCCAAACTGGAACATTAGTATGCGCGTCATGTACTGGTACATTAAGTCGCATTTGGAAGCTGCTTACCTAATGCAGAGCAGCAAGACTGCGGCGTTTCTGCCTGACTTAAGCGGAAAAGACGAGAAGCAAACGCTGAAGGACATAATCATTCCGCACGTCAGCGACATACAAAAGTTGGCAGCGCTACCGAAAGCGCCAATTGTTGTTGATCAAGAGGAGGAAACTTGAATTGAAACGCGCCCTGCTAATTCCCCTATTTTTCCCCGCAATATGCCTGCTATGGGCAATAGCATGGCCAATGTACGTGGGAGGCCGATAAACACTATGCTACGATACTATCACCTATACACTTCACACGGCCGCATAAACATCCGCGAACTCACGCCAAGAGAATACCTCAGCTTCAGCGCACGCAACTATCTCCTAGCAATCGCGCATGAAGACGGCACAATCAACCTAACCAAAGGCCGACACATAATCACGCTAAACCAGGAGCACCTGGAAAAACTGCTACAACTAACCAAGCCGATGGAGGCAAAGGCATGAGCATAGGCTTCCCTGGGAAACGAAACCTCAATCAATCACTAAATTCACCAGAAAAAGCTCTCCCTTCTCCCCTCAAATCTAAGAATGCTCCGCCCAAAAAGGAAGCCAACGGCTACTACACCAGCACAGGACAATTCGCCAAATGCAAACATTGCCGCCCAGGAGACCCCTGCAGATGGCACGGCGGCCAATTCCGCGTCACAGGAAGAAGACGGAGTGGTTGAAAAGCATGCAAAGCCTGAAACGCATACCAAACGGCACAGTATTCGGCGAGATCCCGCTGGAAGCCGCTAAGGCGTATCCAACACGCATCTGGCAAGACACAGGCCTCCCGCCACGCATAGCATACGCAGACTTGAACACACATCACGAGCGGAACACGCTTTCGGTGAAGCTGCTACCCGACGGCGCAAAAACCGCCAGACACCCGCAAATCGCCTTCTACATCAACGGCCCATACCACACAGAAACACTCGGCTATGCACGTAGTAACGCCTGGGACTGGACCACGTGGATGGAGTTCCACCTTGACGCCCGCGAACTCAAACGCCTAATCGACGCAGTCATACGCGCAGAAATCCAACTGGAGGCAATAACACAATGAAGAAATATTTTTGTGACATATGCGGAAAAGAACTTGACCCTGCAGATATATCTGTTATATCCGCAGACTCTACAATTGTCTTTTTATTTAAAAAAGAAGTCTGCAGCGACTGTATTGAAGAAATTAAACAATACATAGAGACTATGGAAATGAGACATAAAAGGTGAAAGTTTTGGTTGAAGCCCAGACACACCACAGACAAGGTGAATCCGACTTGACCTCCGAAATAGCGGAGTTCAAGCGGCACCTGACAAGCCTAACACAGCAACTCAGAAACATAGACGAAAAAGCCAAAACCATAACCAACAGCAAAAATTGCATTTATAACGTAAAAGTTATCGAGAAAACCCAGAGTACATTCTGCGCGAAACTCGACCAATGGGTAAGCAGCAGATACGCAGCATCTGCCACGATTTTTTGAAGAGGTGAGCAAAAAAGTTATGTACTAAAGGAGAGAATGTATGAATGTATGAATTTAATGCATATGTACGTACGTACTTACGTATCCTCGTTCTTTACGGTACACTGCATTTCTTAAAATCCCATTCTTTAAACCTACTATCTACTCTTTCTAAGTCTACTTTCTACCCTCTTTCCCTTTATCTTTTTCATTCAAAAAGGTGGTATCATGGAATATCAGGAAACTAAACCGCACATAATCAGGTTGTGTTTGGCGCCTGAGCTTAGAAGCGCCTTGATCAAGTACATGGCCAAGCATGACTTGGATAAGGAGTATGCGGCGCTTCACCTGCTTGTTAAAGCGCTCTATGCTGAGCAGCTGATTTCGAAGGAGGTTTATGAAGTCTTCAGCTACCGCTATAGCCGCAAGCTCGTCCGCAATGATCTTGAGCGGTTGATGACGCAGGAGCAGCTTCGCGCAAAACAGGAGCTTGAGCATAAGGCCAAAATTTTCAGCATGGTGCTGGATCAATGGCATCTGCACGGCGAGGAATGGCGGAGAAAATGGATCGCTGAAGCCGAGAAATGGCGAGACAAGGTTCCAAACGCTCAGCTCATAATTGACCTTGGAGGCAAAACCTAATGGAATTAGACATATGGCGGGAATTCATTAGAAAATTACAAAATATTGTTAATAATATTTGCGAAGACGTTTTTGTTGACAATGATGAAATTAAGGCTTTTGGTGAAATAGCATTGTTAAAAATGGACTTAACACGATTTCTTGTCGAGCATTATGAAGGAAAACGCAGAGCGAGGAATGAGTAAATCTTATGTGTATACATGCACATAGATGTGCATGGGGAGAAGCACATGGGAGGGAAGCGGCACGTGAGCCTCACAATTGACGCTGAAACATTCGAGAAAGCCCGCGCTCTGGGCATAAATGTAAGCAAAGCCTGTGAAAACTACCTAAAACAGCTAATTGAGGCGGTTGAGG
>JAWCNL010000006.1:0-106159 GCA_038848695.1 Bathyarchaeia archaeon
TGCTTGTTTAGGACAATGTTGCTCTCTTTAGGCCTCGTGGGCGCGGCATGCTTCAATAACTTTTTTATTTATGCTTTCACTCTAAAAGTTTAAAAAAGCCGCTGTTTATGATTGTTGCTATAAAAAAGTTTATTAGCAAGCGGTGTAGCATGTGTTTGTGCTCTCTAAAGATAGGAGACCCTTTTTCAAGTTGGTCACTCCAACATGGAGGAAATCATAAGTTTGAAAGAATCGCTTCAAAAAAAAGCATGTTTACATATTTCAAAATAAATGTGTGGGAGATAGGTAAAGTTGACTGAACTATCAAAAGAAGACACGCGTCTTTTGCTGAAAGCCTTCTTCAACGAGAAAGGCCTTGTACGTCAGCATCTTGACTCGTACAATGAATTCATAGATCATGGCTTGCAGGAAGTAGTGGACGAGGTCGGCGAGATTGATATTGAAGTTCCCGAAAGCCCATACAAAGTGAAACTTGGGCAAATCTGGATTATTGATCCTCAGTCGCGCATTACTGGGCCGTACGTTACAGAAGTAGATGGGACTAAGCATGAGATTTACCCGATGGAAGCGCGTCTTCGGAATCTTACGTATGCTGCGCCTATAGCTCTTGAAATGACGCCTATAATTGATGGAAGAGAACAGGATACTGAGCTGGTTTACATTGGAAGCATTCCTGTAATGTTGAAGTCAAAGTTATGCTTCCTTTCGCAGCTTTCTAGGGAAGAGCTGATTGCCGCAGGCGAAGATCCTGATGATCCAGGCGGCTACTTCATAGTTAACGGTTCCGAACGTGTTATAGTGGCGATGGAAGATTTAGCGCCTAACCGCGTGATTGTTGATGTAGACGATAAGGGAACTGCGCCTGTTTATCAAGCAAAGATATTCTCAACAACCGTGGTCTTCAGGGCAAGAATAGAGTTGAAGCTTAAGCCTGATGGCGCCCTCTATGTTACACTGCCTGGCGTACCCACCGAAATGCCTTTTGTGGTGATAATGCGCGCTTTAGGGTTGGAAAAGGACAAAGACATCGCTGAAGCAGTTTCATTGGACAAGACTATTCAAAGCGAGTTAGGTCCTTCATTCGAAAAAGCCATAGGTGTAGACACGCAGAAGGAAGCGATGCTCTTCATTGGAAACCGCGTTGCACACGGGCAAGTTGAAGAGTACCGCTTGCAGAAAGCTGAAACCGCTTTAGACAAGAACTTCCTGCCACATTTGGGCAGAAGCGAAAGCAACCGCAAAGACAAGGCGCTGTTCCTTGGAGAAATGGCTTACCGCGTTATCCAGCTTAAGCTTGGCAGAAGACAACCTGACGATAAAGACCACTTCAAAAACAAGCGTCTCCGACTTGCAGGGCCACTTCTCGCCGACTTGTTCCGCGTATCCTTCAAAAATCTGATTCGCGATATAAAATATCAGCTTGAACGCATAGGCGTAAAAGGCCCAGTGATAACCGTGTCCACCGCTGTCAGGCCAGGAATAATCTCTGAAAGATTCCAGCACGCACTTGCAACTGGTAACTGGGGACGAGGCCGCGTCGGCATAACTCAACTTTTAGATAGGACAAACTATGTGTCAACGCTTAGCCACCTGCGGCGTCTTCAGTCACCCTTAAGCCGAAGTCAACCAAACTTCGAAGCACGAGACCTGCACCCAACCCATTGGGGCCGTCTATGCCCAAATGAAACACCTGAAGGATCTAACTGTGGCCTCGTGAAAAATCTCGCTCTTTCCGCCTCAATCTCGGTGGGCGTAAACCCGGAGAAAATTAAGCAGTTACTTTTTGAAATGGGCGTAGTTCCCGCTTATGAAGCTCCTGCAGCCCTACGGATTTCTGGAGCCAAAGTTTTCGTTGATGGAAACATAATAGGATACTGCACTTCTGCGCCGGAACTCGTTAAAATCTTCAGAGAAAAAAGAAGGAAAGGTGAAATCTCAACTGAAGTTAACATAACCTACTTTAATAAGCAGCAAAGCGAGACCGAGGAAGTGCATGTAAACTGTGATGAAGGACGAGTAAGGCGTCCCTTAATAATTGTTGAAAACGGTGTTCCAAAGCTTCAGCCTGAGCACATTGAAAAGCTAAGCCTCGGAGAATGGACTTGGGAAGACCTTGTAAAAAACGGCTTGATTGAATATTTGGACGCTGACGAAGAAGAAAACGCTTATGTCGCTTTATCATTGAGCGACGTTACCCCTCAGCATACTCATGTCGAAATTGCAACATATACTATTCTGGGAATTTGCGCTTCAACAATTCCCTATCCCGAGCACAATCAATCACCGCGCAACTCATATCAAGCTGCAATGGCTAAGCAAGCCTTAGGCGTTTATAGCACAAACTTCCATCACCGCGTAGATTCAAGATCGCATATACTGCATTATCCGCAAGCGCCGTTGGTCGAGACTGAACTGATGGATGTTATCGGCTACAAGCAGCGGCCTACAGGACAAAACTGTATTGTCGCCGTACTAAGCTTTGAAGGCTACAATATGGAAGACGCCTTAATCTTTAACAAGGCTTCGATAGAACGCGGTTTAGCCCGTTCCACCTTCTATAGGATATACGAAGCTGAGTGCCGCCAATATCTCGGCGGTCTGAAAGACAAGTTCACTGTTCCTGAACCAGGAACCCGCGGATACAGAGGCGAACAGTATTATCGGCTGCTCGAGTCTGATGGTATCGTAAGTTTGGAATCATCAGTCGTAGGCGGCGACGTTCTCATCGGCAGAATAAGCCCGCCGCGGTTCCTTGAAGAGTACAAGGAATTTGAAGTTAAGGGGCCTTCCATGCGGGATACATCTGTGGATATGCGTCCTTCAGAAACAGGCGTGGTTGACGGCATATTTGTAACGCAATCTGGAGAAGGAAGCAAACTCGTGAAAGTCCGAGTTCGCGACCAGCGCATTCC
The DNA here is from genome assembly GCA_038848695.1 of Bathyarchaeia archaeon. Classification (GTDB taxonomy): domain Archaea; phylum Thermoproteota; class Bathyarchaeia; order Bathyarchaeales; family Bathycorpusculaceae; genus JAOAIV01. The sequence goes on from JAWCNL010000006.1 coordinate 2,913, forward strand.
AGAGTTAGGAGACAAGTTTGCGTCTCGCCATGGACAAAAAGGCGTTATAGGCCTGATAGTGCCACAAGAGGATATGCCCTTTACAGACGAAGGCATAGTTCCAGACATAATAATCAACCCGCACGCCATACCCTCAAGAATGACAATTGGCCAATTTATTGAATCTTTAGCAGGTAAGATGGCTGCTGCACGTGGAAGACCTGCAGATGGCACACCATTCTCCAATGAAGGTCCTGATGAAATTAGGAAGAACCTTATAAAGCTTGGATTCAGCCACACAGGCACCGAAGTATTCTATAATGGCATGACAGGAGAAAAATTTGTTGCTGACATCTTCGTCGGCATCGTCTACTACCAGAAGCTACATCACATGGTCGCCGACAAAATCCATGCCCGAGCACGCGGACAAGTACAAATGTTGACGCGGCAGCCTACTGAAGGCCGAGCAAGAGGCGGTGGTTTAAGATTCGGCGAAATGGAACGTGACTGCCTGATAGGCCATGGCGCTGCGATGCTGCTTAGAGATAGGTTGCTAGAGGAATCTGACAAGTACACGCTTTATGTTTGCGAAACCTGCGGACAAATTGCCTACTTCGATATGAAACAGCGGAAATATGTATGTAAAATCTGCGATGAAAAGGCCAAGGTTTCGCCTGTGGTAGTTTCTTACGCATTTAAACTCCTGCTTCAAGAACTTCAAAGTTTGTGTATCACACCAAAATTGAAACTAAAGGAGAAAGCATAACATGTCTGCAGAAGAGCCTATCCATAAAGTTGTTGACGAAATTTCCTTCGGCCTAATTTCCCCACAAGACCTAAGAAAGCAATCGGTTGTAGAAATTCAAACGCCAGACACTTACGATGAAGACGGTGCCCCCATCACCGCAGGTTTAATGGATGGGCGATTAGGCACACTTGAGCCACGACAGCGATGTAAAACATGCGGTAACACGGCAGTCCGCTGTCCCGGCCACTTTGGACACATTGAACTGGCAGTGCCCATAGTTCACATAGAATTTACAAAGATAATTCATGAACTTTTGAAAGCAACATGCCGCAATTGCGGCCGCATACTCTTGTCAGACGAGTCAGCGAAGAAAGTTCGAAGCCGCATTGAGAAATACAAATCACTGTTAGGCACAATACCTGACGAAGTGCACAAGAGCATTTTGCAAGAGATTAAGGCTAAACAATGTCCTCATTGTGCAGCTCCACAGTATAAAATTACCTTCGAGAAGCCCACAAAGTTTACAGAGCAAACTGCGATGGGTTCGGAACCGTTAACGCCAAGTATGATTAGAGAAAGACTTGAACGCATTTCAGATGAAGACCTAGAAATTTTAGGGTTCAACCCCAAAGTAGCCAGGCCCGAATGGATGGTTCTGCAAGTTTTACCTGTGCCTCCAGTGTATGTTCGCCCATCTATCACGTTAGAATCAGGTATCCGTTCAGAAGATGACTTGACGCACAAGCTGGTTGACATCATCCGCATCAACCAGCGGCTTAAAGAAAACATGGAAGCAGGCGCTCCAACCCTTATCATTCAAGACTTATCTGAGCTTCTGCAGTATCACGTTACAACCTACTTCAACAACGAAGCCTCAGGTATTCCTCCTGCAAGGCATCGCTCAGGAAGAGCGCTAAAAACGCTCTCGCAGAGGCTAAAGGGTAAAGAAGGCCGCTTCAGAAGCAACCTTTCAGGCAAAAGAGTTGACTTCTCCGCAAGAACTGTTATCTCTCCAGATCCAAACCTTGACATAAACGAGGTCGGTGTCCCCCGCGATGTAGCCATGCGCTTGTCCGTGCCTGAAAAAGTAACCACATGGAACATTGAAGAATTGAAGAAGCTAGTCATAAACGGTCCTGACACATATCCCGGCGCACTCTACATCATAAGGCCAGACGGGAAACGCATAAGACTCGAATTTGTGGTAGACAGAACAAAAATTGCTGAAGCCATAGAACCTGGCTTCATCGTTGAACGCCACCTCAAAAACGGCGACATAGCCATATTCAACCGTCAACCCTCACTGCACAGAATGTCTATTATGGCGCATTATGTGCGCGTTTTACCCTACAAAACTTTCCGCCTGCACCTATGTGTTTGTCCACCGTACAACGCGGACTTTGACGGTGACGAAATGAACCTCCATGTACCTCAAAGTGAGGAAGCTCAAACAGAAGCTCTTTTGCTTATGCAGGTTCAAGATCAAATACTCTCCCCAAGGTTTGGCGGGCCAATAATAGGTGCAATTCGCGACTTCATAACTGGCGCGTATTACTTCACAAGAAGAGAAAACTACCTAACTAAGGATGAAGTTGGTAGGCTCCTTACGTCTACAGGTTACACTGGGCCATTGCCAGAACCCAAAATCAAGGAACCACAACCACTGTGGTCTGGCAAGCAAATCTTTAGTCTTTTCTTGCCGAAGACCTTAAACTATGTTTTGAAGGCGAACATCTGCCAAGGCTGCACTAAATGCGAAGAAGAAAACTGCAAGCACGATGCCTACGTGGTTGTTAAAAACGGCGAGCTTATCTCAGGAATTATTGACAGACGCGCTATCGGCGCTGAGCAGTCTGAAAGTTTGCTGCACAGAATAATCAAGGATTACGGCACACAGGCTGGACGCGAATTCTTAAATAAAGTAACGCGGATGCTGAAGACTTTCATAACAATGCGCGGCTTCACCTACTCTTATGATCAGCTTGTTCTCTCGCCTAAAGCAGAAAATAAAATTGAAAAAACAATGGAGAAAATCCAGAAGAAAATAGATGAGCACATTAGAAACTACCGCAACGGCACCCTACCACGGTTGCCTGGCCAAACGCTTGAAGAGTCATTTGAAATCTATGTTATGCATGAGCTAGCCCGCGCAAGGGATGAGGCAGGAAAAATTGCTGATGAAGACTTCACTTTGGAAAACGCGGGCATCGTAATGACGCGAACAGGCGCCCGCGGTTCAAGCCTTAACATTGGCCAAATGACCGCTTGTGTCGGACAGCAGTCAGTGCGAGGCAAAAGAATACTCAGAGGATACGTTGGAAGAGCTTTACCACACTTTGCTGAAGGCGACCCCAGCCCGAGAGCGCGTGGTTTCGTCTATTCCTCATATCAGAAGGGATTGGACGCCATTGAATTCTTCTTCCACGCAATGGGTGGCAGAGAAGGCCTAGTAGACACTGCAGTTAGGACACAACAAAGCGGTTATATGCAGCGTAGGCTCATCAACGCTTTGGAGCATATTCGCTTAGAATACGACGGAACAGTGAGAGATTCTGCGGGAGACATAATCCAATTTAAGTATGGCGAAGACGGCGTAGACCCTGCCAAGAGCGACCATGGTAAAGCCGTGAACGTTAGCCGCCTTATTGACCAGATAAAAATTGCAGAAGAAGAAGGAACGCCAGCATCAGCGGATTATATTGAAAAGCAGCTGGAAGAAGTTAAGGAGCAGCTTACACCCCTGCTTGTGGAGCAACTTAGACAGAACCTCGCTAAAGCTAAACTCAGCAAGAAGGGTGTAGAAAAAGCAGTGAAGTTGACAGCAGAGCACTATAAGCGGGCGCTGATGGAGCCAGGTGAGGCTGTAGGCATCGTCGCGGCTCAGTCAATAGGTGAACCTGGCACGCAGATGACTCTTAGAACATTCCACTATGCAGGTGTCAAAGAGCAAAACGTAACCCTCGGCTTGCCTCGACTGATCGAAATAGTTGACGCCAGACGCATACCTTCAACGCCAATTATGACCATATACTTGACACCGGAGTATCGTAAAAGCAGAGAAGGCGCAGTTGAGATTGCGCGGAAAATAATCTACACAAGCTTGGAAAACATCGCCTCTGCCATCTACGAGGACCCTGTGAATGAGGAAATAGTGATTGAGTTGAACAAGACTATGATGGAGGACAGAGGGATAACTCTAGCGGAGCTTGAGGAGAAACTGCAGCTGCAAAATGCCACAGTAACGGTGGACGAAAACGCTGTTCACATCAAACCCAAGAAGGCTGACGCGCTTAAAAAGATGCTAACCAAGATTCCCGCGTTGCACGTTAAAGGCGTGCCAGAGATAAAGCGGGTTTTGGTGACTGAGGAGCATGGCGAATGGGTTATACGCACAGACGGCTCAAACCTGGCGAAGGTTTTAGAGATCAGCGGCGTTGATACTTCGCGGACGACAACCAACAACATCAATGAGATAGCTAAGACTCTTGGGATTGAAGCGGCGAGAAACGCTTTAATTAAAGAGGCTGCAAACGTGTTGGAAGAACAAGGTTTAGACGTGGATGTGCGCCATGTCATGCTTGTTGCTGACATGATGACTGTAACAGGTGAAGTGCAGCAGATCGGTCGACATGGCATCAGCGGCAAGAAAGCCAGTGTATTGGCTAGGGCTGCATTTGAAATTACTGTTCCTAACATTGTTGAGGCAGCAATAAAGGGCGAGTCAGATCCATTAGAAGGTGTAACAGAGAACGTTATTGTTGGTCAATCAATTCCGATTGGCACTGGTTTAGTTGAGCTTTATATGACTACGTTTGAAAAACAAGAAAAGGAAGGAGGTAAGACAGAAGCATGATAGACATAGACAAGGCCATAGCGTTAGCGGTGAAAACCGGCAAGGTCTCTTTCGGCGCAAATACTGCTTTGCAAAGCGCTAAGACTGGCAAGGCTAAAATGATAATTTTAGCTGCTAATTGCCCAAAAGACATAAAAGAGCAAGTGGAATACTATGGTAAAATCTCCAAAATTCCTGTCATAACATATCGGGGTGCTGCAATGGATTTGGCAAAACTCTGCAATAAACCGTTCGTTATCTCAGCGCTAAGTATAAGAGAAGCAGGCGACTCAGAGATTCTCAAAGTTATTGAAAGTAATGAAATGCAAGAGTACAGTGGAGGAAGTGAATGACAAGCGGCATTAAATTCACATGCGATGAGATGCGCTACATCGCGTTGTTTGAAAGCATAAGCGGCGCCGCCGTCAAAGACTGCATAATCGATGAGGAACAGGGGCGAGCTATATTCGTTGTGAATCAAGGTCAAGTTGGCGTTGCCATCGGCAAAGGCGGAAGGAACATTCATACGCTGGAAAGAATGACTGGGAAGAAGCATGAGATAATCGAATATTCCGATGATGTTGTGCAGTTCATTAAGAATGCGTTGAAGCCCGCGGCAGTTAAAGAGGTGCGCATAACCGAGAGGATGGACGGCAAAAAGATAGCTGTTGTAACTGTTAACCCAAAAGATAAAGGCGTTGCCATCGGCAAAAACGGCAAAAATGCGGAGCGCTTGCGCTTTTTGGTGAAAAGGTATTTTGACATCCAAAACGTCAGCATAACTTAAATTCGCAATTAAGCCGCATACACATCGCCTAATTTTTGCCTTTTTTGCTAATTTCGAAAATAATAACTTTCTGCCGATTTTTCACCCTTAACGCTCTTCTGATTTTTAGCTTGCTCTTTTTTGGTCGCGTCTCATTTTAGCCGAAATATTTTCTGAAAGCCTCGCGAATCTGCTCTGGCCCTTCGAGTACGTGCACATCTTCCATTCGCCGCAACTTCTCCACCTGCTCCACTTCTTCTCGGCGAACTCTGAGCTTCATTTCTTTTCCATTTGGAAGTATCGTAGATACTGTGCCTACCTTATAATCTGTTGGCGCGATGTAAACGGGCACGAATGCTTTCAAGCTCATTATAGCAGCATTTGTCAGCAATGTGTCGCCTATACTGTTCGCGATTTTAGCAACTGTGTTAGACGTAGCAGGGGCGATGAGTAGAAACTCGTATTTGCGCATCTGCATCCACGCCGCAAGAAAAGGTGTATTAGAATTGATTTCCACAGAGACTTTTTGGAAACTTCGCCTCAAATCCTCTTCAAGCTTATAGTATTTCAGCACGAGCTCCGCGGCTTTGGATAGGAAAACGTGGATCTCCACGGTCTCCGCGTATTCTTTTTGAATTTCTTTCATTGCTTCGATGTATTCGGCGATTTTGTCGCCGGCGCCAGTTATTCCCCAAGCAACTTTTCTTTTTCCGACTTTACTTTGCTCCGTCATTTTTAGCGCCCTCTTCATTTTTCTTCATGTTTTTTGAGAAAGTCCGCGAACTTTTTCACTGTTTTCCTCAAGCTTCTGAAGCCTTCCTCATCACTTTTTACGCCTTCTAACGTATCTTTTGTCCAGAATGTAGCGCCCAAATTCGCGCCGAAGTATCCGCCGCTGACGGGTATAATGCCGTTTAGAATGAAGAAAGTGTGAATCTGCATTAATGCGAGTTCTTGGCCGCCTGCTCGGTCGCCGCCAGCGGCGATGCCCATGCCGATTTTTCCTTTGAAAATATTTTCGTCTGAGGCCACTGCCGCGCGTGTTCTATCCATGATTGCCTTGAGTTGAGCGCTTACGCCGCCATTGTACACGGGAGTTGCCAAAATTATGCCCTTTGCTTCAGTAAGCAGCACATAAAGCTCCTGCATGTCATCCTGTATCACGCATTGTTTTTCAGTCAAGCAGTAATCGCAGTGTGTGCAGAAACCAATTTCTTTTCCTCTAACAGTCCAAAACTTAGTCTCGAAGCCTTTTTCCTCCAAAATGCGAAGCGCTTCCGAGAGAACATACTCGGTGGCTTGCTGGCGTGGGCTACCGCAAATACCGAGAACCTTCATACTTATCAAGAAATACCTACGCAATTGTACACATTAAACTTTGCTAAATTTTGGACAAATGCGATTACTGTAATGTATCCGCGGGAGAGATGCTAAGTGAAACGAAAGGTTCTTAAGCCATTAGGCATTTTTCTACACGGCAAGAAAACGCTAACGGTACTGCCTATCTTTAAGTATTAGCGCGTACCCTTTAGGATGGAAAGGCGGTATTAACCAGAAAAAGTTAAAATAGTTGAATGAAGAGGTGAAAAAGTATGGAATACATTTACGCTGCTATGCTACTTCACAAGGCCGGGAAGGAAATAAACGAAGAAAGCATCTCGAACGTTTTGTCAGCTGCGGGAATAAATGTTGATGCTGTTAGAGTAAAAGCGCTTGTAGCCTCTTTAAGTGAAGTCAACATTGATGAAGCAATAAAGTCTGCGCCTACAATGATGGCTGCCGCGCCAGCCGCACCTGCAGCCGCAGCGCCTGCCGCAGAGCAAAAACCGAAGGAAGACGAGCAAAAGAAGAAAGCTGAAGAAGAGAAAGCGAAGGAAGAAGCAGCGCTCGAAGGTTTAGGTGCTCTCTTCGGCTAAAAGTAGCCACTTTTATTTTTTCAAGCTGCTTATCCTATTTTTTAAGCGCTTATTTTTTGCGGTTATTGTTTTCCATATTACCACAGGCAGCCAGCCGCAAATAATACTCAATGTGGCTGGGAAAAACTCTATTTCAAAGTACGCTTGGATAAGGAAGGTCAACCCTAAGGAAAAAGCCATAAATAGTGCTGAAATCACGGCGATTTTTTCATTATATCTTTTGCTGGTCTGCGTGGCTAATAACCCTGCGAAAAAGAAATCGCCTAAACCCAGTGCACTGAAGCGTAACGCGCCTTGTATTGGGGTGCGGGGCAGCACTACTGCGATTGGAAGACGCAGGTCAAGAAGGGTTACTGCAGCCTGCCCCATAGTTCCAGTTCCGAACACTAAAATTATGTCCATTACGGTTAGTAGTCCAGCAAAGATGAATATGATTTTCCATGTGAATAAAGACGTTAAATAAAGCGTTATCAGAATGGCAAACGTTATTGCAAAAATATTAAAGAAATACGGAACCCAGAGTGGTGTACCCCGATAGAATAGATAAAGCAGTAAGAACAGGGCTGGCGGCAGAACCGCTGTGTACCATCTTTCTCCAGTGCTTTCTCTTCGTTACTCGTATAAGGCGGTAAAGAAGGCGAGGGCGGCTAAGCCGTAAGCTACTAAGCCTCCAGTAAATAGCCGGCTGTCAGTAAACGGATCCAGAATAGCAACGGTTCCAATAGCTAAGGCGGTTAAGCCGAAAGCTAAACAGAACATTTGCGCGCGTCTTTTTGGCATGTTTGAAAAAGTATATGCAAAAGTGAAGAGTAAAGCCGAATAGGCGAATAGGAAAACTATTGTTATGGCTTCTTGTGGAACAAAAATGATTACCGAGATTGCCACGCTGATCATGGCTACAAATAGGACGGCGTCTCGAATGTGGAATTCTCTTTCTTCAAATGTCGTTTTCAGTTTGCCCTCAACGCGTTTGTTCAGTAACACTGCCAGTAGTGTTACACAGAATAGCGTTACGGGCATAGTGATGTCAAAGGGAAGCATGAACAGTCATAATTAAAACAAGCATTTAAAGCTTAAACACCAAACTGCACGTTCAAGACCGCCAGCGTTGCGAGCAGCGCCTCTTCTGTCCGCACAGTCTCTGTTCCCTGTTCAGGAATGGTGTTCACCACAAAATCCGCCAGTGCATCAAGTTTTATTTTCCATTCGTTGGCTATTTCGTATAATCCCTTTTTAGGCGAGCCGAACAAGAGGATGATGCTGCTTGCCTTTTTCCATCGTTGCGCTATTTTTTCGGCAACATCCATAAACTTTGCGCCTTTTTTTGACGTGGCAATTTTCAAATCAAATTTTTCGCTCATTAAAAGTTCTGTCAGCGCATTATTCTCCATGGCTTGTGTAACCTCGTATCCCCAGTAGCTTGGAATCTCAGCGCGGTTTGCAGTTTGCACCTCAACCTGCCCGTTGACGTGTGCTATTTTTACTGTTAAGCGTTTGCCAACCGCTAAATGTTTTTCACGCAATAAGGCTGGTGTTTCAACGCCAACATCAACGAGCATGCCATCCGATGTGGTGGCTGTTACTACTCCCTCGCGGTACTCGCCGATTTTCAGCTCTATTGCCTTCTTGTTTAATGGGTGATGTGGCGTTCGTAGCGGAGGTATTATCCCCACATACTTCAGTTGCGGGTCTAGTTTGAAGAGTCTCTTTCTGAGATACTGCGGCGTCTCCATGTACTGCAGTAGTGTCGCGATTAAATCTGCTTGTTGCTGCTGATTTGCTTGGTGCTCGTCACGGTAAACTATTATTTCGTTTACTCTGAAGATTGCCGCGGTTCTGCCGATTAAGCCTATTTTCGCTGTTTTTTCACGTAGATGTGGTGTATCCGAGATAATTGAGGCGGGAATGGCGACTGCCAACTTTTTTCTATTCATTTTTCAGCATGGCTCCTTCTCAGAGAAGCATGTGTTTCTGCGTTCAGCTTAAAAGTAAAAGTTTGGATATAAAACTGTGGGTAATCTGATGAGCAAAGCGGCGGCGTCATTTCTGGATAGCCCAGAAAAGATGGGGAAAGTCGATAGAAGCAATATGCTTGCGTTTTATGTGGAGGCCGCAGCGCATTACCGTGAAGCCGCAAAAATTGCTGAGTGTGTTTCTGTGCCATCTGCGCGTTTTGAGCATGTCGTCGTGGCTGGTATGGGCGGCTCGGCGATAGGCGGCGAACTGCTCAAGGACTGGGCAAGCGGAAAGGCGAAAGTGCCTATAGATGTTTGCAGAGGATACAGTTTGCCTGCTTACGTGGGTGAGAAAAGTTTTGTTGTGATGGCAAGCTATTCTGGCGAGACAGAAGAAACGCTAAGTGCATTTTTGGATGCTGTGAAACGGCGTTGCATGATATTCTGTATAAGCTCCGGCGGCGACCTGCTCAGTTTCGCTGAGAAGCTGGGTGTGCCGTATCTGCGTGTGCCTTCAGGGTTTCAGCCACGCGCCGCTTTGCCTTATCTGTTTGTTCCCTTGCTTATGTTGTTGGAGAATGCAGGGGTAGTTTCTGGCGTGCGTGAGGAGCTTGCTGAGACTTTGCCGCTTTTGGAGCGAATTTGCAGCGAAAACGCGCCCGATAAGCCCGTGAAGGATAATTTTGCGAAGCAGTTGGCTTTGGGAATCGCTGGAACGGTGCCTGTTGTTTATGGTTTTGGCTTTTATCGCGGTGTGGCGCAGCGTTTTAAGCAGCAGTTTAATGAGAACAGTAAGGTTCCTTCGAAATGGGAGTTCCTGCCTGAGCTCAATCACAACGAGATTGTAGGCTGGGAGAGGGCTGGCAAATTGGCGAAGTGTTTCTCCGCCATATTCTTTCGAGACAAAAATGAGCCTGCTGAGATTCGGAGCAGAATCGAAATAACCAAGACGCTTATGCCAGCTGCCTCGAAGCTGTTCGAAGTGTGGGCTCAAGGTGAAAGCACGCTTGCACGCATGTTATCCACCATCTGCATCGGCGATTTCACAAGCGTTTATCTGGCAGTGCTCCGCAATGTGGACCCAACACCCGTGAAGACTATCGCATTGTTGAAGGAGAAAATGACGCAGAACAGAACAAAAGAGAAAATAATCCGTGAGCTGGAGAAGCTGGCAGCTTCACGGTGAACTGTTTTCTTTAATGAACGCTTTGAACATTTCTTCTGCTTCTTCAAGCGGTAGCATCTGTGGCGGGCGTTTAAACGCGTAGGCGCAGATGGGCAGTATGGCGCCCTTAAGCTTCTTGTTCAGAGCTATCTTTATGGCTCTTACCGTGTCGAAGAGCACTGAACCCGCGTTTGGCGCGTCAACTGTGCTGAATTTGAGGTCTATTCTCATCGGCGCGTTGCAGAAGTAAACGCCGCTTATCCAGAAGTAGCTGTCGCGGTTATTCTGGAGAAAATCCACGTAATCTGTTGAACCAGCCACGACTTCCGCTTGGTAAGGCAACGTGCTGGCTACTGCCTGCGTTTTTATGGCGCGTTTTATTTCACGAGTGCGGTCCATAGTGTCAAGTGATTCTGCACCGCCGCCAACATCCAGCTGATAGGTTTCAGTGATTTTAACGCCGCGGTCAGAAAGTAGCTTCAGTAACGTCCTGTGCAGCGTTGTTGAACCAACTTGGTCGATTAAGTCATCACCGGCTACTGGTAACGCAGCGTTTTCGAATCTTTTTGCCCATGACTCGTTGCTGGCGATGAAATTTGGCGTAGCATTTACAAAAGCGCAGTTTGCAGCTAAAGCCTGCTCCGCGTAAAACTCGGATGCGCGTTTCGCTCCACTCGGCAGCAGATTCACCAGAATCTCGGCGCCGGCTTCGCGTAGCGCCTCTGCCACATTTACGTCAGGCTGACCGCTGGGCTCTATGACTCTGCGAGTGTTTTCGCCTACGCCATCAAGCAACGGCCCCTTCTGCACGGTTACGCCTGTTTTCGGGACATCTACGACTCTAGGCGCATTGTTCGGCGCAGCGAATATGGCTTCAGCAAGGTCTTTGCCGACTTTGCGGTTGTCTACATCAAACGCGGCGACAACTTTAATATCGCTTGGCTTGTAGCCACATAGCTCCTGGTGCCTGAGCCCAACAGGGTTTTCCGTAAAGATGCTATAGTAGCGTAAGCCTTGAATGAAGGCTGAGGCGCAGTTTCCCACGCCTGCGAGGGCAACTTTGATTTTCGCCATTAACCAAACACCTTTTTTGGGCTTTTCTTATCTGCTTTACTCCTATAAAAGGCATCGCTGTTGCGTCACTGGAATCTGTGTGGATAGACCCCCTCTACAGGTTTCTGCAATGATTTTCTAATATGCGCCAAATATGAAGGCGCCTGTGTTTTTTACTATTTTTTCCACTTGTCTTACCATTTTTTGGTTGTTTATTTCTGCAGGCCTACTGGCTTCTAATTTGGAGAGGGTTTCTGCGTAATGGTTTAATTTAGCCCTTTGACCTTTCTAATGTTTGTTGGTGTTTGAGTGTGCATGTTTCGGTTCGTTTCTTCACCCATCTAAGGGAAATAACTAACAAGAGGGAGGAGAAATTAGAGTTTCCAGATGCCGCTAAAGTCACCATTGACACGGTGCTTAAGGCTTTGGCGCAATCCTATGGTAAACCCTTTATCGAGTATGTTTACGGCGCTAAGACAGGTGGAGTTCAGGGTTTTCTGCAGTTCCTTGTTAACGGCCAAAGCGCCGCGACATTGAAGGGGTTGGAGACTGAGCTGAAAGACGGAGATGTCTTAGCGATTCTTCCTCCTGTAAGCGGCGGCTGACAACCTTGGGCAAATGTCTGATATGCGGCGCAGAAGCCAAGACTATCTCCAACGGGCTTCGCGTTTGCTTAAGCTGCCTACGCAATAGCCCTGATAAAGCCCTTGCAGTTACGCGACAAGTGCATGCTGAAAACCGTGCAGCTTATGGTTTGCCCCCTGCGCCGCCTCGGGACGCTGGCGGCGTGCCTTGCGGCGTTTGCGTTAACAACTGTGTTATCGGCGAGGGCAACACGGGTTTCTGCGGCTTAGTCAAAAACATTAATGGACGCTTAATCCGTTTCGGCGGCACCGCTGAACAGGGCGTATTAGAATGGTATTATGACCCGTTGCCAACCAACTGCGTGGATTGGTGGTTCTGTCCCGGCTGCACCGGAAGCGGCTACCCGAAATACGCCTATAAGCCCAAGGCTGAGCGTGGCTACGCTAATTTGGCAGTTTTCTACGGCGCCTGCAGCTACAACTGCCTATTCTGCCAGAACTGGCATTACCGTAAACTTTCAGCGCGACAAAAGCCCACTATGAGTGCGGAGGCATTGGCAGCCAAAGTGGATAAGCATGTTTCCTGTATCTGCTATTTTGGAGGCGACCCGTCTCCGCAGATGCCGCACTCGCTTGAAGTAAGCCGCATAGCCATGGCGAAGGCAAGGGTTGAGAACCGCATTCTCCGTGTCTGCTGGGAAACCAACGGCTACCTGAACCCCCAATTGGCGGAGAAAGCCGCCGAGCACGCGCTGGAAAGCGGCGGCAACATCAAATTTGACCTCAAAGCTTGGAATGAGGCGCTGAGCATAGCTTTATGCGGAGTTTCCAACAAGCCTTCATTCGCGAACTTCAAACTGTCGGGCGAAAAATACTTCAAGAAACGAAGGGAACTGCCAGTACTTGCGGCGAGCACGCTGCTTATACCGGGCTACGTGGACGCGGAGGAAGTGGAAAATATCGCCAAGTTCATAGGCAAGATAGACCCTGATATTCCATACACGCTGCTGGCATTTTATCCATGCTTTGTGATGAATGATTTACCGACAACAAGCAGAAAGCAAGCATTAGAATGCCAGAAAGCAGCAGAAAAGCATCTTAACAACGTGAAATTAGGAAACATCCACCTGCTATCGTAGGGATCTAGCGCTGGCTCGATTTTTAAGGGGTTTATGCTCCCCAGAAGGGTATCTTTTTGCGCATCGCTTCAGCGTATTCTTTCAGCACTTCTTGCTCGTCTGCCGTAAGCTTATCTATGTACGTAGTCAAAAGCGTTTTCGCGTCTGATTCAGGCACTTTTACGTAGAGTACATCCTTCTCGAAAACATGTCTGCCGATTATTGGCTTGTCCATGGATATAGCCACCTGCATGCCCTGCTTGGCTTCTGATATTGCCTTGCCCTTATCCTGTATCTGCTGCACTTCGCCTAAGTCTGCGCCGTCCTCCGCCCGTATAAGCTGATATTTCGGCTTCAGCTGACCGCCGAGGATTTCTACGCCGAAGATTGCAGGTTTTGCCCGTCGGAAAACGTAGCCTTCCATGACGCGGATTTTTCCTGGCTTAATGAGGCCCTCAAATTCCTGTGCAAGTTTGGCTTCGCGTTGAGCTTTAAGCCACTTCAAATAGTTCTCTACCAGATGATAGATGATTTGTTCTCTGAATATCTCGATTTTTCTGGCTTCGGCTTCTTCTTGTGCGTCTGGCAAAACCTTGACGTTGAACCCTAAGATAACTCCGTAAAGCGGCTCATGCTCCTTTACTATCGAGGCTTCTATAACGTCTCTTTTTGATATGTCACCTACATCAGCGATTCTGATTTGCACGTTGCTCTGCTTCAGAATTTCCGCGATGGCTTCCAGAGACCCGAGTGTATCCGCTTTTAGAATTATGCCTTCTGTGTCTGTGGAGATTCTGATTTTCTCAATTTCCTCGCTGACAAGCCGCGCGTACTTCGCGGGGTCTTCGCTTGGTGGTACAGCGTACAAGGATGAGCCTGCAAGGGCGCCTTCTAAGTCTGAAGCAACTATCTTCACGCCTGCAGCTGCTGAAACACAGTCGACTGAGGAGAATCTGTCGCGTGGATCTCGGATTTCATCCAGCGGCTTAGGCACGAGAATCGCTCTTATGCGGGTTATAATTGGCTTTTCTTTGCCGCCTATGACGATTACATCATCCTTCTTAAGCACGCCATCATAAATTATGGTGTTCAGCGTCAAGCCTAAGCCGGGCTCCTCTTTGATTTCCAGAACTGACCCTTTCGCGGGGCCTTCCGTGGTCTGCAGCTGCTTCTTCAGGTACTGCTGCGTTAAGCCCACAAGCACCATGAGCAGCTCGTGTAAGCCCTCGCCTGTTTTCGCGCTTGTAGGAACCAACGCAATTGTGGTTGTAAAATCTGTGATTTGGTCGAAGCGGTTAGCGCGGAAACCTAAACGGGAAAACATGCCCATTATCTCGTAGAGCTTGTTATCCAAACTTTCTTTAACATACGCGTCCTGCATTGCATAGGACTTGTAGAAAGGTGTGTCCGGCTGCGGCTTCCAGCCTGAAATACGGTCAATTTTGTTAACCGCCACTATGAAAGGCGTTTTACGTGACTTCAAAATTTCTATGCACTCCTGAGTTTGTGCTTCAAAGCCCTTTAGAACGTCGATTACAAGGATGGCTATGTCCGCGACGCTTCCGCCTCTCCGCCGTAAGTTCGTAAAAGCCTCATGCCCTGGTGTGTCGATGATGAGTAAACCAGGAATCTGAATTTCACCCTTAATTGCTGAAAGCAGCGGGCCCATAAGCTGCTTGAGCGTCTCAACAGGGAAGAAGCTTGCGCCTATATGCTGAGTCATACCGCCTGCTTCTCTTGCTTGGACGCTTGTCTTTCTAATCTTATCTAAAAGTAGAGTCTTGCCTGTATCCACATGGCCGAGTACACAGACTATTGGTTGTCGGATAGGCATTTGAACGCATCCTTCTGCTATCATAATTCATAGGCAAAGCTGACAGAAACTAATGCGACATTGCTTAATAAACACTCAGCACGCTAATATAACCCATTTCAGCAATATTTTTAAGTGTGCTTCTTCCTCTGGCACATTGAGGTGAGCGTGCTTGCCTTTTTGCACAAAATGTGGCGCGCCTCTTAAGGAAGATGACAACTTCTGCCCAGTCTGCGGCGCCGCAGCCGCCAAAGTCTCACGCGAAGAATTCAGCGTCTCAGCCAGCAACCTTGTTGACCGCGTTAAAGAGTTACTGCATGAAGGAAATGTAACCCGCATAATCGTGAAAGACGAGAAGGGAAAAGCGCTGCTTGAAATTCCAGTTACCGTCAGCGTCATCGGCACAGTATTAGCGCCTTGGCTGGCAGCCTTAGGCGTCATCGCCGCGTTGGCTACAAACTGCAGAATAGTAGTTGAGCGGAGAGAATAAGCCTATTCTGGAGGCTTAACCAAAAGCAGAAAAACGCCAACTACTAAAACAGCGATGCCTAAGAAGCCGAAGAGCCCGCTGAAGGCGCCTAGCGCGCCAGTGCTCGTGGCTGTGAAATATAGGAATAATGCGCCTATTATTGTGAGTAGGACACCGAGGAATTTTTCGGCTAGTGACAGCCAGAATGTGTCTCTTTCGCTCATGTCTCGTTCATTCCCTTATTTTGTTCCGATGCTTTTCTACAATAAACAGTAGGGGTTATTTTACACTTTCGCATTCAACCGAATAACTCATGTGTTTTTCACGCTTGCTAATGAATGCTAAGAAGGGATTCTGTCTGCTCGTGAATTTATTTGAGTGTGCCGCTACTTTGTTTCTTCAAGTTTTGCAGGCAAGTATTCATCCACAATGTAGGTTAAGCCGTAACGGCTGAATGCCTCTTGCTCCGCCTTACGCTTGATCTTCAGAAACGTCTTGATTTCCCTATGCCACAATGGATCTTCCTTATATCGCGGATCCTTCTGCAGTTCGTAAAGCCGTTTAATGTCTACTTCATCCAACGGATCCGTGGGCAGCTTATAGTTGACGATGTCAGTTGCCCAGACACCGCTCCATTTTGCGTCAGGCGTATTCAACTCGCGCAGATGCGCCGCGTTTGCGGAGCCACTTATGATGACCATGGCTATATGCATCCCCCATGGGTCGCCGTCGGTGAAGATGTAAACTGGCAGGTTCAGTTCCGTGTGCAACCGCCTAATGAAGTGCCTCGTGGCTCGGGGCGCTTGCCCCGCGGTTAGCACCAGCAGAGCGTTAAACTTTTTGTGCACGCTTTCTTCGATGAATCGTGTGAACAAGCCGCCTTTCTCTATAGCTATGATTTTGTCGGCTGTTGTGTTTACGAACTCGGCGGAAGTCAATGCCGGGCCAATTAAGACGCCGTCTGGGTGCGTAGTCAGGTTCAGCGTTTTGCCTTCGTAGCCTGGAACCGTGTATTCTATGGTGAGGTCGCCGAAAACTGCGGAGCGTTCCTCTGGGAAGATGTTGAAGTCTTCTCGTGAAAGACCAAGAACGGTTTCTAAGTCGGTGATGATGTTGTCTGATTCCTGCTGATCTTTGAATGTCATCTCGTAGGCTTGGGCGGAATAGTAAACGTCTCTTAAAGTGGATGTCTTGCGCTGCGTAGTAAGCTCATGTGAGAATCGTGCAACCCAAACAAGCTGCGTGAACGGCTTAACGTGGCGGATGTTCCGGGCGCTTCTGCGCACGCTTTTGTCGCCTAAAATGAACTGACGAAGATTTGGGTCATAATAGATGTTCTGTGTAGAGCGACTGGGCATGGTGATAGAAGGGAAATCTCCCTTTTCCATTTGCTCATAAATTTTTAAGCCAAAATCCTTTAAGCTATTTATAACTTCACTTTTCTTTTCGGTTACACTATATTTACGCTTCGTCTCCATACTTCTGCACACTCTTCAGCAATCTTTCTATATCAGGCAGTTTTTCTTTCCCAGCAAGCGCCGCTGAAAACTGGGCAATTTTCGGCAGGTACTTGGCGAATATGCCGAGCCGCTTGCGCTCTTTATCGACATGCTCACGCTTGGATAGGAAATGTTGAAGTTGACGGGCTGCTTCGCGTAGGGCGTTCGCTATTTCCCTTCTAACCTCAGGGCGGTCTGCAATGAATTCTTTACCAACCGTCTTGTAGGGCACTTTGGTGCTGCAGATGTGCACTACAATTGCGATGGGCATGTCAGGCGAAACCTTGTATCTGCGCCAGTTCATGTTGCTTATAACTCTAAACGAAACATCACTTGCCTCATCATAAAGCAGCGGGATCCTGTTAGCGAAACGGTAAATTGTAAAGCTACCCTTGTTTGGAACTTCTCCGCCATAGGCTATACCCAACTCCACGATGAATGGGTGTCCAGCATAAGTTGCTGGTTTGCGTTGATGAACAACAAGATACTCGGGCTTAAGCTCCTTCGCAATTCCTGCTCTCAGAAGCTCTTCGCCGAGAGGCGATAAGCAGCTGGCATCAGGCGGCAGAAAATCCTTAAACTTCTTCAAGTTATGCATTAGCCGCACAATTTCTTCATGCGCAAGTTTCTTTGGGTTCTTTGATGGGCTTAAGCCGCTGAACTCCAGAAACTTTTGCGCTGTTACGTCGCCAACTCTGTGAAAGTGAAATTTTAGAAAATCCAGCATGTTCTTGTGCGGTGTGACTTGGATAAGCCGCTGCAGTAGCTCCACGTCAACACCATAGGGATGTGGATCCGTTTCCTTCGGCGGATTAGGCATATCTGTAGTGACTCTAGTAAATTTGTAAAGCCTGCCTTTTGGGTCGACAAACGTTAAATTCGCGTAAGGATTCACCATGGCGGTCTGCTTAAAATACTCCAGAATCTTGGATCTGGCGCGGAGATAATCTCCTTCAAGGGTGAACTCAACAATTGTGCCGTGCCATTGATCCTTGTTGATGAGCACTTTGCGGTCGAGAATTATGGGGCGGTTCCGCTGAATGTCAATCATCAGCTTAAACGAGTAAATCTTGGGCAGGCCCGTGCTTGAAGTGATGTAGGCTGGCTGATGTGTTGTGATCTGCCCATAGAGCAAGGCCATTTTGCCGCCTAAACCGAAGGTGCCCCTCATCTGCTTCAACTTATACTTAGAGCCGTAAAGCACCTGCCCAAAGGCTGAGGGAATATATCGCGGATGGATGCCGCAGCCGTTGTCTTCAACTCTTAACTTGTAAATCTGCGTGTCCTTACTGGCTTCTCCCTCAAAAGAGAGGCGCACATAAATGTCCGGAGGTATCTTTTGGCTTTCCGCAGCATCCAACGAGTTCTCCACTATCTCGCGGATCGCCACGAATATTGCTCTTGAGGGGTTAGTGAAGCCTGCAATATCGCGGTTGCGGTAGAAAAAATCAGATGCGCTGATTTCCTCAAAGGTTGCTTGCGCCACTTCTAGCCTCCACCAATATTTTCCTTTCCCATGATTAATTTCTTATGGATATGTTTATGCTTATTCTTTAAGTTAACTGCATTTTTCAAGGAAAAATTTCGGCGCAAGCTTAGTTTACTGTTCTTTTTGCCTTAAACGTGTATAATAATATTCGCCAATTTGCTTCTGGTAGACATCAAGTTTTGAGCCTTCCTTGTTAACCCTTGGCCGCCTCGTGGTTGGGTCTCGGCGGAAGGTGATGTTCATCTCTTTTAAGAAGGTGTTCATTCCCCTTCGTAGGCTTGTAGGCGAATTCGCTAAGCCTTTCACGCCTGGTTCTCCACTGAAAACCATGATCCTGTCCGCAAGGAAGTCCTGCGCGACAACGTCATGCTCCACGACGAAGGCGGGCACATTATGCGCTTCGACAACGCGCCGTAGCGTGCGCGCCATATTCAGCCTTTCCTCCACGTCTAAGTAGGCGCTTGGCTCATCCAGCAGAAGCAGATCCGCCTTGCGCGACAAGCAAGCGGCGATGGCGACTTTCTGCAGTTCTCCACCGCTAAGCTCCATCACGTTTTTGTCCAAGAGCAGGTTAATCTTTAAGGGCTGGAGAATCTCGGTTTTATACCAGCTTGATGTAAAGTTTTCTTTTGCAACGCCCATGAGCAGTTCCTGAACGGTGCCATTGTAGTCCGCGGCGATGTACTGCGGCTTGTAGCTTACCGTCAACGTGCCCAGCTTCTGCTTGTCATCTGTTTCCTCAAGCCCCGCTAAAATCTTAACGAAGGTAGTCTTTCCAATGCCGTTTGGCCCCATGATGCCGATGATTTCGCCGCGCCTTATTTCGCCTGGTTCAGCAACAAGCTTGAAGCCTTCAAACGTTTTCTCTATGCGCCCCCACCGCAGCAAGGGTTCGCCGCCGCTTGTTCCCGTTGCAGGCGGCTTTTCATGGAAAATGATTGCTTCGCGCCTGAACAGCATGTTCTCGTCGGGAATGTAGCCTTGTAGGTAGATGTTTATGCCTGTGCGTACGCCATGTACGTGGGAAACCACGCCGTAGACGCCTGGCTGACCGTAAAAGATGCAGATCTGATCTGACAAGTAATCGATTATGGCTAGGTCATGTTCAGCCACGATTATGGTTTTCTGCTGCAGCTTAAGGCTTCTAATGGCTTTGGCTACCTGCAACCGCTGCTTCACATCCAAATAGCTTGAAGGCTCATCAAAGAGGTAAACGTCTGCTTCTCGGCTTAGAGCAGCTGCCACCGCGACACGTTGCAGCTCACCGCCACTGAGTACATTCAAGGGGCGATCCCAAATCTTCGTGAGCTCAAGATCAGCGGCAAGTCTGTCCAAAATTTTTCTCTCATCCACTTTCTCAAGTAGCTCGCCAACTTTGCCTGAAACCACTTTTGGAATCTTATCCACATACTGCGGCTTATGCGCCACTTTGAGATTATTCTGGCTCATCAGCTGGAAATATTCCTGCAGCGTCGAGCCACGATAGTACTGAATTATCTCGTCCCATTCGGGCGGATTATCGTATCTGCCTAGATTAGGTTTTAACTCGCCTGAAAGCACCTTCAAAGTTGTGGTTTTGCCTATGCTGTTTTGCCCCAGCAAGCCCAAAACCATGCCCGGCGAAGGCGTCGGTAGCCTAAAAAGTTTGAAGCTGTTCGCGGCGAAACGGTGGCTGCAGTCTTTTTCCAACTCATCTGGAAGATTAACGATGCTGATGGCTTGGAAAGGACATTTTTTGACGCAGATGCCGCAGCCGCTGCACAACCTTTCCGAAATTATCGCCTTGTTGCCTTCTATGCGTATGGCTTCCACGCGGCTTCGCACCATGGGGCAGAAACTCACGCAGAGCTGATTGCACTTTTTCACTTTGCACTTGTCCGCGTCTATTACAGCAACTCGGGTCATAGCAAACTCAACCTCAATAATGAAGTCAGCTTAGTTATAAACAGTAACCTCGCTGGAAAAGAAGAACAATTAAAAAATGCCAGCTTCGTTTGCTAAACTCAATCAATACCACATGAAAAATAAAACTTAAAGCAGCAAAGCATACGAAAGAAAGATGTGAAAAAGGTGTTTTCCACCATGCTGTTTACCATTCTTCTTCTTCCCATTCTTCGTCTTCAATTTCTTCCCATTCCTCGTCTTCTTCGAACACCATTCTTTTTCACCTCCAATTCGGGTTCGGGTGGTAGTGTAGCTTTACACTGGCGCGCTTTAAACATTTTCATTCGTCAAATGTCGTAGTCTCCTATGGGAGCGCAAAGAAAAATGCTGTTTTCCGCCCCATTATTCTATATGGAAACACCATTTTACTTTACAAGTTTGGCTTGCAGCGAAGCCACAGGCTCCGCAAGCGCCGCGGTCATATACGCCCAGCAGAGATTAGACGTGCTATGAGCAGCGCCTATTCTCCCATAAACATCAACCGCAATTAAGCCCATAACATTATACGCATTTGTAATACGCTCTTTTATGAGCGCTATGGCTGCCTCAACGGCTTCCTGCGGTGCTCTCCCATTCCCCATGGAGTCGCAGACGGCTTTAGCCAGCACAAGCCTAATTGCTATCTCGCCGACGCCTGATGCAGAGCAAGCGCCTGAACGGTTATCCGCGTAGGTGCCGCATCCAATTGAAGGCGAATCGCCTATTCTGCCCGCCAACTTCAACGGGAACCCGCCTGTGGATGTCGCAGCAGCCACGTTGCCCGCGTTGTCCAATGCCACGGCGCCTACCGTTTCAAGCTGAAAAACCTCAGGGTGCTCCTTAACTAACTCAGCCAGCCGTGGTAGGTAGCCGCTGCCTGCAAGAAGATTCTTCAACTGTGCCTCGTAACGTTCAAGCTGAGCCGCGGTGACGGCTTTCCGCCTTTCTAAACCGAACATGCGCGCTAAATCGTCAGCGCCCTTGCCTACAACGAAAACATGATCTGTTTTCTCCATCACCAGCCGCGCCAAACGCACAGGATTCCGTACGTCGCTAAGGAGTCCTACTGCGCCCGCCTTTAGCGTAGCCCCATCCATCACGGAAGCTTCCATCTCTACGCGCTTCTCAATATTCAGCGCTGAACCGGCGCCAGCGTTAAAGTTGCCTGAGTCCTCCATGAACGCCACTGCTTCAACAACAGCGTCAACCGCTGACCCGCCCCCGCACATCGCTTCAAAGCCTGTTTCAGCGGCTTCTTTGACGCTTTTCAGCGCCGCTTCGCTGCGTTTTGGATACCAAGTGCCTGCGCCGCCGTGAACGGCAATAACTGGCTTGCAAGCTTTTCTCATTCTGTTTCGCCTTTTTGAATAGAGAAAGGGAAAAGAATTTTGAATTTAAGTGTAGTGCATTGTAGGCATCAAAACGGATAAATCCGCGGTTTCCCACTTTACATGGTGGAATGATGTGAGGCGACGGCTTCGAGCGTCAAGCTGTGAGAAAAGCCACTAACCTGCACTGACCATTAAAAGCGGCTGTTGATGAGCGGAAATCCTTGCTTGAGGGCTTCAATCTTTTAGCTACCACTTCACGTGGAAACGAGAAACCAGCATGCTATGAGCTACTCTACTTGCTTAAGGATGATATAGGCGACGCTGAGGCTGTTGTTGACAAAACTGGAATTAGCGGCTTAGTCGCAGCAAAAACCATATTCAACCCCTTTGTGGCTATAGAGAAATTGCGGGCTATTCTGCAGGAGCACCCGTACAAGTTTCGCTATACCCTGCGCGTTATTCCCATCGAAAAAGTTGTACGCACCAATTTAGAAGAAGTGAAACGCGCCGCTGCAGAGCTTTCACTTCGCATCAACGCCGATGAAACCTTTAGAGTTACAGTGGAAAAACGTTTCACAAGCATCCATGCCAGCGACTTCATAAAAGCTGCTGCTGAAGGCATACTCCGGCGAGTTGACTTGGAAAAGCCAGACAAAATTTTGCTAATCGAAGTTGTCGGCGGGTTTACAGGCTTGTCTCTTATTAAACCACGCGATATTTTGACTGTTGTAAAAGAGAAGATGCTTTAAAGGCGTGTGGCAAGCAAAGCCACCCGCTCGAGTACCAGTTTAACCAGCGCTTGCTCCGTATCGTTTTTGCTCTTGACTGCCTCAAGCTCTTCATCTGAAATTAAGAAGGCTTCGCGGATTCTCCGTGCTTTTTCCTCGGAAAGCTCAAGGGTCCGCTCATCAGGCATAGCTCCGATAGTTTCAGAAACCGCTGAGAGCGCCGCTTTAATTTGATCAGGCTTATCGCCTATTAGGACCACTGCCACGCTTTTAGTTTCCTCTTTTACACCCATTAACTCAATGGCTTTTCTGATCTGCCGCTGTGCAGAAGCGTAAAGCATAACCTCCATTGCCAAACTCTTTGAAATGTTCCGCTCGTTTTTAAAGGCGACCAGCGCATTTAAAACTGCAAAATACAAGTGTTGCCACGTAGCTATCAATTCAGCATTAAAAAACTGAATCCAAACTTGCTGCCGCTCCTTTCTAGCAAATGCTTTAAGTAATTTTTCCACTTTGGCAGCTCCAACGTTTCTGAACGCCGTGATCTCCACGCACTTTTCCGCTTCTTCAATATACTTTAGCACTTTCTCTCCTCAATTATTTCTTTAAGAAATCTTTCCGCAAGTTTCTTAGGCAAACCTGTTTTTACCAATTTCGCCATTTCCGCGTTAATTACGCTTTTCTCTCGATGTCCTTCAACAATTTTTCTAATCGTTTCCTTTACCTCCCATGGAAAAACTACCCAGCATCTTGTCTCCGCCTCATAATAATCTGGCTTAACTGCACTTTCAGGCTTTTTGTATAACGCCGCAATTCTTACTTCTGCTGCGCCTCGCTGCAGGACATGCGCTCTGGCAAACTCCAGGCTTTTTCCTGTGTCTGCGATGTCATCAACTAAAAGCACCTTTTTCCCCGTCAATGGTGCGGCAACTTTCTGCTTCAAGACTGGTTTTGCGCGTGATTTAGCGATGCCCACGTAGAATTCCACCTGAAGAGTGGCAAGCGCAGAAATCTCAAGGAGATCCGATAGAACCCGCGCAGGAACCACGCCGCCTTTCGCTACGCCTACAATAACATCTGGTTTAAAGTTGCTTTGGCGGATTTTCTCCGCTTGCCTAAGTAACATGTCATATACTCTTTCCCACGTTACTACTTCAAATTCTACGCTGCCTTCCACATGCCAGCCCCTTTTTCAGCAGAATTAGAACTTCTGGAAAATTCTTTATAAGTTTAGGCTGCAACAGCCGCCTTTTCATGCTTAACTGGCGGTTTTATGCTTGGTGTTCTTATCAACGACCGCTTTTTATAGGAAAAGTTTTTAGTTTAGTTATTATATGAAACTGTGCAAAAGTGTATAGAGTAAAGTGAGGTTAACATTATGTCAGTATTCGCAGCACCAGGAGCATACGATCGCGCTATAACCGTTTTCTCTCCAGACGGGCGACTGTTTCAAGTTGAGTACGCCATGGAACTAGTTAACCGTGGCGCAACAATTCTGGGGATCCAATGCGCAGAGGGCGTAGTTTTAGGTTCAGAAGAAAACATAGAGCCTCTTGAAGACGATGGATATTCATGGAAACTCTTCAAGATTGATGAGCATGTGGGCGTGGCTATAGTGGGCTTAAGCTCCGACGCCAGAGTGCTTATTGATCAAGCGCGCATATATGCGCAGAGCAACAGGTTAACTTATGATGAACCCATAGACGTAGAGGTTGTAACTAAAAGAATCTGTGATATCCAGCAGATGTACACTCAGCATGCTGGCGTGAGACCTTTTGGTGTCTCGCTAATCTTCGGCGGTGTTGACAAGACTGGAACGCATGTTTTCGGGACTCATCCCAGCGGAACCTACCGTGGTTACAAAGCCACAGCGCTTGGCGCTGGAAGAGAAGTAGTGCTGGCGGTGTTGAAAGAAGAATACCGTGAAGACATGAATTTAGAAAACGCCATAAAACTAGCAGTAAAATGCTTGCATAAAGCCTTAGAAGCCAGGCAATTGCCGCCCAGAATAAAAATAGCAGTTGTTCCTACGAAAACGAAGAAGCTGGAAATGTTAACCGATGAGGCAGTGGAAGGCTACCTTAAAGAGCTGGGTTTGAGCAAGTGACAATTTAATGAGTGAAAAGTACACTGTTGCGCGTTTAACAAAAGATAAAGATCACTTTGAGATTCTTGTTAAACCAGAGAAAGCGCTAGATTACCGCACAGGAAAAATTTCCAAAATAACCGATGTATTGGTGACTGAAACCATTTTCTCAGACGCCAATAAAGGCACCAAAGTTTCCGAGGAGCAGATGCGCAAGGCCTTCGAAACAACGGATCCCCTGAAAATAGCAGACATAATCCTGAAGAAGGGCGTGCTACAGCTTACAACAGAACAAAGGCGTAAAATGATAGAGGATAAGCGAAAACAAATAATCGACTTCATTGCACGGCAGGCCGTTGACCCAAAAACAAACTTGCCGCATCCGCCCATGCGAATAGAAAATGCCATGGAGCAGATTCGTTACCCCATAGACCCACATAAATCTGTGGAGGAACAGGCGCGCGAAATCGTGAAGCTCCTGCGGCCGATTCTGCCTTTGAAAATAGAGCAAATTACCCTTAGTGTCCATATCCCAGCTGAGTACTCGACAAGAGCATATGGCGCCATAAAAGGTTTCGGCACCATAAAGCAGGAGGAATGGCGTGCTGACGGCTCATGGCATGGTGTAATTGAAATGCCTGCCGGCGCTTATGCGCCGTTCCTTAACAAGCTTGGAGAAGTAACTAAAGGAAGTGGAGAAGCAAAAGTAATCAAATAAAAAATTAATTCAATTTGAGGTTAGTGAAACATGCCAACATTTTTTGAAAAAAAGCAGATTGTTACGCCAGGAGAATTGCTGGCAGAAGGCGACTACATAGCTGGCGAAAATACTTACGAAGAAAATAAGAAAATTTATGCTGCAAGAATTGGTCTTGCTAACTGTGAAAACAAAAAAGTGAACGTAGTAGCTTTAAGAGCGTTCTATTACCCAAAAGTAGGCGACATCGTGATAGGCACAGTTCTCGAAGTCGGCTTCAACGGGTGGACCGTAGACATTAAGGCACCCTACACTGCTCTTCTTAGGGCATCAGATGTCCTAAGTAGACCGTTTAAACCGCAGAATGATGATTTATCCCATTTCCTTAACACTGGTGATTTAATTGTCGCTAAAATAGCCTCTTTTGACAGAGCACATGACCCGCAGCTTACAGTCAGCGAGCCAGGCTTGGGAAAAATAACCCGCGGGCAAATAATGAAAGTAACTCCGACGAAGATTCCTCGCGTAATCGGTAGGAAAGGCTCAATGATTTCCCTTATAAAGCAAGAAACCGGCTGCCAGATAATTCTGGGAATTAATGGCGTAATTTTGGTCACTGGGAAGAAACCGGAAGACGAGGAGCTTGCCATGATGGCGATTCAAAAAATTGAGGAGGAATCCCATACAAGCGGCCTAACAGACCGCATCACACAATTCCTTAAGGAAGAAAAAGCAAAACGGGAGGAAAACAAGAATGAGTGAAAAACCTGAGAAATTAATTGATAAAAAAGGTCTAAGACTGGACGGGAGAAAACCTGACGAGTTAAGGCCTATAAAAATTGAAGTAGGCGTTTTATCAAACGCTGATGGTTCCGCATACATCGAGCATGGAAAGAACAAGATTTTAGCTGCAGCGTTCGGCCCAAGAGAAATGCACCCAAAGCACCTTACACTGCCAGACCGCATGGTGCTGCGGTGCCGCTATCACATGGCGCCTTTCTCGGTGCAGGAACGCAAGTCACCTGCGCCTTCAAGACGAGAAATTGAGCTCTCGAAAGTGATTAGAGAAGCGCTTGAGCCCGCGGTGTTCGTGGAATATTACCCACGTACAGGCGTAGACATATTCATTGAAGTCTTGCAAGCTGACGGTGGAACGAGATGCGCAAGTATTACTGCGGCTGCTTTAGCCTTGGCGGATGCGGGCATTCCCATGCGTGACTTGGTGGCTGCGTGCGCAGCTGGCAAAGTTGACGACACAGTTGTGCTGGACTTGATGGACACTGAGGACAAGGTTGGTTCTGCGGATGTTCCCGTGGCTATTATGCCCAACTTAAACGCTGTTACGCTCTTGCAGATGGATGGCGTTTTAACAGCTGAAGAGTTCGAGAGAGCAGTTAACTTGGCAATTGAAGGCTGCAAGAAAATTTATGCCATGCAGAAGGAAGCGTTAAAGGCTAGGTATATGGCGGTTAAACAAGAGGAGGAGGTTGAAGAGTAATGTCATCGCTTATAACGCGTGTTAGACTAAAGCAGATAGAGAATTTGATTGAGAAAGGAAAACGCCTTGATGGAAGAGGCTTGGGTGATTACAGGGAAATAAAAATTGAGCAAGGCATCATAGAGAAAGCAGAGGGCTCCGCTAGGGTGCTGCTTGGAAAAACCGAAGTTCTCGTTGGTGTGAAAATTGAAACTGGCGAGCCGTTTCCTGACACGCCTAACGAGGGGGTGCTGACAGTAAACGCGGAGCTTGTGCCGCTGGCTTCACCCAGCTTTGAAGCTGGTCCTCCAGATGAAAATTCCATCGAGTTGGCGAGAGTAGTTGACCGGGGAATAAGAGAATCAAAAGCCATCGATGCTGAGAAATTAGTGATTGAGCCTGGAAAGAAGGTGTTCGTTGTATTCATCGACATTTATGTGCTTAATCATGACGGAAACTTGATAGACGCATCTGCTTTGGCTGCTGTGGCTGCTCTGCGCAATACAAAGATGCCTAATTATGAGATTGAAAATGGCGAGGTAAAAATCAAGCAAGGATACACTCAGCTTCCAATGAGAGCGTATCCCATCACCGTTACGCTTGGAAAGATAAATGGCAAGCTAATTGTTGACCCGTGGCTGGAAGAGGAAGAAGCTATAGATTCACGTATTTCACTGGCAATTAATGATGAAGGCAACATTTGCGCTATACAAAAGGGCGGAGTAGGCTATTTCACACCGCAACAGATTTTAGAAGCTGCAAGAATTGCTAAAGAAAAAGCTGCTGAGTTACGTAAGAAGTTGGTTTGGTGAACGAATTGCCGAGAACAAAGAAAGTAGGTCCTACGCGCGGTTTAGGCGCACGATACGGCGCTACTGTTAGGAAACGCTATGTAAAGATTGTCACTGAACTGAAGAAGCCTCACCGATGCCCTCAATGCGGCTTCGTAAGGGTTAAACGTGAAAGTGTAGGCGTCTGGAAATGCCGAAAATGCAGTTACACCTTCACTGGTGGAGCATACACGCCTGCCACAAAACTTGGCGCCGTAGCCAAGCGCGCAGCTAAAGGTGCACCTGTAGAGGAAATCATAAAAGCTACCACAGAAGCAGAAGAAGCAGAGGAAAAAAGCGAATAGCCTTCTTTTTTCAGCCTTTTTCCTAAGCTCGGCTTGACTCGGAATGTCTTTAATAGCGTATTCGCTCCAATTTAATTAAGAAGGTTTATCTTGTGAAGGCAAAAGCAACTGTTCGCTTGAGCCTAAATTCAGAAAAGCACTTGATTACGCTTCTTGAGGCTTTAGCTCCAGAAGCTAATAAACCAGCTACTTCGCGGGCAAAGGCCGTTTTAGCGCGCGATGGGAACTTTCTAATTTTATCGGTTGAAGCGAAAGATACTGTTGCGTTGCGTGCCGCGTTAAATGCTTACTTGCGCTGGATAAGTTCTGCAATGAAAGTCATAGAAGTTGTTGACACCGTTTCTTAGCTCATGCTTTGCTGCCCGTGATATTTGTGTAACCTTTAAATGTTACAGCTCTTTATTTTTATTTTCAAAATTTAACTTCAACTATTCATTGGTGATTGCGTTTCCAAAACAATATCTTGCCCCGTCTGCTGATAACTTTTTATACTCTCCCCTGTTTTGCACCTTTCTGAGCCTCCAAAATGATGCCAAGGCGAAGTACACATGATCATGGATATTATTGGCGAATTATTGAAGCTGACTGTTCTTGCAGGCTTAACCGTGGCTGGAATCCTGGTTATCCTTATATGGAAAAAGAATTTGGCAACGCGCGTAACATACCTTAGATTCCTCATCCAAGTGGCCGCCATGGTCTCAGTTTTCTACCTGTTCACCTATCCCGTGTGGCAGTTTATCGTGCTAATAGTAATTCTGTTGTTGCCTCTCGTTTTGGGGCGGTTCTTCTGCGGTTGGCTCTGTCCCTTCGGTTTATATATGGATGCAATTACTCTAATCCGTAAAGGCTTCAAAGTGCGCTATCGAAATCTTCCAGATAAACTGAACAAGTTTCTGCATAAATTCCGATATGGCCTATTGCTCTTCTTTTTGGTTGTGCCCTTCGTTCTTAACGTGATTGATCCACCGCCTGCTGAGTCTCTTACGCTTATGGCGATGGTTCTAGCCGGACCCTTCGATGCCTGGCGCATTCTGCTTGGGCCGGTAATCCCGCTTATTGTGCCTTGGAAGGGGCCTTTAGAAATCAGTAGCATATATTTCAGCTATCCCTATGTTCAAGAAGTAATATACTATTCCAAACTCTTGTCCATAGAAGTTTTAACTACCGTGATGGCCTGGGTCTTTGTGGCTCTAACGATTGTTGGCTCATTTTTTCTGCGACGCGTATGGTGCCGCTTCTGCCCCACAGGCTCCTCTATTGCCGTCGTGAACAGGTTCAGAGGGTTTAAGTGGGCTCCTCTGCTTTATATCTATAAGGATGAGGTAAAGTGCACTAAATGTGGAATCTGCAAACGTGTCTGCCCGGTCCAAGTCACAGAGGTTTACGAGCAAGCGGGCGGAAAAATTACGACTTCCATGTGCATGCTGTGTACACGTTGTGTTGAAATGTGCCCCTATGAAGATTGCCTAAAAATAAAATTCGGCGGAAAAACAGTATTCAAATCACGAAATTGGCTTGAACCAGCAAAAGTTGAGTGAAAAGACTATGAAAAGCTCAGGTGAAGAGAAAAAATACATGCTTGACATCTCCCAGAAAGAAATCGAAGAATTAAGAATCGCTATCCGCGCTACTTCCCAAAAGATGACTGCTGACTACATCGAGCGAATGCGTAAGGCAGATAAAAACCGGCCGAAAGCTATGCAATACTTCGATGAGATAGCAGACTTTGAGAAGCGCGAGAAAGAGCTTCTCGCAGCCAAGGAAAGCGGCAAAAAAGTCATCGGCTACATGTGCTTGTTCGCGCCGATAGAGCTGATTTTAGCCGCAGATGCTATCCCCGTCCGCGTAAACTCAGGCTGGTATGACGCGTCGAAACTTGGTGATCGCGTGGTTCCAGTTGAAGTCTGCCCCATGGTGCGGTCAACCATAGGCGCGAAAATGATTGGCTTATCTCCTTATCTTGAGCTGAGCGACGCTTTAATAAGCGGCTTAACATGCGATGGCATGACAAAATTAAGTGAAATCCTTAGCGATTACAAGCCTGTCTGGGCTATGGCAGTTCCGCGGCTTAAGGACTCCACGCAATCTTTGATTTTCTGGCGAGAGGAAATGAAAACTTTAATGAAGCAAATTGAAGCGTTAACTGGAAACAAGATAACACGCAGCAAGTTGAAATCTGCTATAGAGCTTACTCAGCGGGCAACAAGGGCTTTCCGCAGGCTTCAAGACCTACGGAAGGGTAATCCAGTCATCATGGGCCGCGATGCCATGCTGGTTAATCAAGCATACATGTGGGATGACATAAGACGTTGGACCGAGAAGACTGAAGCGCTCTGCGAAGAGCTTGAAGAGCGTGCTCGACAAAAGCTCTGGGCGTGCTCGCCGGATACGCCGCGGGTTATGGTTACTGGCACGCCGATGATATGGCCTGATAACTGGAAAGTGCCCTCAATTATTGAGGAAGCTAATCCGCAGGGTCTCCTCGTTGCTGATGAACTCTGCTCAAGCGAAAGGCTTCTCTACGACCCCGTTGGCGTAGATGAATGGACAATGGATGACATGCTTAACGCCATAGCCGAGCGATACTTGATGGCGTCCACCTGCCCCTGCTTCACCTCTGAGGATGGAAACAAAGACCGAGTCAACTGGATACTTAACAAAGTCAAAGAATGGAAAGTCAACGGCGTAATCTACTATGTAGTCCGCGGCTGCATGCTCTACGCCATGGAGTATATGCGTATCAAAAAAGTTTTAGACCGCATGAACGTTCCCGTATATTATTTGGATACAGAATACACACGCGAGGATGTGGGCCCACTGAAGACAAGGGTTGAAGCGTTCCTAGAGATGCTTACCGCAAGAGTGGACATATAGAGGTGAGGCTATGATAACTGCTGGAATAGATTTAGGCACACAAAGCGTGAAAGTAGTCATTTTGAAAGATGGGCAAGTTCTTGCGCGTGGCAAAGCCTTTTCTGGATTTGACCCTGCAAGTGCTGCTGAGCAAGCTTTCAGCGAAGCGCTAAAACAAGCTGGCATTTCAAGTAGCGATGTACTTCACGTTACTGCTACGGGTTCAGGCATGGACTTGGCTTCTAACGCCAACAGCACTGTGAGTATGATGGGCGCTGATGCGAAAGCGGGAGTTTACCTGTTTCCAACTGCGCGGACAGTAGTTGACGTGGGCGCTGAAGAAGCGCGGGCAGTAAAATGCGACGAAAAGGGCGTCATGGTGGACTTCGTTGTCAACGAGCGGTGTGCAGCAGGTGCAGGTACTTTTATAGAGGCTATGGCTCGCGCTTTAGAGGTTAAGCTGGAAGAGATGGGTCCGCTTTCGCTTAAGGCTGAACGTGCAAGTTCAATTAATGCTTCATGCGTTATATTCGGCGAGTCAGATGTGGTCAGCTTAATTCATCGCCAAGAACCGAAGCCTGAAATTGCAAGAGCCATATTCGACGCCATGGCTGACCGCATTTCCTCCATGATGCACCGACTCGGCATAACCCCTGACGTTGTGCTGGTAGGCGGCGTAGCAAAAGACGTTGGCTTTGTCGCATCATTAAAAAGGAAGCTTGGCATTGAATTATTAATACCGGAATACCCAGAGTATGCTGGCGCTTTGGGCGCCGCGCTTGTTGCCGTCAACCGAGTTAAAAAGGTGTAGGAAAGATGGAGGAACCGCCGAGAAAGGATGATGTAGAATATTGGCGTTGGCAAGAGTACCGCCGCGTTTTCGCAGAAAAGAAATGGCGCAATAAGGATGTGATCACCGCCGGCATCGACGTTGGCTCCGTCGGCTCTAAAGCAGCTATAATGATTGACGGCGAAGTTTACGCGTGGGGCGTTATGCGTACCGGCTCAAACAGCCCTGATAGCGCCAAAAAAGTGCTTAGTTGGGCTATGGAGGGCACCGGGCTACGGTTTGAGGACATTAAATATATAGTTGGAACCGGATATGGCCGTGTTAACGTTCCCATGGCAAATAAGGCCATCACTGAAATTGCTTGCCACGCAAAAGGCGCAAATTACATTTGGGGTCCAAGCGTAAGAACAGTGCTGGATGTAGGCGGCCAGGATATAAAAGCCATCCGTTGCGATGAGACGGGCAGAGTAGTCTCCTTCTTGATGAATGACAAATGCGCGGCGGGCACAGGCAGAGGCATGGAAGTTTTCGCCGATCTACTGAAAATTCCAATTGAGAAAATCGGCGAGGTCTCATTGAATGTGGAGGAGGAGCCGTCGCCTGTCAGTTGCACATGCGTGGCTTTTGCGAAAACAGAAGCCATGAGCCTACTCCGCAAGGGCTGGTCAAAAGAGAAGGTTTTAGCCGCTTATACGCATGCGATGGCTATAAGAATGAGCAACCTCGTCAAGCGCGTCGGTCTTGAAAGAGAGTTCGTTATCACCGGCGGGCAATCGAAAAACATCGGCATCGTCTCGAGAATAGAGAAGATACTCGGCGTCAAATGCCTTCCAATGCCTAATTGGCGGGAAAACGGTTTAGACCCCATGGTCGCAGGGGCAATCGGCGCTGCTTTGTTCGCTAAAGCGCTTTACGAAAAAGAGCAGAAAGGCTGAGGTGACAAGCTGTTATCACGCATTATGGCTACAGCGACGGCTCAGGCGAATACTACATTGTCATCGACTCTGACAAGTGTAGCGGCTGCGGCGAATGCGTGAAGGCGTGCCCACAGTCAGCCCTTGAACTGGTAACCATGCTGATTGACTTGGATGATAAGACTGTGGCGGCGGTGACAGAGCAGCATCGGAGAAAGATAAAGTATACATGTTCTTCATGCAAGCCTGAAAGCGGAAAGGCACCGTGCGTATTAGCCTGCACGCAAAATGCGATTAAGTGTGTTTGGAATTCTCGTTAAAAGGTATGATGACTTAAATTTAGAATTAATATACTCAAGAGTAACTTTGGATTGAGTCAGAATGGGAACCGCCCTCGAACCAAAGAAATCATTAATCCCGAAGAAAGAAATTTTTATTTCACATGGAAAAGACACTAAACCCTTGAACGAATTGAAGGCTATGCTAATTGAATTCGGGCTGACGCCAGTTATCCTCAGCGAACAGCCGAGCGGGGGCAAAACGGTGATGGAGAAGCTTGAGGCCTACTCGGATGTTGGTTACGCGTTTGTTATTCTGACGCCAGACGATTTGGGCGGTTTCGTTGAGATGGGCAGCAAATGGTCAAGACCCCAAAGGCTCAGAAAGTTCTTGAAAACCGCTTATCCTCGCCCTCGGCAAAACGTGATTCTTGAATTTGGATATTTCGTTGGAAAACTGGGCCGCAGCAGAGTTTGTTGCTTGTTGAAAAAACCAGTTGAGCAGCCTTCAGACATGCAAGGCATTGTATATTTAAGCTTCAAGGAGTTATTGGAAGAGATAAGAGCGGACATAATAAAGGAGCTCAAGGCCGCAGGCTACAAAATAGAAGCAAAATCTGGCACCTAAAAGGTGCATGTTTCAAAATTACAGAAAATCGGGCTAATGGCAATTGCTGATTGATGATAGTCGAAACACAATTAACGTAGATCCCTTACTCACGCCCAAGCTTTGTTAGTGGCGTAGCTCTAAAGTTCTGCTCATGTGCCTAAACTTGTAACTTTCTTTTGTTTTGTCTTTGTTTACCATGAAGACTATTGTGAGCTTATTTTATGAAACATACATTTTTCAAGTTCTTGAAGTGCTCGTCTCCAGTGACTATTTCGGCTTTTTTTAGCAATGCAGTGGCGTAGACGATGGAGTCAGCGAGTCCCCATCCTTTAATCTCTTTTTTCATCTTAGTTTGCACTTTGGCTGATTCAAGAGCGATTAATTCATCAAGCGGGGCTAAAGCGCTTTTTTCTTTGATGAATGCTCTTTGTTTTTCGGCAAGTTCTAAACTTTCTACTTTAAGAGTTTTCGCATAGACTTCAGCTAAACATATTGTTGGTGTTATTTTTTCTTCAGAACTTTCGATAATGGGTTTGGCTTTCTCACCCGCCTTTGTTCCCATAAAATATTCAATCCACGCGTAGGAGTCTATAAGGTATTTCATGGGTAGCGATCCCTGTGATTTCTCAAGTCTTTCAAGTCTGTCTGTTTCATTGTGCCGAACATGCTTTCTGTTTTTGCGAAATGCTCGAGGAGGATTTTGTTTATTTGATTTGAAATGTTTCTGGAGCCTGCTTTCTCTTTTAATGTTTGGTAGACATCGTCTCGTAAAATTATCGTTGTTTTCTTTACCATAGATATCGCCATAAACATTTATGTATATGGCGTCTATTAAGCTTAACGCGAAAATAAGGCGCAGTTTTAAACTAGAGCATCATTCCAAAATAAGTCTACTCACATTTCGTTTATACGGTGCGGAGTTGGATTTACTCCTCCAGCAACATGACGAAACCACCCGCAAAAAAGTTCGCCAATTATGCTGCACTATAATTATTTGCAGTGTCATGGATAAATTGCATAATAGTTACGTGCCACATGCAAGAGTAGCGGCGTAATTTTTCGTGATTTTTTGTTACCAATTTGTTTTCTGATGTGTAGTTGGTGTAGTATAAGCGTTGTGCATATTGGGAATACGTATGGTTATGGCTTCACTTAGATATGTTTTGAGAATTCGCTACATTTATTTAAGCTAAGCTCATATTGGTTAAACTGAAAATAAAGAAGGGGACCAGCTAATGTCTAAGAAGCCGCAATCCAAAGATGAAGCATTAGAAGCCTTAGATTTCATAGTTAATGTTCTCAAGGAGCACGAGAAGGACTTGGATAAGCTGATAAATGAGTTGGGCACGGTTGCGGCTTCTCTGGGTGAAACTGGCGAATTAAGCTCGAAGGTTGAGAAGATAGAAGGTAGAATAAACGGCCTACAAAACGAGATAAACAATTTAATCAATTACTTGTCAACCTCGCCTCGCGAGGCTTCTGCTTCTTCCGCGTCATCCGCAACGCAAAAGGCTGCGCCGCAGCAAGTGCAAGCGCCTGTAATGCATGGTCCGCCTGTGATTTTGAGGTGTAAGCAGTGGGAAGATTTTCAGACTTTGGCTTGTCAAGCGCAAGCTTTGTCTTTTATGGTTAAGGAAGCGGAGAAAACTTTTCAGGTTGATGCGCTTAAGGGTAACCAGATTATCACGTATAGTGGTGAGCTTCCCAAGTTTGCGTCTCTTTTGAAGATGTGGTTGTCTAAGCAGTTGGATGTTTCTGAGCAGAGGATTTTGGAAGGCGTTTTGGCTATAGGGTAGGCGTTTGCCTGTAGTTTATTTGTGATGCATAATGCTTTTATAAGCGTATAATATCTTAAGTCTTGTGATGTAATTTGGAGGGCTAATCGAGGTTGAAGGCTAACCCAACCAGCCAAAAGAATTTTTTCCGTTCTCGAAGCCTTCTCCTTTCTCCTCGATGACGGAATGGCAGTTGGACAGCCAACAAACAATGACAAACGCCCTCCAACCCCATCAAACAAAAAGGCTGAAAACCAATGGCTAAAGAAAAAACCCTACAACACGAATTCACCGAAGCACTAATAAAATTCGAAAAAACAATGGAAGACCTATACCTACTCCAACGCGTCTCAAAAGACCTAAAAAACTACAAAAAAATGATCAAACTAAAAAAATACGACTAAACATTAGCTTCCCATAACCCGCACCTTATTTAACAAACATTTCAACCCTATAATTAACACGTGAAAGCTACGCCAGTGTCCTCACACGAAGCAATCAACACTTATATGCTCTCAGAAATGAATAATATGTAATGAGGAAAACCATAGATGGACTTTGCCATCGAAACAGTAGACTTAACAAAAAAATATGGCTCGCTAACAGCAGTAAACAAGCTAAATCTGAAGGTTAAACGAAACACAATTCATGGTTTCTTAGGTCCAAATGGCGCAGGAAAAACCACAACAATAAAAATTCTCGTAGGATTACTAAAACCAAACGAAGGCACAGTCAAAATTCTTGGGAAAGAAGTGCAAGGCGATCAAGCAGATACGCGATTAAACATCGGTTACATGCCCGAGTTACCCAAATTCCCCAAGCACCTTAAGGGATCAGAACTTCTAGACATTTACGGCCAAATGTACGGCATGACCAAACAGGAACGCAGGGAGCAAATACCCAAACTAATCGAGCTAGTGGGGCTTAAAGGAAGAGAAAACGACCCTATCGGAAAATACAGCAAAGGAATGCAGCAGCGCATTGGCATAGCCCAAGCATTGCTAAATAATCCCGAAATTGTCATTTTAGACGAACCCAGCCTAGGCTTAGACCCAGTAGGCATGGTGGAAGTAAGAGAACTTGTGAAAGCCATTGCTAAAGAAGA
The DNA here is from genome assembly GCA_038848695.1 of Bathyarchaeia archaeon. Lineage (GTDB taxonomy): Archaea > Thermoproteota > Bathyarchaeia > Bathyarchaeales > Bathycorpusculaceae > JAOAIV01. The sequence goes on from JAWCNL010000006.1 coordinate 39,001, forward strand.
CCGAACCGTTTTCATATCTTCCCATCTGCTATTCGAGGTTGAACAAGTCTGCACGCATGTTACCATAATCAACCGCGGAAAAGCCTTAATCTCTGATACGCTACAGAACGTGCTAAGCAAGCTTTCAGGATCTGCCACGATGAATGAAGTAACCGCACTATCCGACGCAATCATTACGGCTGTGCGGAATTTACCCTTTGTTGCAGATGTAACTCAAAACGGCAACTTTCTAAGAATCGATTTAACAACGCATGATGACGTAAGGCCACAAGTTTCTCAAGTCATAACAAAAGCAGTAGGAATCATAATCTCCATGAGCATGCAGCGCCAGAATCTTGAAAGCGCCTTTATGGCACTTGTCAGCAAACAGCAAGGAGGAGAAACCTAAATGGCTGCAACTGCACATGTAGCAAATACGCAGCGGCCAAGCTGGCTTACGCGATTTTGGGCCGTTGTAAAATACGAGTTACTTTGGAATATCCGAAAGAAAAAATTCATAGGCTTAGTCATAGCCGCTTTTGCTCTGGTCACTGTACAGTTGGCGCTACCAGCCGCTTTCGGCGTCGACCAGAATCCTGATTTTGCGGTAACATTTAGCGCTGGGAACCTTTTATTCTTTCTTTTCGCCATCGTAACCTCCATGAACAGCATATCAGGCGAGTTTGAAAGCGGCACAATTGTCCCGTTGCTGACGAAACCCGTTTCAAGAACAATGGTGTTCCTGGGCAAACTCCTTGCCGCATTTATTGTTCTCATGGTAACTTACACAGTGCTTTTCACGTATTCAACAGTGGGTGGAATAATCGTGTACGGACCACAGGAGAACCTCCACTTAGTGCCGCTTGCACTTTTAGGCAACGTCATCAGCACATCCATTTGGATTGCAATAGTTTTAGCCGCAGGCGCAATCTCAAAAAACTCTTTAATTGCAGCACTCAGCGCCTTCAGCCTCTTCATCGCATTTGGCTTTGCAACAGCAATCGTTTCCGCCTTCTCAAACCAGCCTGAAATCCTGAATTACATACCCGGAAGCGGAGTAACAGGCACACTGAATGTGCCTCCAAGAGGCGCAAACATTACTATACAGAACATAACCTTAACATCAAATTCCATATCCACGGGCACAGACAGCATAGGCGCCAATCTGGTTAATTATGCACTTTATCCTTCCGCGACAGTGAATATCACAAGAATGGAGGTATTCTCAGCCAGGCCTGGGCAGCCGCCACAGATAAGGCACCTTTACACGGAGCCAATCAGCCTTGTTGTAGCGAGATCCATATCGGTGGCATTTTTGTATACTTTCGTGTTTCTCTTTATTGCGTGGTACGCGTTTAAGCGGACGCAAATACTCGAATAGCCCACAGTTTCTCTGGCTTTTCACTGGCTTATTAATTGCTTAGCCAGTGCCCTAAAAAATTGTTCAATGCGGTCGCGGGTTCTTCCAAAATCAACAATTGCCGTGATTGTGGTGACAGGTGTTTCCGCTGTAACAGTCACTCGCGATGTTTTCTCATCAACCGCGGCAGCGCTTATGAGAAGCACAGAAGCATATGAAAAGAAACTTGCTTTTGTTCTGGCTTTAATATTGCACTTTTCATCATTTGCTTCTTCAATTGTCCATTCTAGGCTGGCAAGAGCTTTGGAGATAGCCGGCCAAACTTTGTCTAAGGTGTAGTCTATTTCCATAGTTTCTTTTTCTTTTCGTAAATATGCCACATTTCTCACTCTCTTTCCTTTAGACCAATTTACCTTATAACTTTAATATTCCGCTTTATGAGCAAATGTGCATTGCATTTTTAGCCTCAAAGGCTTTGCAGAATGAAAGGAGCCGAAGCAATAAGGGTTATAAGCAATCCTATGTTTAACAACAAGTCGAGAAGCATGAACTTATCCAGTGTTGTTTTTGGCGTTTTCTGGTCTAATTGGCTACTTCTTAATGTTACTCTCCTATCCAACGTTAACTTTTAAGCACCCTTTGTTTTTGGTGTGCTTTGCGCTTCCAGCTATTTTTTTCTTCATCATTTGAATAGACATCAGAAACAGGCTATACGCGAGAATTAAGAAGGCTTGAGCTTAACACCCTGCCACCTCTGTCTCTTGTCTGTTTGTTGTTCCTGTTTTCAGTTAGGTATAGACAAAACTTTTATCTTAAAACTTGACACCACAACAGACAACGGTGTTGAAATATGCCTTGCGAATGTTGCGGTAAACCCGTAAAAGCGTATGAAGACTTCATCTTGATTGGTAAGTATCCTACGAGAGGGCAAATGTGGAAATGGTCAGAAGCCAATCAATATATTGCACCTGAAAACTATGGAAGGATATATCACAGAGACTGCTTTTTGGCAGCGCTAAAGAAGGAGGAAATTAAGCTATAATCTATTTCACTTCAGGAAGACGCAAATATTCCTATTCCTGCTGCCAGTTATTTAGAGTATCGTCACTTTTACCTCGGATATTTGTTTGTTAGCTTTCAAAGCTTGGATAAGAGACTTTAGCACTTGTGCGTCTCCTCTCGCCACGATTATTTCTATGCAGGAATCTGCTTCGACATGAGTGTGGAGAAATGTCAAGACTGTGCTGCTATAGTTATGCTGTAGGTCTGTTATCTGGTTTCTTTTTGCTTCTCTCTTATAAATGAGGGTAATGATGGCTGTGACTCTTCCTTGAAGCTCATCGAGGCTTCTGCTTTCCGACATGTAAGCCCGTAGTGCTTGCCTTATGACTTCGGAGCGGTTTGCGAAACCTTGCTGTTTAATGTACTCGTCTACTTTGTCCAGCAGCGTTTTCGGCAGAGATAAACTTATGATGCTCATACAAACTTATTAAGAATAAGCAGGCAAATATATAAAATTTTATTAAGGAATGGGAAAAAATTAATAAATTCGCATGGCTTCAAATGTTTACGGTAGCCTATATGTTGGCAGAACTGCTTGGTTTGCTCAGCGTTCTCATCATAAGCTTGATTTCTCTCGTTGGCGCATTAACGCTGATGCTAAACGACAAACACCTTACAAAAATACTCCTATACCTAGTCAGTTTCGCAGCTGGAAGCCTTTTCGGAGACGCATTCATTCACCTTATCCCAGACGCAATGGAAAATACACGGCCACCCGTTCTAGCATCAATACTCATAATCTTCGGCATACTCGCCTCTTTTACTGTAGAACGCTTGCTTCAATGGCGCCACTGCCACATACCCACCTCCGATGAACATCCCCATCCATTTGCATACATGAACCTCTTCGGAGACGCTGTTCACAATCTGATCGACGGCATGATAATTGCAGGCAGCTACTTAGTAAGTATTCCTATAGGAATAGCTTCGACACTTGCCGTGCTTTTCCATGAAATTCCCCAAGAAATCGGGGACTTCGGCGTCCTGATTTATGGCGGTTTCAGCAAAAAACGTGCCGTATGGCTTAATTTATTAACCGCAATAACCGCAATTGCTGGCGCGATAATAGCAATAGTCTTAAGCGAAGTTCTAGACGGCTTCATTCCAATGCTAATCCCCTTTGCAGCAGGCAACTTCATCTACATCGCCGGTTCAGATTTGATTCCCGAACTCCGCAAAGACGCATGCGCCCCCGAAAAAGCCACAGCACAAATGATCGCAATAGTCCTCGGTGTTATTGTTATGACATTGTTGCTTCTGATAGAGTGATTTGTAAATCACTAATTCCAGTTTTGAAGGAGGATAATCCAATTTTAGGAGAGCGCTCAGTAATCTTCCGATAACTTTCTCTTCGTTTTTAGCTGGCACAATTATCGAAACAAAAGGTGGCTTTCTAATGCAAACTAATAGGCCTGCTTGTTCCCATCTTCTTTTCAGCAGATCTTTAATTCCCATGATGAGAATCGGGATGTTGTAGAATGTCCAGATATTAAGCGCTGTTAACGAAACGATACCTATCAAATAAATTATGCTCAAGGCTAATTTAGTCTCCTATGCTTGCGCTGAAATAAAAAAGTAGAGACAACAAATAATAAAAACTTAGTTTACGGTAATTAACTTAAAGTTTTATTTAGACTTAGTTATTTAGACTTAGTTGCTCTAGATTGATTACCTATCTCTGAAAGAGGCTATGGATAGAAACTTGATATTATGTTATTAGCGCTGATTCAATGTGATAAGGGCTTTCCTATTTAATGGTAGATATAACCCGAAGTCAATTACTCGCGCATGCTTGGCTAGAAGGCTCTAACGCAGCCTCTTTAAAGATGGTTTGCTTCACTTAAAAACTCAATTGACACAGTTAATATTAGTTTTGCTTTTGCAGCTGTTTCTGCAGTTATACAGTCACACATCTTTATTAAATTTTGAAATAATGTGCCTCTAGGCGATTTAAAAAGTGAAAATATCCACGAAAACCGCAGCTTACAATAGTTGCAATAAACAGGATTCTGCCTCTGTTAATTTCTCCATTAAGCAATTACAAGCTTCGGCAAAAATGCAAAATAACCTTCAATTCCGCATTATTTTAGATCTTACCTCAACTATGTTAACACCTCAAAATGGCCTGCATTCAGCAGTAGTGACAGCATATTGGGTGCATAAAAAATATCCATAAGTGATGATTAGCGTGTTAAACAAAGAAAATAATTTAAAAAGAAACAAGCCTATGGTAAGGTTGTTAATGATAATTCTTATAATGGCTTTCGCTACAGCAAGTATATGGTATGCCTCAAATCTATTAATGACAAACTCATTTACCTCTAATAATTCGCATAAATCAGGAGTTTCAAGTGAAACGTCATCAGAGCCTACTCCAACTGGGACATCGAGTAACCCGACGTTGCCTACTCCAACTGCAATGCCCACAATAACTGTTACATTTGATTTTGACACAGGTGCTCCTGGACTAACAACATTTAGAAACACCCCATTTGAACAGACAAAAGATGGTGTGACAGCATATTTCAGTTCGCCTGGTGTCGGATTGTTTTCAGTACAGAGTTCTGAAACACTATTCCTGAAACTTTCATTACTTTCAGGCAACTTCTTAGGAAACAAAAACGTTGGAGACATTCTTGAAATAAAGTTCAACCAGCAAATAACCAGCATCACCTTTACATTTGCAACATTTGAATCTCACGGCGCTCCTGACCAGCCCAGTAGCATTATGTTGACGGCCTACATAGATTCAGCCACGTCAACTCCTGTAGGAACAGCAACAGCGCATGTAACTTGGCCTACTGGCGGCGACTCATATCCTCAAGGCACGTTAACATATAATAGCGACAAGCCATTCAACTTGGTAAGAATCATGCTGCCCTATCAAGGTACTGGAAGGGCTGCATATTTCTTAATAGATAACATAACAGTTAAAACAATATAACATCGAAGGCTGAAGCATGGAAATTAAAAAGGCACTATTAATGCGCAGGTTACTGCTCACAGCATTCTCATCGTGATTCTTACAATATCCCTTTGGTATGTTTTAAGCAGCATCTTCGTAAAATCCTTCTCATCCATCCAGTATATTGTTGTTTTTGATTTCGACACATGACATCCGATTCTTGTCGAAATGCAAAATATCCCTTTCAACCAAACAGTAGGTGGTATCACCGCGTATTTTGCCTCACCATCCGACACACCTTCAGAACCAACATTTTCAATTCAAAGTTACGAAACAACTTTAATCAGCCTCTCCGAGTTTTCAGGCAAATACCTTTACGATAATAAGCCATCCAGAGATGTTTTGGAAATAAGGTTTAGTCAACCGTTGATAGGGATTACTTTAACTTTTGCGACCGTTGAATATCGAACTGAAGCCAGTAACATAACATTAACCGCTTATTCAACCGCGGCATAATTAAATTTCCTTAAACACCCCTGATGGAGCAGAGGATAGCAAAAATCATACTGCCATAAGGCGTGTTGAATAGCAAAAATATGGAAAATGTAAGGCTAACATTTAAAGAGGCTCTATAATTGTTTCAGTTCCAGTGTCTGAGTATTTTGAATAGTTAAATTTCACTTTTCTGCCTGAAGTTTTCTCGTAGGCAGCCATAGCAAGCATAGCAAGGGGGCATGTTACATCTTCAGGATTCAGCAGCCTGTGAGTGGGCTGGGCGAATAGACACCCATCAACAGTGCACTTATATTTGTTTTCATTCAGCTTTTCTATCCTGAAAACCTTAACTATACCAGCTTCAATGAACTGCTCTGCAAGGTTTTCTAACACCTCATCAGCGTTTTTCCCATCAAGAAGCTTAACGTGGAGTTCCTCATCCAGCTTCTTAATTGTTTCCAGCACCGGATGGATAAAAACTGCTTGTCCAGAGTTTAAAACATCCTTAAGGGCTTTCTGATAGGCGAGCAGTATTGTGTGGAACACTGAAGCCACAACCGGTAAACCTTGATCCTTCATTGTCATACCAGACCTAAACTTCATTACTTGTGAGCTGTTCAAATGTTTTGCTAAGCCATAATATGGATTAAGCATCAAAATTGCAGTCTACCCCATTGGAAAATGTACATAGAACTTATTTACTAAGGAATGCAGTCAAGTTGAGTTACCTGCGCTCCAGAGGTATATTTATTTTTTGCAGGTGCTTCAGAGTGTGTTTTTTGGTTTTCTGAGGCAGTGCCCCAACTCTGTGTTGGCTACATACTCGTAGCCTTAAGCCAGTTTAGCAGCTAACTCAGCCTTATCCTGCGTGAACACAACATCATACTCTTGATCCTTAATGATGCTTTTAGCGATGTGCACATACTTCATGGTATTTTGGATATTAACGTGCCCTAATAACTCTTTTACATGAAGGATGTCTTTTGTGCGCACGTATTCCATTGTGGCTTTCCAGTGCCTGAACGTTTTTAGGCTGATCAGGTTTAGGCGTGGATTATGCAGGCGCTGGGCTATGCACCTGCGCAGCTTACAGTAATTGCGTGCGAAGTGCTCAAGCTCAACATCGAATCTGACTGGATCAGCTGAAGGGCTAAACACGTAGCTGTTACGCTTGGGCAGCGCCATAAGCAAGTTTAAGGTTTCTCTGCTGATCTTGAGGCGTCTGGCATGGCTGCCCTTAGCAGGCGTAATAGTCACACACGAATTCTCAGCATCCACATCAGCCCATCTTAGACGCCAGATCTCCAGCGCACGTGCGCCTGTATCCTTCAGCAAACGCAGAAAAACGCCTGTGCGCAGCCTACAACTGCTGATTATCGCATCAATCTCAGACATAGAAGGCACATAGGGTAGCTTATCCACATGCTTGATCTTGGGCATGTTCACGCTTATGCCCTTCATAGCCATGTAGTCACGATAGACAACTGTTGCCATAGCCTTAGTGCCATCAGCCCAGCTGCAAGTGTTTATCCATGCGACCACAGCGTCTGGATCAGCCAGATCCACGCCATGCTTGATCATGCTGCTGAGAATCTTCAGCTTACGCCTGACTGTAGCAGGCTTATTGGCTGTGTGTGACTGCAGGTAGGCTGCTAACTTGAAAAGTTCGGGTGTTCGTGGATGGTGCGGGGGGTGGGATTTGAACCCACGAACCCCTACGGGATAGGCTCCTGAAGCCTACGCCTTTGGCCAGGCTCGGCGACCCCCGCTCTTGCGCGCCATTTTTGTGGTAGTTGTTGAAAATAACTCTTACTGAATAAATATATTGCCGAAGTTTCAGACACTGCTTGTTTATCCACCGTTTGCTTCTTCGGAGTAAGAGTGGATATTGCTGATTACGACTAACGGCCTGTTTGCTTTAGGTGAAGGCTACCCTTTTCACAGCGGTAGATGCAAAAAAGTTAAATGCTGACAGCAACGAGATATGCTTTGCCAAAAAGTGATTGATAATGAATAAGAAAGCAATATCAAAGCTTCTGCTTGTAGGCATAGTGGTTATCGTTGTAGTTGCAGTTGGTGTGGCGGCCTATTGGATGTTAGCTAATCCTGCTGGCACAGGCGAGCAAACTGGCGGTGAAGAAACAGGCGGCGAAGCAACGCCAAACGTTGCAGGAGCAACCAGCCTGCAGTTTGATGTAATCGCCACCATAGAAGGCGTCCAGGAAAAATACACATTTATGGCGAAAAACATTGGAACTTCGAACCTAATGATACGTGTGGATCAGACTGATGCGCAGGGTAATGTATTCAAATACATAATTAACTCGGCTGAACAGAAGGTGTGGGTTTATTACAACGGCGAATGGATGGATATGTCGGATCAATTCTCTATGTACTGGGATCAATGGAAACCAGCCTTTGATGGATATCAAAGCAGCCTTGAAGGTTGGTCAGGAACAGGCGATTATGAATACACAGCCAACGGCAACACGTTCAAGATAACCAACATCCTTGTGAACCCAACACTTCCAGATTCCCTGTTCCAAGCTGGAACCCACTAAGCGAAAACACAGCTTCTCCCCCACTCTTTTTTTAGAGCACAGCTAAAAGCGTCAAAATTGCCTTTACAAGATTTTATTATAGGGCTCTCTTAACTGGTTCACGCGCACAAAAAGTTCTTTCAACTCTTTGTCGCTGGCACCGCGGCGCATAGGCGTCAAAACATCAACTAAATTGTCATTCCGCATAAGGCAAGTTTTCAGTTTGCCGTTGCTTGTAACCCGCAGTCTTGTACAGTGGGCGCAGAACTCGCCGTTCTCAGTTGGATGCACAACTTCAACTGTTACGTCGGGCAGATGGTAGATGCGGCGGTTGTTCATGAAGCGTCTAGTTTCTACTTTCACGGCTTTTTGGCGTAGCATCCCTTCGTGTTCATTCAAGAAGTTGTGGTAAACCTTGAAGTATGCGTCGTCAACGTTAACCGGGTCAAGCTCGATGAGCTGCAGTATGGTGCCTGTTTGCCGTGCGAAATCCATCATTTCCAGCACGGCATTGTCGTTGATGCCGTTCAAGACGACCATGTTAAGCTTTATTGGTTGGAAGCCCGCCTCAACCGCGGCTTTGACGCCATCTAAAACATTTTCAATATGCCCTTCAGTAAGCTTATGGTACACTTCACCGTTCAAAGTTGGCAAACTAATATTCACGCGCCTTAAACCGCAAGCTCGAAGTTCTTGTGCTTGCGCTCCAAGCATGCTTCCGTTTGTCGTCATAGAAAGATCTTTCACACTTGGTATTGTAGCGATGCCTTCGACTATTTTGCAGAGATCCTTCCGCATAAGCGGTTCACCACCTGTCAGCTTAATCCGGCTTATCCCGAGCTCAACGGCGATTCTGGTGATTCGCACAATTTCTTCAACAGTCATTTCTTCAGAGGCGTTATTTACGCTGCATTCTTCGCCTTCTTTGTGGCAGTAATTGCAACGCAAGTTACACCGCGATGTCAAGGCTATCCTAAGGTTAAGCAAGGGTCTGCCATATTTGTCTATCAAGGTCATCGTTATTCCCGAGCGTGCCTAACGATGTGAGGCGCCTCGGGCAAAATAAGCTTTTCGACTGAAATTTGCACAGCGTCAGGGGAACCAGGGATACAAAACAGCACCTTGCCCCTAGCCACACCAGCAGTTGCGCGGGACATAACCGCTGCTGAGCCTATCTTCTCATAGCTTAAGCGCCGAAAAATTTCGCCGAAGCCTGGAAGCGACTTCTCAAAAAAGGGCGAAACCGTTTCGATGGTAACGTCTTTAGGCGCAATTCCTGTGCCACCGCAAAATATAGCAGCATCCAATTCTACGGAGCATAAAACGCTCTCAGCAGCCTCTTTAATCATTTGCATGTCGTCTGCAATTATCTTTTTAATAAGAACTTTATGTCCCGAGTTCGTTAGCAAAGCTGCTATGGTGTCACCTGACACATCAGTTATTTTCTCGCCCTTCTTCAGCTGCTGATAACGCGAGGTGCTGCAAACAAAAACTGCAAAATTCAATTGCTTGGGCGCCGATTCCTTGTGTTGCTTTGAACTCTCGCTCATGCTGCTACACCTGCTTCAGTTTCCTTACAACATGAATATTTTCTATCGCCGTAGTCGGGTACTGGCCATTCGAGTCTTTCTCATACTGCTTTGTCATATCCCAGATTGTTAACAACGCCGTTGACACTGCAGTAAGCGCCTCCATTTCCACGCCTGTCTGGGCTTTAGTTTTCACGATTGCCGTAACTTCTATGGTGGTTTCATTGAGAATTTGAGCTTCCACTTCTACTTTTGTTAAAGGTAGCAGATGGCAGAGAGGCACCAGTTCACTTGTCTTTTTAGCCGCAAGTATCCCTGCAATTTTCGCCGTGTAAAGCGGATCGCCCTTAGCTGTTTTCTTTTCTTTTATCAAGTTCACGGTTTCGGGTTTCAGTTTGATTGTTCCCTTTGCTGTTGCTTCGCGCAGTATTTCTGCTTTTCCTGATATATCAACCATCGTCACAGCGTTTCCTCCAATACATGAACTAGCTTTCGCCGCTTATTTATTCTGTTCCCAAACTTCTATTAGATTTCGTAATGCCTTAGCTTTAGGCGAGTTCTCGTTGAATTTGTAAATACGAATTCTTCCATAGCTTTTCTGAATTAGTATGCCCTCTATCTCGAGCAACTTCAAATGTTCGCTTGTTGCAGAGTAATTTAATTTGACTCTGCGCCCGATGTCCGAAACATTAAGCGCGCCTAGCTGCACGATAAGCTTGAGAATTTTTATTCTGGGTTTTGAAGACAAAACTTCCTCTATTTCCATGGCGCTTCACGTTTGCCTCTTTTCTAAAGCGGCACATAATTCTTTCTCCAACTCGTAAGCAGAAATTGACGGCAGAGAAAGCCGCGTTGCTCTGCCTCGTGTGCTGGTTGCTGTGACCTCTGTTTTCAATATTCCCAGCGCAGAGAGAAATTGCGCGTACTTCCAAAGTTGAGTATGACTGTGCGGTTGTTCACCGAACTCCTCGCATATCACCGCATAAATCTGCTCAATCTCTGATAATGAAGCGTAAGCGCTTTGGTTTTCCTTGAAAAATCGTGCAACGCCGAGCAAAAACAGTTTTTCATGAAGCCCTAGCGAGGCTAATTCGCCTTTTCTTACAGTTGGAATTATGCTGGAAACAGCTTTCCGCACGCACTCAGGCGTAACTACGTCAAGGTTTTCTGCATCAGCGTATTTACCAGCACGCCATAAAAGTTCAATAGCAAAGCGTGCGTTGCCGCTTTCAGAAACGCCTAGTTCCGCTATAAGGCTTATAACGTCTTCTGTAACCGCTAAAGGCGCAAATGCCATAGCTGTTCTTTCGATTAAGATGTCTATAAGCTGGCTTTTTTGGTATCTCTCAAGCTTAATCACATTGTGCTGCAATGTGCTTCTTGAGCTTGCGTCTAGTTTCTCTATTGCCTTCAAGTCGCGCATAATGAATATTAGTGATATACGCTGCTGTGCCGTTACTTTTAGTTCCTGCAACCGCGTTAGCTTGTAAACGCTTTCTGAGCCTTCACACTCAATAAGAGCGTCAAATTCATCTAGCGTTAGGATGATGTAGGCTTTTTCTTCGTCTAGAACTTGCATCAACGTCTTTAGTAGCTCTTCCGCAGAGTACCCGCGCCTCGGAAAAGTGGGGCGAAAAGCAGCAAGCGCGTGCTGCATTATAAGGAAGAATTTGCCTCGATATTCACGGCAGTTGACATGTACATAGTGAAGGTTTATTCCTAGCTTGTTTGCTTCGGATGTTATGTCTGCTCCAAAACGCTGGGCAAGCGCCGTCTTTCCTGTGCCCACCTCGCCTGTTATGATAACTCGCTGGGTCATTTTTCCTGGAAATTGAAGCAGAAAATTGAAAAATTCCATCAATAAGCGATATTCCTTTTCTCGATGTGGCAAACGGCGAGGAACGTAGTTAATGTCAAGTTTTGTCTCGTCTTTGAATATACTTTGATGTGACACCACTGAAATTTAACCTCAAATTATGTTCAAACTGGTTTGCCATTTTTATTTGCTAGCTAATCATTATTTTTGGAACAAAAGACTAATAAATGCATATTGCAAATCGTATGTGCGATATAAAAAATGATCCCGAAATACTTCTTCCTAACGAAGGGCGTAGGCAAGCATAAAGAGCAACTTCAAAGTTTCGAGTTAGCTTTAAGAAACGCAGGCATACACTACTGCAACCTTGTTAACGTTTCTAGTATTGTTCCGCCAGGATGCAAAATGATTTCACGCGAACAAGGCTTGAAGATGGTGCAGCCTGGAGAAATCACATTTGTGGTTTTAGCCAGAAACGCCACAAACGAGCCTCATAGACTGGTTGCGTCATCTATTGGCGTGGCCATTCCTTCCGGCAAAAACCAGTATGGCTACTTGTCTGAGCATCACTCCTTTGGGCAAACAGATGAGGTAGCTGGCGATTACGCAGAAGACTTGGCTGCGACAATGCTTGCTACCACGATGGGTATAGCATTTGATCCAGAAACCGCATGGGACGAAAGAAAAAAGCTATTCAAAACCAGCGGGTTAATAATCAAAACAACCAACATAACCCAATCAGCAACAGGAGACAAAAATGGATTGTGGACAACCACTGTTGCTGCTGCTGTTTTTGTGCCTGGGAGAAATCATAAGCTGCTCGAAGAGAAAAAGAAAGCCGCAACCAGCACCTAAGTTTTGCGTTTCACTATTTTCACAATTTCTATTTTCTATTATTTACATAGGCTTGATTCGAATAATAACTTGATATTTCAAGCACATCAGATTGCTGCAATACTAATAAATTATGGACCAAGATAACTGCTAAGTAAAGAGGAGTATCCTACAATGAAGTTTGCGGGTAGAACAACCACTGCCATCATACCTTTCGCTTCAAACAAGATTTTGCTAATTAAACGACGCACTGTACCCTTCAGAGGATTTTGGGCTTTGCCTGGCGGGCGAGTTGATCCTGGAGAAACAGTTGAGCAAACTATAGTGCGGGAAGTGAAAGAAGAAACAGGTCTCGATGTGGAAATAGTGCAGAAAATAGGTGATTATCATGAGCAAGGCGTGCAAGATGGTATAGAATACGATTACTATCCCGCATGTTTTCTGGTAAAAGTTGTCGGCGGCAAAATCAAAAAGCAAGAAAGCGAAATCGAAGAAATCAAACTCTTTAACTTAAACGATATCCCTAACCAGCTGGCTTTTGAACATGCCCAGATGATTAGGGATTTCCTAGCGTTGCATGATAAAAGCGGAAAGAACCGCGATACATAGACGAGTGGCTACCTCTCTTTTTCAACTAAAAGCTGCTATTGGCATCGATTTTGCCGTTAGTTAAAAGCAAACGATATTAACGTTTTATGATAACCATAGCCTTGGTGAAAAAGCTCTTTGAAACCAAAACTTCAGACACCATTAATAATTGTAAACTTCAAAACCTATTTTGAGGCAACGGGACAAAAAGCTGTTGCACTTGCAAAGCACGCTGAAAAAGTAAGCAAAGAAACCGGCGTCTTTATTGCTGTTGCACCCCAGTTTGTAGACATTGCCCGCGTAGCGGAAGCCGTTGAAATCCCTGTTTTTGCTCAGCACATTGATCCAATAAAGCCAGGAAGCTACACTGGGCATGTGCTTGCGGAATCAATTAAAGAAGCAGGCGCTGTTGGAACTTTGATTAATCATTCTGAAAGAAGGCTCAAACTAGCTGACATCGACGCGGTTATCGAGTTAGCGCGAGAGCAAGGGCTTATTTCCTGTGTATGTGTCAACAATCCAAGTGTGAGTGCCGCAGCCTCTGCCTTGAAGCCTGACATTGTCTCTATCGAGCCGCCTGAGCTTATAGGCACAGGAATAGCTGTTTCGAGAGTGCAGCCTGAGGTTGTAACAACCACCGTCAAGCTTGTGCGTAGCATCAACTCGGATGTTACTATTTTATGCGGCGCTGGGATAAGCCACGGTGAAGATGTTGCAACAGCCATAAGACTGGGAACGCAGGGCGTGCTTGTTGCAAGTGCTATTGTGAAGGCGAAAGACCCTTATAGTGTACTGCGTGAATTTGCAGACGCAGCATAACATTAGTCATGTGTGAGTAGCCGTGAAAGTTGAAGCAGAATGCGCCTCTTGCTTACTAGCGCGGGCAACAGTGGAAGTTTACGAAGCCACAACAAATCCTGCGCTCCGCTTCAGAGCAATACACGAAGTTATAAAATTATTAAACAGGGAATTCAGGCCGACAGTTATTCCAGCGGATATAGGCACGAAACGAGACCGATTGATAAAGCGGTTGACAGGCAATAATGATCCGTACAAGCGAAGCAAGAAAATGAGCAATGAGAAAGCCATGAAAATGCTGCCGTACGCACGTAAAATTGTGGCAACAGGTTACACGCAGCAGGAACGGTTTAAGAAAGCCTGCCTATGCGCCATAGTAGGCAACATAATGGAATTCGATATTCCAGGCCATAAATTTTCCTTCAATACTCTGACTAAGACTTTTCGGGATGCAGCAAAAGACTTGGTGGTAGACGATATTGACAAGGCTTACGAATTGGCGAAAAAGGCAAATAGCGTTTTGTATTTAGCTGATAACGCTGGTGAGATTGTTTTTGATACGTTGCTGGTGGAGCAGCTGAAAAACATGGGGCTGAAAGTAACATATGTTGTTAAGGGCGGGCCAGTAATTAACGATGCCACATTGGAAGATGTGGAATTTTCAGGTATGGATAAGCTGGCAGATAATATATTAACCACAGGCACCGACGCGGTGGGTTTGCTGAAAAACGAGGTTTCCCCAGAATTCCTGAAAGTTTATGATACCGCTGAGCTTGTTTTCGCAAAGGGTATGGGTTACGCTGAGACTTTGACTGAGTATAAGCTTACTAAGCCTCATTTGCTTCTCTTTAGGACTAAATGTAATCCTGTAGCAAACTATTTCTGTGCCCCGCGCGATAAGAACATCGCGAAGCTGATGCCCTAAAATGGAATTGCCCATCATATGCCTCGCTAGAGAAGAGCTTGTGAATTTTGATTACGCCGTCCAGAAAGAGTGGCTTATCACAAACGGGTTAGGCGGCTATGCAGCCAGCACTGTTTTAGGCTTAAACACAAGAAAATATCATGGCCTACTAGTTGCTTCGTTGCATCCACCTGGAGACCGCACAGTCTGTCTCGCAAAATTGGATGAAACCATTCAAGTCGGTAACACTGTTCAGCAGCTTGGCATTAACGAGTTTCATGAAGCGATTCATCCAAAAGGCCACCTGTTCCTAAAGCAGTTTTCAATATCCCCTTTTCCCGAATATAATTATGTTGTGCACGCTGTCGAAGTCAAAAAGACAATTTTTATGCCTAAAAAGAAAAACGCTGTAGCGGTAATCTACCAAGCATTAAACAACAATGAGGCTGTCACATTTAGAATTTTTCCATTACTCACATGTAGACACTTTCACTCCGTTAGACAGAGGGCCTCTATGAGTTTCAGTCAGCAGCAGGAGAGTAACAAAGTAACAGTAAGCTTTGATGCGCCAAAGGCCACTATTGCTGCCCAAACTACCCTCGGCAATTTCGTTGAGAAGCCTGTTTGGATAGAGCGCTTATACTATCGTGAAGAAACCAATCGAGGCGAAAGTCACTTGGATGATTACTATCAGCCAGGATACTTTGAACTGGAATTGCCGCATGGGCTGAGCGAGTTTGCTATAGTTTCGGCGGCAAGCGAAAATAGCCAAGAATGCGCTACAGTGCTGGAAACACTTGGAAATTCAATAAGCAGTGTTAAGGCACAGTTGGCATCCGAGATTGCGTGGCGCGCGAGCTTATTAGCTAAGTTTTACGATAAGCATAGTAATGTGGTAGCAAGCGATTGGCTGAATTGGCTTCTTTTAGCCGCAGATACCTTCATTGTCAAAGGTTCTGATAGCAAACCTTCAGTTTTAGCTGGTTACTTCTGGTTTGAAACGTGGGGTCGGGATACATTCGTTTCTCTGCCCGGTTTATTGCTTGTGACGGGCCAGTTTGAAGATGCGCGGGATATTCTCCTAAATTTTATGGCGTACTCTAAGCGAGGATTAATCCCTAACTGCGTAGAGGAT
This sequence comes from Bathyarchaeia archaeon, assembly GCA_038848695.1. GTDB lineage: Archaea > Thermoproteota > Bathyarchaeia > Bathyarchaeales > Bathycorpusculaceae > JAOAIV01. The sequence continues at coordinate 54,946 of JAWCNL010000006.1, forward strand.
AGGTGTGGTGAAGCCTTCTATAATACGGTTGATGCTACGTTATGGTACGTTAATGCTGTTTTGCAGTTTTTGAAGTACACAGGCGACTTCAATTTTGTTCAGAAACAGCTTTGGGAAGGACTGAAAAAAATTGTCGAATATTATGAGCGCGGCACTGATTTCGGAATACATTTAGACAGCGACGGTTTACTTGCTCATGGGCCGCGGCTTACATGGATGGATGCGGAAGTAGATGGTAAAGCGGTTACTCCTCGGACCGGAAAGGCGGTAGAAATACAAGCATTATGGTATAACGCGCTGATGACAATGCAGCAACTATCTGAAAAGTTTGATGAGAAAAGTTTAGCCGAAAAATACTCTGAAATGGCGCTTGCTGCACGAAAAAGTTTCAATGAAAAATTTTGGAATAGTGAAGGTGGTTTTTTGTTTGATGTAATCGAAGAATCAGGTTGTGATGCATCTCTGAGGCCTAATCAAATAATCGCGGTAGCTCTGGATTTCGCTATGTTGGATGCTGAGAAATGCAAGCGTATTGTCGATGTGGTGCGTCGAGAGCTTTTAACACCTTTTGGTTTACGAACTCTAGCGCGAGGAGACCCGAGATATAAGAGTATGTACGTGGGTGATAGGCGAAGCAGAGATCAAGCGTATCATAATGGTACTGTTTGGCCTTGGCTGCTTGGTCCCTATGTAACGTCAGTTCATAAGACAGAAAGTAGCAGCGCGCAAGAGTTGCAGAATCTTCTAATGAATTTATTTACTCAACAACTTGCTCAAGCAGGTCTCGGCACTTTAAGCGAAATTTTTGACGGTGATCCACCGCATACGCCACGCGGTTGTATCGCGCAAGCTTGGAGCGTCGCTGAACCATTGCGGGCTTACTTGGAAGATGTGTTGCAGATTAGGCCGAGATACGAGAAAGAGTTGCTGCAATTCTAAGCTGTTATTGCTTTTCTAAGCTCTGCTGCAGTGGTCTCGGGTTTTACAGTGTTTATGTATACTCCGGTGTTTTTTTCGAACCCTGCCCATATAGCTAGTTTCGGGTAAACTTCCAAATGCCAATGATAATAGCTCTTTGCAGCGCTGTCAAGCGCCAAATGGAAGCCATAATTGTAGGGTGGATCATTCACAACATCTTTTAACGCTTTTAAGGTTATTTTTAAAGTTTCAGCGAATGCGGTTACTTCAGCATCTGTTAGGTTAAGCATGTTTATATCGTGCTTCCTGGGAAGTATCCAGAATTCTAGCGGATGTGTGCTGGCGTAAGGCGCTAAAACCAGAAAGTGTGTGTTCTCAAGAATCAGCCGTGGGCTTTTTGCTTCTTTTTTTATTATGTCGCAAAAAGCACATTTTTTGTGTTGTTCATAAAAGTTTTTGCTTGCTTCCATCTCTTCCTCCACAATTTTTGGAATGATGGGTGTAGTGATTATTTGGCTGTGTGCATGCGAAAGTGAGGCACCTGCTTCCTTTCCATAATTGCGGAAAATCGAAACATACTTTACGTAGGGTTTCGCTGCTAACTCTCTTAGCCTGTCAATGTACGCGTTGATTAAGTGATTTAGTTGTGGCAAGCTGGCATCCGCTGGTTGCTCATCATGATTCGGTGATTCCACCAAAACCTCGTGATGCCCAATGGCGTAACCTAAATTCTCCCCCTCTAATATCATTAGAGACCTGTTCTGCGTTTCTTTTGGGGGAATAAACGCGGGATATAGGTTTGGGATAACACGAATAAGCCAATTCTTAGGGCGCGTGCCATCACCATCTTTGCCTTTTTTTATTTCGCCGTTCTGCTGTTTCAAGTAAAGCAAAACTGCTGGCGGCGTCATATGCTCATTGCCTACACATAAAGGGCAGATGCTGCCTTGCGCTGCCTCAGTTTTTTGTTTAGCGAAGTCTGTGGGTCTTCTGCTACGTTCGGTGGCAATCACGACCCAGCGGTTTAGCAAATAATCTTTTCTTAGCTCATTGTAAGCCATTAGCGTAAGCACCCGTCGAATTAGAGATACACTGGCGGCATTTTAGCGTTTCCGAAAACACCTACAGTACTTAATGGTGTGCCTTAAAAGCGTAAATTAAACGGCTATTAGCCATATACTTATGAAAATTAAAAGTTTAGGCGAGTTGGCAGCGGAATTATGAGTGAACTCTGGAGGATGGCTGTCCATCTCCGCCTGTCAACTTCGCCCGCCCGACCCAAACTTATTTTTGTCTGTCATTTCGGGGATGCTTCGCAGATATTGGACACAAATGCCTGCTATTTACAATTATTTTATCCTTAACTCGCATAAAACGTTTAAGAAAATAAAATAAGGACATTTAATCGCCCATACTCGGAATAATAGACAGAATAATCATCTAAACAAAATTTAGGCATTTGTGTTAAGCCATGTAAGGCAGAGAAATCCGTAAAATTCGCCATTTTTAGCCTTTCTGCTTATTGCAGAATGCCGTGAATAAACTTGATCTATGAAAATTGCTAAAAAGTATATAAAAACACTAAACATCATTTGATCATGTTAAGGGGGAAAGCTTGAAATGCATTTGGAAGAAATGAAAAAAGAAATAGAATCGCTCGTTATAGAAAAGGGCTTCTATAACAAGCCAGAGGACATTCCCAAAAAACTCCTTTTCGCTTTCATTGAGTTAGGTGAAGCAAGTGACGCTTGGAAAAAAGGCGAGTCAGAAGAGAAAATAGCAGAGGAACTCATTGACACCATATTTTACATTTTAGATGCAAGTCGGCTGGCGTGTCCAACAGTGAACATGGATGATATGTTCAAGAAGAAGCTTGACAAAAATCGTAGCAGACCATATCAGTACGGTGAGGGACACAGAGTAAAGTTTCTGAATGGTTAGATTGTTTTGAGGAAGCTCTTGTGCCATCCGCATGTGTGGCATCGCGCTACCTTCTGTTTTATGTCAACATCTACTTTGTTACTACAAACTGGACATTTCATGTTTAACTGCCTCTCGCTTTCTCCCCATTGAGATAGCTATGTGCAGGAGCTAATAACACGTTATTCCGAATTTTGCAATATATAATTTTGTGGCATCAGTGGCTATTAAGTTTTTATTGCTGCTTAGCAATTTGTAGGTTTGCTGAGATGTCGAATGAGCTTTGATTACCCTGATGGGGTGCGTTTTCGCTGCATAAGATGCGGAGTGTGCTGCGGTGATACTGAAGTGAAGACACGGCGAATTCTTCTTTTAAGCGAAGAGGCTGAGCAAATCGGCGTGGCTACTGCGCAATCGATTGTGAAGTTTGCCGTAAAAGTTGAGGGTAAAGAGCCTTACAGTTACGAGATGAAAAAGAAAGAGGGGAAATGTGTCTTTTTCGAAAACTGCGTCTGCCGAATTTATTCGGTAAGGCCCTTGATATGCAGGTTTTATCCATTTGAACTTAAATGCGGCGCTGATGGAAGGTACACGTTTCTTTACACATCTGAATGTAAGGGAATAAATAAAGGGGTTGTTTTGAGTAAAAACTATTTCAAGAAGTTGTTTAGGTTGGCGCGTCTAAGAATGGGGAAGCAGCAGTAGCCGTCCTTGAGTGAAAGATGGTTTACTTAATAGGTTGTGACCGGAAATCCTGCTTGGTTCCTGTAGGTGGCATAAATATCTTTTCTGGTGCTTGATACTATTGGTCGAGTTTGTCTGTATTTGTAGCCGCATTCGCATTCGAAACCAGCTATTTTGCCGTTTCGAAGCGGGATGGGGCGCCATTTGTGGCCGTTGCAGTGTGTGGTTTTTTTGTGGATTTTCCATAATGTTTTTGCTTCTTCATGAGTGATTGGTACATTGTGTTTGGCTACTGCTACATACCATATTAGATAGCCTGTGAAGGAGATCCATGTTGCGGATAGGGCTATTATCATTATCATGTTTTTCACCTTTTTGTATTTTTGTTCTACAGGTATACAATATGTCTATTTACAGACATATTGTTGATTCTACAATATTACATCTTAAGATATAAACTTTACTATACCTTCCGAATAATAGCAGATACATATTAGAGATTCTGTAGCACATCCGCCCTTTCCAAAAGGTATCCACAATAATGACACTTCAACAACAGCGGCTCCTCACTCTGCACATAGAATCTAGAAACAGCAGGCTCATTACTGTTGCTTATACACGCCGGATTTACACACTTTAATATGCCCTCGATCACTTTAGGCAATTTAACCTCCAACTTTTCCACAACACAATAATCCCTAATAATGTTAATAGTTGCATGAGGCGCCACTAACGCAATTTTGTTAACCTCCTCAGTGTTCAGCGCTCGCCCCTCAATTTTCACAATATCCTTCACCTTAAACCGCTTACTCGGAACGTTTATGGCTATGGTCATAACCCTCTTTTCGCGACCCGTTATCCCCAAAATCTTAACAACATCCAAGGCGTAACCGCCACTTATGTGATCAATAACAGTTCCGTCCTTAATTTTAGATACACGCAATTCCTTCTCAACCATTTTAGAATTCTCCACTAAAAGCCTATGTGGAAGGCAGTAAATAAAAATTTAAGTGGTTCCTGAGTTAGCCATAAGTCTTAAAAAAATATCAAAGGGCGCTGCCCAACGATGTTCCGATAATAGGTCACTCCAGCTTCAGAGTATTTATCAGGGGGATATCCGTTCCAAAGAGCCTCTAGCGGCTGCAATAAAAATTTATGGGATTATCTCGCAGCCGTTATATTTCAAGAAGTCGAAATCGCCCAAGCTTATCGCCTTTTGCTCAATAAGTTGTCTGATTCGCGGAAGCTCTGTTGCTACGGCGTTTACGAGTCCTCTTACAGTGTCGCAGACCGTGGCGTATGCTTCTTTGCTCCAGCGTCTGGTTACATTCGCGTACAAGCAGCGGCCGCCGCAGACGCTAAAGATGTCGCATTCGATGCATGGCGGGCCCACAAAAATCTTCTTCAGCTCCAGCGGATTCGTGTGGCTTATGTGGCCAAGATAGTATTTCTTCATTCCCCACATGGTTGGACATGGGATTATTGTGCCATCAGTTTGTATGGCATAGTTTATCCATCCGCCGCCGCAGCGGAGAAGACTTGACTCGTTATGCAGAAGCGAATGGGCAATTCCCAATAGCGGATAAAGCCGTAGTACACGGTGCTTTTCTCTCATGTAGTCAACCCAGTACTCCGCCAGCCGCTTTATGCCTGGCATGTAGCTTGTTTGGCTCCACTCTTTGAAGTTGCGCCTTGCGTAATCGTTTGCCCAGAAACCCGCGTTCAGCTGCCAATGAACCGAAGAAAACGGAAACTCGCTGTTATTTAAGAGCCAAGTTACTTGCTTGTAGATGTCTGTTTGCTCCATAACGGTCATGCGTGCAATTAATTCGCCGCGGAAGCCATTCTGCATAATCAGCCGCAAGTTATCGATGACACGGCGGAACGTGCCCTTGCCTCTGTAGTAGTCAGTTAGCGCTTCATCGCCGTCTATGGAAACCAGAATCGTGTGGAAACGGTTAACATACTCCTGCTCCAGCCTGTCAAGCAGCACCCCGTTCGTTTGAATCATAAAATGCTTTGGCTTCGCAGAATCCATGATCTGGCGGATAGCGTCAGCACAAAGCAGTGGTTCGCCACCGTAAAAAGTCAAGACACATTCGGGGTCTTTGCGGCAAAACTCCGCCAACAAAGCGAAGTCATAAGCGGCTTTTCTGGGCAAATCATAATCTACATCAAAATCCGCGAAATCCTCACTAAAATCATCAACTGCCTCGCCGAAGCAGTACCGGCACTGCAAATTGCACTCCGTCGTAAGCATCACGTGAAAGAACATGCTTTGCCCTTAAAGCGAGAACACTCATTTAAGCGTATTTTTCCTTTTCTTTTTTGGCCTTCTCAATGTAATTCTTGAGTTCTCTTTCTCTAATGGTTTTTTCAGGCAAAGTTTCAGGCGCATACATCAGAGGAATGACTGCTAAGAAAAGGAAGAAACTTGCAAAAGAGAAAGCTGCTGTTGGGGAAATAGCACTAGTATAGGGTTTAATTAATACGTACATAAAGTTTGCAAGAAGATAAGGAAGCCCACCCAAAACATAGTATTTTTCTTTTTCATAATTCTCACCTAGATCCCCCCAGAGCGCTGTGAAAAAGACTGAAAAAAGCAAACCCCAAGTTATACCGTCCAATGTTAAAAACAAGTACAACGTAAGAGGCGAGTCAAAAAAGACACTCATTGCAGCGTATTCAATACCCAGCATGACGAAGCCTGCAATAACTACTCGTTTTCTTCCGACAATATCAGCAATAACACCACCTACAATCGCAAAAATTCCTATAAAAGCGAACTCTGCAAGTTGCACAAAGGCAAAAAAATCTGTGCCTAATATCGTGTTAAAGACTCTTTCCAACATCGGCGCCTCTGCAAAATTTATAAGAGAAAACATCACCCACGGAAACAAGTAAAGCAATATCTCTCTTTTGCGGACAAGTTCTAAATAGTTGGGTGATTTTTGTGCAACATGCTGCTCATGCTTTCTATTTAGAACCAGAAAACAGACACCGCCAAAAAGTCGCCAAATTGTTATTGCAATAATTGTTTCCCATTGCCCAAGCATGCTTATTAAAAAAGCAAGAATTAAAACAGTGAATCCCACGGCGCTCCATGTTATCCCGCCTATAAGACCGCGGTTTTCGATATATGTTGAATCGGCAAGATAACTTAAACAAGAAGGTAACCCTATTCCAACCGAAGCGCCCAAAAAAAAGGCAAGCAAAGTATTAACTAATATGCTATTACTAGAACTCGTAGCCAGAAGCAATGTCGCAATTGCCCCTATGAATGCCCATAAATATAAAAACCTGGCTCGTGCACGCAAGAAGAGCTTTGGCCCAACTACTGCCGAAACCGTGATGCTCACAAAATATGCAGTGAACAAACCCACTTTTTCTATCTCAGGTAAAGGCAATCCATTTACAATTACATTAAAGATAGCGTATGTTAACAGGTACCATACGAAGCTGTTAAACACTAGAAAAATGGAAGACGCTGTTGTTTTCCAAGAAATTTTGTCTCTAAGCGCTCTTATGCCAATCATACTTTAATTCATTAGTAAATGCGTTTTTGAAGATAAAACTATTGTTAAGCAGCATTCTGTATTTCTGTTCAACAAAAAGCTTATATGTAGATATGTTCTACACTAATACCATAGGGGAATAAGGGATGAGGGCCAAGAGAGCAAAGAAGAAAGACGTGCCAGTTCGAGTATGGGGTTGAAGGCTACAAGTCTTCAAGCATAAACGATAAAAGAGTTTTAAATCTGTTTCGTGACTCTGCCTTCGAGAAATTATTTGCTAAAAGTAGTCCTTTCTCTATTAGATGCTGCATTTTCCCTCTAAGTTCTACGACAGGCTTGGCCTCGAGAGTGAAATCAACTAGCTCAGCAACATCGCTTTTTGTTATCTTGGGTTTTGAGATTATATTCACAATTTTTTCTTTAACTTCTTGATCTTGCATTGCAAACAAGAGTGGTAAAGGCAGGTCTTGGACAGCAACTCGTTGACAAAGCTCTTCAATATCGAAAACATCTATAAATTCTTCTCGAAGGAAAACTAATATTCCAAGGGTTCTTCCCAGTTTTGCTAAGACCTCAACTTCGGAGGCTTCTCCGCCGCCAAACAGTGCACCGAGGTGCATGTCTGCTTCGAGGCTTGCTGCCTTCATTTCCATAATCTTCATGTAATCATCTGGAAAAAAGCCCTTTTTCTCCTTTAAGCCGACTTCTAGGGCATGCGCATTGCCAACCTCAAACAACAATTTCTTGAGTGTTTCAAGTGCCATCTTTCCTTTTTCTTTTGGCAACATTGCTGTAGAATTAACAAAAAGTTTGAAGCCTTCTATTAGGAATGCGTTACCGAGCAGAAGCGCCATTTCAGCGCCGAACTTCCCATAAACCGTAGGAACCTTGTGTTTCACCTTAGATTTGTCTATAATATCGTCATGCACATCAAGCGATGCCGCCATCATAGCTATTGCCGCTTGCGTCGGCACAAAGTCATCTGGGTCTCCTCCCACGGCTTCGCATGCTATTGAGAACAAACCCGGATGCGTGAATTCGTCCCAATGTGCAAGGTAATGTTCAAGTGCCTCACGCAGTTTTGGATGGTCTATTTTTTCTGCTTGCAATATCTGTTTTGCATATTCGAGCCCTTTTTTGCTTCTTTTCTTGAGATCCGCAACTATACGCTTTCCCATTTTCGGCGGCATACCTATTCTTATTCACTCTGTTGTTTAAAAGATTTAGTCGGACTATGTTTTCAATTAGTAACAGCGTTACCTTTTTAATTATAATTGGCGTCTCTTTTTTTGTAGTTATAAGTGATTACTTATGGCTGAGAAAACTAAGCGTCAACGCCTCAGCAAAAATCAGCGGAAAATTCTGGAGATTCTAGATAAATATCCAGAGTTAACCGCGAGGGATATTGCAGTGATTTTATGGGCAAGAGACGTACGTTACAAAACTCCAGAATACAGTTCAGTTCACCGAAGCCTTTCCCTTCTTCATAAGATGGGTTTAGTTGAAAAAATCGGCGGACAACTTAAATGGCGGAAACGCAAGAATTCTCAGGTTAAAATAATCTCCGACGCCGAGAAAACTGGCTAAACTATACATTGCTCTCGGCGCTTCTGTGTTCCTTTAGTGCTGCACGGCAACCTTTTATGTTTTATCTACTTTTCGAGTTAGCCTGTAAACTTACACGCTTCCCTTGGTGTCTTTTTGGCTTTTAAGAAAGTACAGAACTGCTGTAATGTACTTCATATGTTCCTCTTTAGTCGGCATTTCCTGTTAACACTCTCATAGGTGACAGTTCAGCATTTGTTATTTTTGGGTAAATAGCCTCAGAAGCAGAAGCAAAACTCTTAATAGCTTTTGGCTTCATTCAACAGTTTCATGAGTCAACTCAAGCAAATTGAGGAGAAATGGCAAGCCCGCTGGGAAGCCGCGCGCATATTCGAGGCTGACCCAGATCCGAAACGTAAGAAGCTGCTGGTCACGTTTCCTTATCCCTACATGAACGGACCATTGCACGTGGGCCACACGTTCACGGCTACACGTGTAGATGCGTATGCCCGTTTCAAGCGTATGCAGGGCTTCAACGTGCTTTGGCCGTGGGCTTGGCATTGGACTGGGCAACCACTACTGGGCGCCAGCGAGCGCGTGGCGAAAGGCGACGAGGCATACATACGCGTTTTGCGTGAAATTGACGGCGTACCCGAAGAGGAGCTTAAACGTTTTGTTGATCCGCTGTATATGGCGCAGTATTACACTAATGAGGGGCGACTGGCTGCGAAGCGCATAGGCTTCTCGATTGACTGGCGCCGCGAATTCACCACTGTAATGCCCACTTACCAGAAGTTTATCGAGTGGCAGTACACGCGCTTGAGAGAGAAGTGCTATGTAACGAAGGGCACGCATCCGGTTGTCTGGTGCCCAAAAGACAAGAGTCCCACAGGCGACCATGACCGCCAAGTAGGGGAAGGCGTCACGCCAGAGGAGTACACGCTCATAAAGTATAGGCTGGATGAGGGCGTCTTCCTGCCCGCAGCCACGTTCAGGCCTGAAACGATCTATGGCGTAACTAACATGTGGATAAACCCCGACGCCGATTACGTAGAAGCCACGGTGAATGGCGAGCGCTGGGTGATTAGCCGTGAAGCTGCGGAAAAACTCCGCGAGCAGGAGCGCCGTGTAGAAGTAAAACGTGCGTTTAAGGGTAAGGAGCTTATTGGAAAGCTCTTCGAGAATCCGCTTACAAAAGAAAAGTTTCCGATATTGCCAGGCTGGTTTGTTGACCCGAAGCAGGCCACAGGCGTAGTTTACAGCGTGCCCGCGCATGCACCTTATGACTGGCTGGCGCTGAAGGATTTGCAGGAAAACCCGGCGGCTCTGAAAGCTTTTGGCTTAAGCGCTGAAATGGTGAAGCAGATTAAGCCGATTTCCATAATTAAGGTTGAAGGCTTCGGTGATTACCCCGCTGTTGAGCTTGTCGCGCAGATGGGCATAAAGGATCAGCATGACACGCGGGCGGATGAAGCCACAAAAATCCTCTACAAGAAAGAATTCCATGCAGGCGTGCTCAAGGAAAACTGTGGGCCTTATGCTGGCAGGACTGTGCGGGACGTTAAGGACACGCTTATACGCGACTTCAAGCGGGCAGGCGTCGCGGACAGCATGTATGATTTGCCGCAGCCGGTGGTCTGCCGCTGCATGACGCCGTGCATAGTAAAGATTCTGTCTGACCAGTGGTTCCTGAATTACTCTGACCCAGCGTGGAAAGAGAAAGCTAAAGCTGCCATAGCCCAAATGAAGATTTATCCTGACACTGCAAGGCAATGGTTTGTCACGGTTATTGATTGGCTGAGGGAGTGGGCTTGCGCCAGAACCACAGGCTTCGGAACACCGCTGCCGTGGGGGAAGGGCTGGATAATTGAAACCCTCAGCGACTCCACCATTTACATGGCATTCTACACCATTAACAAGCACATACGCGCGTACGGCGTCAAGCCAGAGCAGCTTGCGCCTGAAGTCTTCGATTACATCTTCTATGGGAAAGGCGACGCAGAGGCGCTTAGCAAGACTGTAGGCATAAACGTCGAAGTGCTGCGGGATATGCGTGCAGAATTCTTGTACTGGTATCCTTTTGACCTGAGAGTTTCCGCCAAAGAGCTCGTGCCGAATCACTTGTCCTTCTGCATTTTCCATCATGTAGCGCTGTTTCCGCCAGAGCACTGGCCCAGAGCCATAGGCGTAAATGGCATGTTGATGATTGAAGGCAAGCAGATGCATAAGTCCAAGGGCAATTTCGTTACAATGAAAAACGCTGTTGAACGCTACGGCGCTGACGCAACCAGATGCGCTTTGCTGCTTGGCGCAGAAGGCATGGATGACCCTGACTGGAGAAGCGAGAATGCGGCGGACGTACGTGGTAAGTTGGAAGCGCTGCGCAACTTCGCATTAGGCATAATTGAATCCGCTAAAAACGATGAAATGACACATTTGGAACGATGGCTCATTAGCAAGATGCAGCAGCGCATAGCGGATGTTACGGCGAATCTTGAAGAGTTGAAAACGCGAAGCGCCCTAGAAATCGCGCTGTTCGAGGTTTGGAATGACTTCCGCTGGTACATTCGCAGAAAGGGAACGGCAAATGCAAAGGCAGCTCGGGACGCTTTAGACGTGTGGCTTCGACTTCTTGCGCCGTTTGCGCCGCACATATGCGAAGAACTATGGAGCGCCATGGGAAAAAGCACGTTTATCTCTTTAGCCGAGTGGCCACAAGTTGACGAGGCAAAAATAGATGTGTTAGCTGAGGAGCAAGAGAACTTCATAATCGACCTGATTGAGGACACATTGAATGTTTTGAAAGCCACAAAGATTACGCCTAAGCAAATATGCTATTACACTGCTGCAGGCTGGAAGCGACAAGTTTATCATCGCATAATGGCAAAAGCCGCTGAGGGAGAAGTGAAAATCAACGAAGTCATGAAGGAGCTCGCGCAGGATCCAAGCTTAAAGGCGCACATGAAAGCATTTGCCGGTTTAGTTCCTAAAGTGATTAAGGCTATAAGCAAGTTGCCTAATGAAAGAAAAGCTCGCATTGCAAGGATTACGGCGTTCAATGAAAAAGAAATAATCGAGGCTGCACGCGGCTTTTTGAAGGAACGCTTTAACGCTGAAGTAGCTGTTTACAGCGAGGAAGACACAGCACGTTATGATCCTAAGCAGCGCGCAGCGTTGGCTTTGCCTAGGCAACCGGCAATCTACATAGAATAAGTCACGTGGGCATTATGTTTCAGAAGTATCGAAGATACTCCTTGAAATCAAAAAATGTCAAATCAATCCTAAGCGAGGTTTCGGAGAGACTGAAAGTTAACGTTGAAGCGCTTTTTGGTTCGAAAGCAAATGTTGAAGTGGTCGAAGCGGATTTCGGCCAAATCTATCTTGTAAATGGAAAACCCTTATTCTTTAATGTTGACGGGAAGACTCTGCCGACGCTACTTTTCCAAGAGTTCACCGAGCAAGCGCCTAAGGTTGTTGTCGACATGGGCGCTGTTCCCTACGTCTGCAAAGGTGCCGATGTCATGGCGCCTGGCATCGTGCGAGTCGAAGGCAACTTCAGTAAGGGCGATGTTGTGCTGGTGGTAGATGAGAAATATGGGAAAGTACTTGCTATAGGCGAAAGCTTATACGATGCTGAAGCGGCGCGGAGCGCTAAGCAGGGTGCGGTTGTTAAGAACCTGCACTTTGTAAGCGATAAAATCTGGAACTTAGCCAAAACATTGGCTGAGCATTAATCAGGCGAGGTTTCTAAGCCCGCCTTATATAAAGTTGGAAAGCCGTGTGGTGGAGAACTGCTTCGGGTTTCATCGAGGCGTTTGTAGATCGCTATCTGCTTCAGTCTTGTCGTTCATGAAGTTTATTGCTTGCAGAATTGACGCTGTCATATTCAGAAGGCTAAGTGAGAGAGCAATTGCTGTAAACGCTGTTAAGTCTAAGGTTAAGCTAAAGTTTTCGTAGCTTGTGCTGATTACGCCGTCGCCTAACGAGAGAAGCAGGTAAGCCATAAAGAACAGTGCTCTTGCTGTTCGGAAGATATGCTCGAAAATTGTGCGCGCCGTGATATCGCCTATAATCATCAGCGCAATGTAGATTGCAATGAATGCTTCGATGGATTCCATCACGCCTGGAACAAGCTCGAAAAGCGGTGCCAACAGCGGCGCAAGAAGGAAATAGATTAGATAAACAAGTATCGCTTTTACCGTGGCCTTCGCAATTCTGAATGAGACGTCTTTGATGAGGTTTTTGCTTTTCTTTTCTTCAACCATATGGAATCACTAGTGGCCCGTACTCAAAAAGTGTTGTGGAAAAGTAAACATTGCAGTGTCCTCTTTGCGCAGCTGTCAAAGATTCCGCGTTTAACTGAATGTAAAACGTCAAATCTCCTTGGTAGGGTGAGTGCATTGGGGCTTGGAGACGCGTTTGGCTTTCGCCTATAAGCGAGTCGGTGCTGTCAAAGAGCATTACTCGAATGGCGGCTTCAAGGTCGAAGGCAGCGTGATTTTCAAAACTTATTGGCAAGGTTACAAGGCTATGTGTAGAGTTAAACGGCTCAAAGGTTGGCTGATCGATAGCGAAGTTGTATAAGGGCGCCCCCCATGGAAACGTGAAGTTAGTTGAAATCTGCGCGGGCAAGAAATCTGCGAAAGTTAAGCCTGCCGCGACTTGAGCGGTGAGGTTTGCGTCATTGAATAGGTACTGCCCTGCGTTTTCAAGCAGGTCGTCCATGCTTAATGTGGCATTGTGCACAAGCGTTACGCTTTCTCCGTGCGCTATGAGTGGAACGGAAGATTTGGCCGTAGAAATTACTTTGCCTGTAGCATCGGAAAACACGGTTGCAAGCTGGAAATCTTTAAGGTCGCAATATCCCCTATTTTCAATAGACAGCGGTAAAGAAAAAAGCAGTTCACCTTTTGCTGTCACAGTGAATTTTGGTTCATCTAGGCTAAAGTTGAGATCTTTGAGTGAAAATGCAGATAGGGTAATGAAGGCTATGAGAAGAATCCAAAAGATTGTTGTAGCTAAGCTTAACGCGCGAATCGCCACATTCATCGATGTCCCTTCTTTAATGGATTATTGGCAGTTCTTATTGAGTCTGCTTTGTTTTCTCGGATTGGACCTCTGATTGCTTATTTTGCTCAGATGCGTGCGCTGCTTGCGGTACTGGAGCAGCTGCTTCATTCTTAGCCGCGTTTATCAGTAGCGTAACGCCTCGGATAGTTATCAGTGAACCAACCCAGCCCATGACGCCCAGATACATTACGTGTATAGCCGCTGCGATTAAGGGCCCTAATGCTTCTCCGAAAGTCTGCGTGAGGTCTTCTGCGGATAGTGGCATGATGCTTTCTGTTAGGAAGCCGTAGGCGCTGAAGAACGTGAATATCAGAAGGGCTATACCTATGAATAGGACGGTGATGCCTGAAAAGGCGACTTTATCTCTAAAATTCTTTAGCATTAGCGGTTAGCCTCTTTAACAGGATGAAGTCTGAGTTAATATAAATTTTTAGAATGTTAAAACAGAATTTAAGGTAATTACCAGAAATCAAGCATAAACTCCCGAGATCAGCTGTGCCTCATGAAACTTCAGTTTTCACTTTAACTCACCTCTCCCAGTATCGGCGACGCATATGTTTCGCGCATTTTAAATATGGCTTTCTGCAACTGTTCCCACACGTGAGCCGCATGTCAGAAGAAGAAAACATCGAAAGCCAAGAAAGCAAGTTAGCGCTACCGAAAAAGAAGTACGAGTTCATAGAGGATTTGCCGGGTGTTGGGCCTGCTACCGCCCAGAAACTGCGCGACCTTGGCTATCACACAGTTGAGTCGCTAGCTATGGCTACTGCTCGCGAACTTGAACCCATCGGCGTCGGTGAAAAAAAGGCTTTTGCGATGATAGAAGCCGCGCGCTCCGCCATAGGCTTCTCTTTTATACGCGCAGATGAGCTTCTAAAGATGCGCCAGAACGTTTTGCGTTTAACAACTGGCAGCAAAGCCTTGGATAGAATTCTAGATGGTGGTTTAGAAACACAGACTATAACAGAATTCTACGGCGAGTATGGCAGTGGAAAAAGCCAAATCTGCCACCAGTTATGTGTAAACGTTCAGTTACCTCCAGAACGCGGCGGTCTTAATGGCAGCGCGTTGTATGTAGATACAGAGAATACCTTTAGGCTTGAACGTATTGTGCAGATGGCGAAGCATTTGGGACTTGACCCTGAGCAAGTAGTTAAAAACATTATCTACGCTGAAGCATACACTTCAGACCACCAGATGTTTCTGCTAGAAAACGCAGACGAAGTTATCAAAGCAAACAACATCAAACTGATAATAATAGACTCTTTAACTGCGCACTTCAGAAGCGAATATATTGGACGGGAAATGCTGGCGAGCAGGCAGCAGAAACTGAATAAGCACATGCATAAACTACTAGGTTTAGCACGAGCCTTTAACGCCGTGGCCGTCGTAACTAACCAAGTTATGGCTAAGCCAGACGTGTTCTTCGGCGATGCTATCTCACCAATCGGCGGCCATATTGTTGGCCATACGAGCCACACGCGTGTCTACTTACGAAGAGCTTCACGTGGTCCTGTGCGTATCGCAAGGCTGGTGTCAAGCCCTTACTTGCCTGAGGGTGAGGAAATCTTTAAAGTAACCGAAAACGGTATAGAGGACGTTTCAGAAGAGGAGAAAACAAATAAGCACCGTGATCATTAAAAATGCCCATTTCCCAAGCTTTGGTCACTAGGTACTTCCAGCTTCTGGTTAATAGGCAATTTACCGAAGCAGCGCGAGAGCTGGAGCGGCTTAAACAGAAAATGCAGAAGACTGAATGGAACAGAGGCTACTTTAGAGCTTTGTATGGCATGTATCTTTCAAGGAAAAACAACGATGATTCATATGCTTTCTTTTCCAAGATAGATTTAAGCGACACGGAAACCTTGCACAGATACAGGCGCGAATTTCTGGATCACATGCGAAACGGACTTCACGGCGATTTTGACCGCGGCTATTTCTCCGCTTGGGCTGACTGCATGCGTATCCTAAGCCGAATGAATATTCCAAGCGCACAGGGTAATGAGAATGCAAGCGCTGATAAAACAAAAATTGAAACATTGAAGAGTGACAAGAAACAAGCTACAATCGCCAATTTTCTACGAGACGGTAAAGAGGCATAAACTTGTCAGCGCCTACAATTGGCCGCTCATAATAGAGTAGGTTAATATGAAGAAAACCAGCCATGACATAAAGTATATCCCTATACCCATCGTCATGATTTTTGTTTGCTTTTCCACTTTATTGTAAAATTTGGCTTTAAACGCATAGTACGTGGTTAAGTAGACTATTAACGCTATCGTCACGCCGTTCATGAAGGCGCTCAATGAAGTTGCGTTTTGCATTGTGGCTACAAAGGCGCTGATTACAGCGGCTACTATGCCTAAAGCCAACCTGCTCCAGTAGATTATCGCTAGTGGTTTCACGTAACATCTGACCTCATGGACTCTATTTTTGAACCTACATTAAAAGATGTCTATCTTATTAAATCATTTCTACTGCGTAATATCCAGCACAATGCGGTGTAATATTTATCCACTGTTCATAAACGCTTTATAAAGTATTTCATAACGAAATTCTGAATACTTGGAGGCTTCTGCCAAGTGAAATGACGAGTAGAGCATGGCGAATGAATCATGAATCTACGTAGGAAAACAATTTTTGCAATGACAATTACGCCAATAATTATTATCGTGGTAATGCTTATTGGCGCAAAATTAATTCTGCTAGACAATTTCGAGGCAATGGAAAAACAGTTAGCTGCATCGAATGTTAAGCGCGGCCTTAGCGCGTTGGCAAGTATGCTGTCCGCGTTGGATAATACTGTATGCGATTGGGCTGCATGGGATGACACTTATGTCTTCATACAGGATGCAAACGAAAAATACAAAGAATCCAATCTTGTTGATGAAACTTTTGCCAATTTAAAAGTTAACATAATGATCTTCATAAACTCTAACGGTCAAATCGTCTACAGCAAGGCGTTCAATTTTTCGTCTTCAAGTGAAATGCCTGTGCCACAAGAGTTTTTGAATTTGCTTTCTATTAACGGCTTCTTATGGAATCACACTAACATGGAGAGTAGCATAACAGGACTCGTCCACTTGAAAGAAGCGCCTCTACTGCTAGCCTCTCACCCTATAGTAACCAGCCAACGCGAAGGTCCAATTCGAGGCTCCTTAATCGTAGGCCGTTTTCTCGATGCTGAGGCAATTAAAGAATTGGCAGACTCCGTGCTTCTTCCATTATCGATCACCTCTTTCAATACTTCAACGACAAAAATCGAGTTCCAATCCTTACATTCCACTTCATTCTTTGAGGATGTACCCATTTTTGCGCAGCCTATAAACGCAGACTATATGGGAGGATACGCTGTCATAAAGGATGCCTATGGCAACTTTGCACTTACAATTAGAGTTGACACGCCAAGAGACTTCTATAAGCAAGCTTTGAATAGTGCCCTCTTATTTGTTACGTTTCTGGCAAGTTCCATTATTACCATCGTAGTAATAGCCACTTTAATTATTGAAAGGGGCGTTTTATCTCGGATAGAGCGCCTTGTTACCAGCATAAAGCAGTTGGGAAAAAGCGAAGACATATCGGAACATCTTTCGTGTAGTGGTAAAGATGAGCTTTCTCTTTTGGCAGAGGCAATAGATAACACGATGGCCGAACGAATTAAAGCTATAAGAACCTTGGCGGCGATGGTTGGTCATGATTTACGGAATCCGCTTACTGGAATTTCCGGCGCTGCGCAGTATCTAAAGCGAAAATACGGTTCACTTATGGATGAAAAAGGGCGTGAGATGCTTGAGGTAATAGAAAAAGATGTTCAATACTCAAACAAAATCATTAACGACCTGCTTGAATATTCCACGGCAATTAGGCTGGACCTAAGAGAAACTACGCCTAAGTCATTGGTTATTGAAGCGTTATCGCATATCGCTTTTCCAAAAAACATTCAGTTAATCGACTCTACACAAGACACTTTAAAAATTAAGGTTGACGTGGACAAGATGAAACGGGTATTCATCAATTTGATTAGAAACGCTGTTGACGCCATGCCCAACGGCGGAAAATTGACAATAACCAGCGAGAATGTTAATGGCAAAGTGAAATTTGTTTTCGCTGATACGGGCATGGGCATTTCTGAAGAGCACCTTAAGCGGATTTTCGAGCCGCTTTTTACCACAAAAGCAAGAGGCATGGGCTTGGGTCTGCCCATATGCAAGCGCATGGTCGAGGCGCATGGAGGCGCCATCTCCGTGGAAAGCGAGCAAAACAAGGGAACAACATTCACAATAACCTTGCCCATAGAGCCAAAAAAGGATTAGCATTCGCATAATTTTCATTGTGCAACCGAATTTGAGGGCATCCCTTATCAGCGAATTTATTTTGTAGTTCGCGTATTTAGATTTCAGATTATGGTGAGTTGAACTCTTTGCGTAAAAAGGAATTCTCAAGCTTCGACGTGGCCGTCATAATTAACGAGCTTAACAACATCATAATAAACGCTCGAGTTAACAACATATACCAGCTTAACGACAAAACGTTGCTGTTTAAGCTGCATAAGACGGAGCAGCAGCCGCTGCGCCTAATCATTGAAGCGGGTGGAAGGCTGCACTTAACCTCTTACGCTTTTGAGCCGCCTCAGGTTCCCCCAGCGTTCTGCATGGCTTTGCGGAAACATCTTCGCGGTGCATGGATAATAAATTTGGAGCAGCATGAATTTGAAAGAATCGCCATGATTCATTTTAGAACTAAAGAGGGTTTGATGCGGCTTGTTCTGGAACTTTTCGGTGAGGGCAACATAATATTGATAGGCGAAAAAGGCGAGATACTGCAAGCCCTAATCTTCAAGCGCATGCGTGACCGCAACATTCTCCGCAACGAGCCTTTCCAGTTCCCACCTGCAAGCGGTAAGAACCCGTTTAAAGTAGCAAAAGACGAGCTTGCCCAAGCGATAAGAAACTTCGAAGATGTGGAAGTTGTCAGGGCGCTGGCACGTTTTCTCGGCATTGGCGGCATCTACGCAGAAGAAATCTTGCTTAGGGCAGATGTTGAAAAAACCAAAAGCTGTAATGGCTTAACAGTTTCCGAACTTGAAGCCATATACAGTGCTCTTCAAAATTTACTTGCCGCTGTTGCCGCCTCCAAAACCGAGCCTATAATAGTTTTAGCTGAAGATGGCACCTACGTTGATGCTATACCATTTAAGCTTAAGCGGTATGAAGCTTACAAGTTTCAGGCTTACAGCAGTTTCAACGAGGCGCTCGACGAGTTTTACCTTAAAGTCACCGCAACCGAGCAAGCGGCCGCAGCAGTCATTCAAATGGCGAAGCTGAGGCGAGAAGCGGAGCGGCTTAAGCGGATAATCGCCGAGCAAGAGCAAGCTTTACGTGAAGCTGAGGCTACGGCGGAACGTGACCGATGCATCGGCGACTTGATTTATGCACATTCAAACGAGCTGCAAAAACTTTTTGAGAAGTTTACGGAGGCGAAAAATGAAGGTCGCGACGTTAAAGAGCTTATTGCGGAAGCTTTGGCTGCTAAAGCCGCGGGCAGAATCCCCGAGGTATTCGTTGAGTCTTTTGACGCGCGTAACCTTACGGCTGCCCTCTGCATTGATGGCTTAAGATTCAGTTTGAACATGCGCAAAACGTTGTTTGAGAATGCGGCGGAGTATTATGAGCGAGGAAAGAAGGCTAAGCAGAAGGCCGCCGGCGCCATAGCCGCTTTAGAGGAATCGCGCAAAAAATTAGCTGAGCTTGAGCAGAATCTTCGCGATGCTGAAATGCTTAAGGCCATTAAGCCGCAGGAAACCCTAAAAGAACTCGCTAAACGTAAAGCCACACAGAAAGAGTGGTATGAAAAGTTCCGCTGGTTCAGGTCCTCTGACGGCTTCTTGGTCGTAGCGGGTAAAGACGCCGTGAGCAACGAAGTGCTCGTCAAGAAATACGCCGCCGCAGAGGACGCCGTGTTCCACGCTGATGTTCCAGGCGCCCCATTCGTCGTGGTTAAAACCGAGGGCAAGTTTCCAGGCGAAGCGGCGCTGCGTGAGGCAAGCGAGTTTGCAGCTGCGTTTTCCAGGGCTTGGCGTGAAGGCGCCGCGGCAGTGGATGTGTATTGGGTTAAGCCTGACCAGCTAAGCAAGAGCGGTCCTTCAGGTGAGTACGTGCCTCATGGCGCTTTTGCCGTGAGTGGCAAGCGAAACTGGATGCGGAGCGTGCCACTTCGCGTTGCCATAGGCGTTGTTGACGACAACAGTGACATCCGGTTTATCGGCGGACCCTTAGACGCTGTTAAGGCACAAGCTAAAGCTTATGTTATTATTGCACCGGGTGATTTTTCCGGAAAAGAATTTCTTAAGCAGGTTGTACAAGCTTTGATGGTCAAGTTGCCGAAGGAGAAGCGTGAAAAAATCGGCAAGGTCTCGATTGAGCAGATCAGGGAGTTTGTGCCCTACGCTAAAGGCGCATTAATCAAATCTGGCTTTTGAATCTCTGCTTGTAGCTTTCATAGTCGGGTAAAATTCGCGGATATTCTTGGTTCATCAGTGGAGATGATATTAGAAAGTCGGCGGATGCCCTGTTACATGCTATGGGTATGTTCCAGACCACCGCGATACGCAGCAACGCCTTGACGTCAGGGTCATGCGGAAGCGGCGACAGCGGATCCCAGAAGAAGATTAGGAAGTCGATGGCGCCTTCGGCTATGCGTGCACCTATTTGCTGGTCGCCTCCTAACGGGCCGCTTTCGAAAATGGTGATTTTTGACCCCAATTCCTGTTCTAAAAGTTTACCTGTGGTTCCTGTAGCATAAAGCTCATGCTTAAGCAAGGTGCCCTTGTTGAACTTAACCCACTCAAGCAAATCTGTCTTCTTATTATCGTGCGCTATGAGCGCAATTCTCTTTCTCGGGCCCATTAATGCTATTCGATGAGACATGTGTTTTCGCTCTCCCATTTTTGACGTTAGCGTGTTGGCTGCTGCCTATAACGATTTCTACTATAAAATATGTAGTTGCCATCCAGATGTGGGTGTGCTCGAATAGCGCTTCTCAAAAGTTATTGCCTAAGCATTTAATACTGGATGTACTCTGCTTTCTGGTCTTTTAGTTCTTGATTATTTTTTATTAGTTTTGAGAAAAGTGGAAGAACAATTATCATAGAGCCGATGACCGCGATTGCTGTTAGCGTTAGGAAGTCTGCAGTGACTATTCCCATGGCTACTCCTTCATAGGCGATTATGAATGACATTTCCGCTCTCACAGCAAGCCCGATTGTTGTCGCCCATAAGGTTTTGCCGCGAAAACCTGCGGCGCAACCGCCGATTAAGCCACCGGCTAATCGTGCAAGAATAGCAGTTCCAAGAATAATTAAGCCCGATGGAAGGACAGCCGCCATGCCTATTGGGCTGATTGCGAGGCCTATGCTTGTGAAGAATATAGCGGCGAAAAGTTCTTTCATCATGGAGATTTTTTCCGCGAGTTTTTCGCCGATTCTTTGATAGGGAATTATAGCGCCCATTATGAAAGCGCCTGTTATGGCTGACAAGCCAAACATGGTTGCAGCAAAAGCCAGCATTAAGCCTAAACCAAGAAGAATAATGAAAAGAAACTCGTCGGAGACGAATCCTTGTAGCTGTTTTATTACAAAGGGCAAGATTTTGCTGCCAATATAAATTGATACTAAAATAAACAATGAGGCGACAACGGCGATGCTGATCAGGCTTGACGCGGAAAAGGCGCCTTCAGCAATTGCGCTTAAGGCTATTGTAAGTATCAGGATGCCTTCGATGTCGTCGAGTATAACCGCAGTAAGCAAGGTGGAGCCAATTTTTGTTTCAACGATGCCCTCATAGCTGAGCATTGCTGCTATCACACTTGTTCCGCTGGGCGCCAAAACGGCTCCTAAGAGAAACGCGGTTTGCCATGAGAAGCCCAATGCTAGCCCCGTGCCATAGCCCAGCAGAATGGATAGGATGACTCCGATTGTAGTTGTTAGAAAAGCTGTTTTGCCTACTTTCCAGAAAGATGAGGCGTCAAACTATACGCCAGTTGTGAAAAGTATTAGAATGGCGCCTAAACTTGCAAGTAAATTGATAACCGTGACATCCCGTATAAGCCCCAATCCGCCTTGTCCGCCGATGAAAAGGCCGACCAGGATGGCGCCGATCACGCCTGGAAGCTTAATTTTTCTAAATAGCTCCGAGCAGATTGAGGCGACGACAATTAATAACCCGACCTGGAAAAGTGTGAACACGGCGGGGTCGGCTGGCATATACTTAAGGGCAACTTTAAGCTATATTTTTCTTTCGTGCAAAGTCCGAAGCTGAGACTTGGGTTGCTGCCAATCAAAGGCGCTTTGTGGTTGCATGCATCGGTTACTTGAAAAGCCGCGGGTCACTTAGGCAATAGCGCTTATGAAAAGGGAGGTTTTGTCTATAGTTTCTTTGTCATTAAATAGGCGTTTTCGCCGTCGGAGTAGTAGCCTTCGATTGTTCGGCTTACTTCAAACCCAAGCTTCTTGTAAAGCGAAATGCCTGCTACGTTGGTCACTCTGACCTCTAAGTAGCATTGCTTCGCCTTATAGTAGCGCATGCCTTCCATCGCCGCCGTCATCAGCGCTTGCGCCACGCCTTTTCGTCTGCCTTCAGGTAAAACGGCAATTGAGACCACATGGCCTTTGCGTATTAAGCCGCCTAATCCGAGGTTTGACAGGCCAACTTCGATGCGGCACATTATGTAGCCGATTATTTTCCCGTTTTCCTCTGCGACGATGAAGGTTTCGGGAAACCGCTGGTATAGGTCGATGAAGAAGTAGTCTGTGTAGTTCTCTGGCAGGCATAGGCGGTTGATTTGCATTACGCTTTGCAGGTCGTCTGGCTTGAATTTGCGCAACTTGAATGTCTGCTGCATGACTTCGCCTTCTTAAACGAGAAAAGCTGAATAAAACTTAAATCTTGCGCTTAACCCGCTATTACACTTGATGATTTTTCTATATTAAATGATATTGTGGCCAGTGAATTATAAAATAATAGAGCGGGGTAGATCGGGGAGGAAAAAATTGGGGATGTGAAAAGCGTTTTTCGTGCGGTTAGATTGGAGGGTGGAATAAGTCAATTTGTGATAGCTGTTCTGTTGGCACTATGGTGTTGTAGATGAAGCCGTCGCCATATCGAGTAAGCTGAGCGTAAGCTACTGGCTTGCTGTCTGCCGCGGGGTTCTCGTGTATGGTAACTGAGCCGTTGGTCATTGTGATGTATCCAATTCTGTAGACTTCTACAGAGATAGCGTTTGGTATTCCTGCACTGGATAAATCAGAACGGTTTGACTGGGTGAGTGTGCTGTTCATTGTATAACTGCCGACAGAGCCGATGGTTTTGCTTAAAACCGGCTTGTCGGCTGCCCAGTTATAGCACCAAGTGCCGCCTCTGAATGTATAGGCGCTATGATATATCAAGTCGCCTCTGTAACTGTTTAAAGTGGCGAAGTCGTCTTGAGTGAATTTATAATAATCTGCGGTTCCGGCGGTCCATCCAAAATATTCAGTTGGCCCTGTGTCTGCTATTATTTTTACTCCATATGCCTCGACAACTGCGTCGCAAGAGTTGGTCATGGATGGAATGGGTGTGAATTCCAAGAAAACTGAAGACGGGTACTTACTTGTATTAACCCAAGTTTCGTTAGTTTCCGGGTCTACGTAGGAAGCTTTGTCTGGCGGCAGAGGACCTGCATATGCGTATGCTATTTTGACTTGAAAATAATATTCAGGGCTTGCCGGCTCGATTGAGGGCGTACCTCGATTAATTGGTTTCCCGAATGGCGTCAACTGTATGTAAGCATATATTGTCGCAAACAAAGAAAGAATTATCAACGCTGTAATAGCGGTCAAAAGTAACGGTAAACGTTTTTTTTGCTTTAATATTTTTTTCATTTTAATATCTCCTTAATGCTGTTGCATGTCATACGCCATACCAAGCATGCAAATAGCTCCAGCCATTGGGGTCGTTTGGATTATATGGATTCTGTGTATATGCATCTAGCTGCCAACAAGGTCCAAAATTCGGAGGCCATGGCGGATCACTTGGACGATAGAATAAAGCCGTTACAGAACCCTCAACTGAACTTTTATAACCTATGAATACAGGGATTCCGCCAGGATCAATCATAATGAACATACCAGCATTGATATGGATCCCCTGGCCATCCCGGTGGAGTAGGCGGTGTTGTCCAATATGGCTGCCCATAATAAGCATAGTAATGGTGATCGTTGTCGTTGACACATGGATCAATTATAAGGCCTGGAATCATGGCAACATCTCCATTTCCGTACTGAGCATTAAAATCCCACCATGCATAGTTGAAATAGTCCGGACTGTAGTATAGCGCCTTTACGCCAATTCCTACTTCAGTGTTGTCTGAATTCCCAGGGTATGTGGTGTGGTAACATTCTACGAAACGTGGAAAATATAACGCTGGGTTAGACTGATATTGTACGTAAGAATAGTTGGCGCCTGTAATATGCTGCACTATGCTGCTTGCAAATTGTGTTTCAAGTATCATCATTGTCATCATCATAATTAGAAGACAAGTGATTGCTTTTTTGATCATCTTTTTTGTCTCCATGTTTTCATTTGTTCTCTTTCTGCCCTTCACTTAGGGCTAGGCGGTGACACAACTCTGAAGCAGTAAGCTCCAGACATGAAGCACAGTTCTTCTTGGTTTGAGAGAAACAGTGCTTCACAAGTATACCTTCATGGATTAAGTATAAAAGGAAGAAGAAAAGTTTCGGAAATAGGAAAGTGCTTGGAAATGTTAATTTAAAAAGTGCGTATAAAGCTGGCTTTGTCTTTTTTTACATTTCTACATCAAAAGGTAACGTTAAATAGAAAAAGTATTTTAAGAGCCAATTCGAAGTTGTTTCCAGCATATTTTATTTGAACAATGAAAAATAGTTATACAGACAGCCTCTTTTTTGCTATTTGCTTGCATAATTATCAAATTTAAGCAGAGTATAAGTTGAATTCGAATCTTTTTCGCTTTTATGTTGAATACGTCAATCGCAATGCTTATAAGTGATCACTTTTCAGAATCTTCTCAAAAAAACCAATAGGATAAAGAAAATGGATCCAAATTTTAAGTTTGGTCATATCACCTATGGTTATTTTGCTATGGCAAATTTTTGGAACTAAAAATATCATCGAGGTTGTAAGAAACATGAGGCGAAATAGGATTTTTGGCATCATCTTGCCGCCGAAAAATTTTGACGGCGCTAGCGGAGAAAAAAGAACTCACCATTATGAAGCTGGTGCAGATGGTTAACAGCACGTATAATGAGGTTGACCGTAACCTGCGCGTTTTGGAACAAGAAGGAATAATTTCCCAAAGCTACGCTGAACACAAGCGCATTATTCGCTTGAATTATGAAAACGAAGAAACATTGGTTTTGCTTAAAATCCTCTAGATTACTCGAGCAACCTCGAACAGCTCCACAAAAGCCTAAAGCACCTACTAGAAAATACTGCAGAAAACGACAAGTCTCAATAGAAAATACTGTAAGAATTGGGTATCACATTCTCTGACTTCCCATCAAGATGTCATCTTGGAGCTAAGGGGTAAAGCATGCCTAAATATATCCAAAGTTCTATCCTAGAGTTGCTGCTTAAAAAAGATGATGGCATTTTCCGTTTAGCGCTTGCGTTTCTTCAGGTAGACCAGTAAACCCAAAATTGTTATTAACGCTACAAAAATTATTACAACAAGAATTGGCGGAAAAAGTTCTGAATGTTGAAACTCGGGGGACTGGGTTAATGTTGGTGTAGGCAATTGGTTGGTAGCATCTATGGTGAAATAGACTGTTTGTTTAGAGTATATTACGCCATTGAGGTCATATGCTTTTGCCGTGATTGTATGTTGGCCTTCAGGAAGTTCGGGCAAAGTTATGTTGCCCTCTACCTTGTAGTATCCATAGTCATCTATACAATAATAGATCATGTATTTTGAATTATCAATATTGTATGCTAATGGTATTCTTTTGTTGCGGTAAGTAATATTCATTGGAGAAATCAGGAATGCTGGGAATCTTATGGTAGTATTTACCAGAAATGTTATTGAATGCGAAATTATGTTTCCTTGGGTATCAGTGGAGAACGCTTCCACCGTATGGTAACCGTCTGTAAGATTCTCTAGGGTTCCTACCCCAAAAATGTCTGAGCTAATTCCATATTTGGTGATATTCAATTTTATTTTAGGGCCACCGTCTAAACTATAATATATATCCACGGATTTGTTTTCTGTCTCAAAAGGAGAGAACTCGCGCTTAACCTTTATAGGAACACTTGTTTCCTGATAGACTTCTGCCGGATAGGGCCCCGGCGTCTCTATAAATATTGTAGGATATTCTGCGTTAAGTGGGTATAGCGGTGCTATTAAAAACACTGCCACCAGAGCGGCGATCGCCAAAACCGCCCAGTTCATAGTAATAACCAATAGTATAATTAGTAGTTGTAACTATAAAACTTTTCCGCAGACTGCTTTGCATCTATTTTTTCTGGAACCTGTTTACCCGTTAATTGATTTAACTTCGGGCAACGTGAGGGCGCCGTGGGGCATGATCCAAACCTTAGCGGCTGAGCCAGCCATCCTGAACGCTTCGCTTAATGCGTCGTTAACTGCGCGTGCAGTTTTCAATTTGAAGATGTTTGTGGCATAGTAATCGGGCATTGAAGAGACCAAGATTATCTGGTGCCGCTGCAGCGCTCTCAGCAGGTAATACGCCTTATGACCGCCCATGACAAAGTTACGCTTTATCTCGTGTTCTACCTTCTTCAGGTCGCCTAAGCGGGTCATCCAATCATAGAAAACCGCGTTGCCATGACCCTCGACGCACTCTGCTACTAGGATTATCATGCCATTTCGCTTAACAACCTCTAAGGCATTATCCACCGCCTTATACGCTTGGTACAGATCTATGTCAGCCGGGTAGCCGCCCGCGCTCACAACCACGATGTCAGCGCGCTGATCCACGGGCACACGGTACATCTCATCAACAAGCTTAACTGCCTCGTTAAACGCCAGCTCCAAGTCCCCCGCGAATGCCTTCACAATCTCGTCCTTGCTGTTGGTGACCACGTTTAGGATGAAGTCCACTTTAGCCAGCCTCGCAGCCTCAGTCATATCCACATGAACAGGATTTCCCTCCAAAACGCCTGTTCTTGCGCTGGCATGCAGAAGCATGGCATGGTTATGCTGAATGGTTTCCGCTCCTGCTACAGCGGGCAAGACGCTTTTGCGTCCGCCTCCGTAGCCCGCATAATAGTGAAAGCCCACGTCGCCCAGCAGCACTTTAACATCCGCCTCAGCGAAAACACGGTTCAAGTAAACCTTGTTATCATGAGTTTTAGTTTTGCCCACGTACACAAGGTCTGGAGCCTTGCAGTCGTGGCTGATTGCCTTCACACGCTTCAGCGCTTCCTCGCCAAGCAAACTTGCAGCTTCTTCAGGCTTAACCGCCCTGTGAGTGCCGCAGCCAAAGATGACCGTAACATTCTCATCCTTTACGCCAGCCGCGTTTAGCTCCGCCAGCACTGGCAGAATCATGGCGTGGCTGGGCGTGCTTCTGGTGAAGTCATCCACTACTATGGCGACTTTATGCTCGGGCTTGGCGATTTCGCTTAGCCGCTTAGAGCCGATGGGTTCTCTTAAGGCTCTTTCTATTTCCGCCCTTGCGTCAGGCGCGCCAGCCTGCTCTTTCGGTTCGATTGTGCCGAGAAGGTTTCGAGCGGGGATTCTGGCGCATACTTCGCTTTTCCCGTAGGGAATCCAGACGTCCACCATTGATTATCACACGTTTGTAAAGAAAAAGTAAGGCAGAATGCAGCTATTAAGTATTAGCCTCAAACTTTCCCTTGTGATAGGTTACTGCTACCTCTTTTTGGCTATGTACCAGCGCCGCTATGCCTAGGAAAATGAATGCGGTGCACCACAAATTTGGGTTATGAAGTGGGCCTATCACTTCGTACCAAACGCTTGGATGCGCTTCGTAGCCGCCTGCTAGAAAATAGACGAGTGTATTGAATAGGAAGTAGCTGCCGAAAGCTGTGACTACTGCGCCAATGCTTCTGCGGCTTAGTTTGGTCGAACGCTTTCTGATAGCTGGTAGAGTAGTCGCCAGCGCCGCTGTGGCTACTGCAAAGAGGCCGAAAACAGTCATCACGAAACTTGCAAAGTTTATTGGCTTAAACAGGAAATCTGCGCCGAATTCGTAATTGCCTTGCGCATGCGGATAAGGCACCATGGCGGCTACCCACAGCATGGAATAGTTGAACCAGAAAGCGGCAAACACGTAGGCAACGCATGCGAGGCAGCTCCACTTTATGATTTCTTCATTTGGCGCGTTTTGCATGACCTTTGCCCGCAGTTTCAGCAGAAATGGTGGAATAACCAGCGCCATGGCCAAGCATGGTATGGCTGTACCATAAAGCAGCAGCTGCGGAGGAGTATGATCAAAGTAGAATAAGCGCTCGGTTGATAAATTATAGGCAAAAGCTGCAATTATCGAGGGAATAAACGAGAGGTAGAATCCAGCTTCCATAAGCAAAGCCACGCTTGCTCTCCGCTTAATCTCTAATTGTGCTGCGTCTTTTTTCTTCCAAAATAGGCAGGCGCCATGTAAAGCGAAAACTCCGCCTATAACTCGTAGACTTAGGCCAATTGCACCGGCGAGGCTTTCACTGCCGTAGTATAGAATTGCCCACCACCAAGGATTCTGCGATATCAAGTTGTAAACGTAAGCGTCTGAGGCTAATTGTATACTGAACCCTAAGCCATATATCAGAAAATAAATGGCGTAGCCGAAATAAACGCAGACTACAATGAAAATCCAGAACTCAATGGAGCCTATGTAACTCCAATCTCGTTTCCTCATCATTCGTCGCCTCTTTTCTGCTTTTTAATTGGCGTTGACGGCTATTTAGTTCTAATCAAGGAACAAGCTGTTACTTTACTGGAACAAATCCTGCGGCGAAAGCCGAGCATTCACTCTTGTTTTCTGAATCGCGCACCTTCAACGAGAAAAATTGCTGCGGCACTAATCGTTATTATGGTTAGAAGCCAGAATGAGCCTTCAATGGATGTTCCGAAAAACATGTGGGGAATCAATATCGCCACTTCCGTGATTAGAATTCCCAGAAAAATAAATCCGAAAAGAACAAAGCGGGGAACTATCGCTTTCCCCAGCCAAACGTAGCCTTTAAGTCCTACTTTTTCCTTCGCGATGTAATTGCCATATTTATCTTTCATTACCAAGCCTAGGTCCACGAGTTTCTGCAAATTCCTATACGCTACGCTTGGGCTTGTAAGCTTCGCGCCACGCATCACTTCTCTTGGGCCAATAGGCTTCCCAGCCTTAACCAGATAAACATACGTGTGAAAGGCAGTAGCATTCAATTGATCTTCAACATCCCCACTGTTAGCCAATGTGCCCTCACATCTAGCCGCAAGCTTGTGTCTACAGCATAAAATCCCTTTCGTAAATAAAGCCTTTTCAACTCACTGCAAAAGTGCAAGGTTTATTTCAACCTTTGCCAAATACTATTAGCCAAAAAACTTTAAGTGAATTTATCTCTAAACAGATAAAAGTGGTTGATTTGTCTTCGCCATATCATTACATGCAGCTTCCACGAGAGGTCATCGTTGGAAAAGGCAACTTGAGCCGCATAAAGGAAGCCGTGCAAAGGCTTGGCTTAAGCGGATCAGCCCTTATAATTGCAGGCGAAAAAAGCTACGAAATTGCGGGAAAGCAGGTTCGCGACCTTCTTGCGCAGACTGGCATGATTGTGGATGTGCTACTGGTTGAAACTGCAACAATAAAGGACGTGGCGATGGTTGAGGAGAGGATAAAAGCGTGGAAGCCTCGCGTGCTTATCGGCGTGGGCGGCGGAACCAAAATTGACGTGGCAAAATTAAGCGCGAGCAAACAAGGCATCCCCTTTATCAGCGTGCCCACCACGCTTTCTCATGATGGCATCGCAAGTCCCCTTGCTTCTGTTAAAGGCGCGGACAAGCCCTACTCGATTATGGCGCAGGCGCCTCTGGCAATAATTGCGGATACAGACATAATAGCACAGGCGCCGTGGCGCTCTCTCATAAGCGGATGCGGCGATGCGATAGCAAAGTTAACAGCGGTTAAGGATTGGCAGCTAGCGCATGCTGAAAAAAGCGAGTATTATGGTGAATACGCGGCCAGCCTTGCCCTAATGAGCGCCAGATTAGTGATAAAGAACGCTGATTTGATAAAGCCTGGGAACGACGAGGGCTTAAGGGTGCTTTTGGAGGCTTTGATAAGCTGTGGCGTGGCCATGAGCATTGCAGGAAGCAGCCGCCCTTGCAGTGGCTCGGAGCACCTGTTTAGTCATGCTCTCGATATGATGAAGTGCCCGCATGGCATGCATGGAGAACAGTGCGGGGTTGGCTCAATTTTGGCGGCTTATCTTCACCGGGCAAATTGGAAGCAGATCCGCGATGCGCTTAAGCGTATTGGCGCACCTACCACAGCAACCGAGTTAGGAGTGAAAGACGAAGATGTGGTCAATGCTTTGGAAAAAGCTGCATCCATACGGCCTGAAAGGTACACTATATTCCACAAGCTTAGGTTGGATCGTGGCGCATGCGAAAAAATCGCTAGGATAACAGGCGTGATAAGCTGAAAAGTTATTGTTGGTTTTGGGTAGGAAAATATGTCGGTTTAGCTTTTTGTTTCTGCTTGTGTTTCAGTTTTGGCTTCAGTTTTGGCTTCAGTTTTGGCTTCAGTTTTGGCTTCAGTTTTGGCTTCAGTTTTGGCTTCAGTTTTGGCTTCAGTTTTGGCTTCAGTTTTGGCTTCAGTTTTGGCTGCTGGCTTCGGCTCGCTTTTGAAGGTTTCCACAAACTTTATTTCCGCTATCTCCGGTAGGTATCTTTGTACATCTATCGCTATGCCTCTTTTTGCGATTTGGATGCCTTCAATATAGAATGTATCTTCTGGCATTTCAATTGCCAAAGTTTTTTCTTGGATGGTGAATTTGAATTTGCCGGCATCTACAACTGGGATTCTGCGGTGGATTAAGGCAGCGACTTTCTCCTCGTTGGTTTCAAGTTTTTTGTTAACTGTTACTTCGTAGATAAGGGTTTTTCCTGCTAGTGGCGGGTTAAAGTCGAGGAGCACGCGGCCAGCGCCGATTGAGCGTACAGTAGCCATTTTCCCGTTATATTCAACGCGCATTCCGATGGCTGGAGTTGCACCTTTCGCTGTTAACTGCTTCAGCGGAACGCGTCTGATTTTTTCCGGGTCTCTTGGGCCGAAGGCTTTTTCCGGCGGGATTTCCACGGTGGCGGCTTTGCCTATTTCCATATTCATTAGGCTTTCGTCCAGCGGCTTCAGCACCCAGCCTTCGCCGACAACCACAAGCTTTGGCTCGTAGATTTCACCTTCTTTGTAGAGTTTCTCTTTTTTGGCGGTTTCTTCGCTTGTTGTCTCGAAAACTTCGTTGTTTTCCTTCACTTTAGCCGTGTAATTGATTAATATGAAATCTCCTTTTTGTAAGGCCATTACAACATCATCCTTTGATTTGACGGGTCGAAGTTAAGTTTCACACGCTAATAAAAACATTTAGCTTAATTTGCCACCTATTGAAGGCAATATCTGCATTTGTTTTGCAATCCAATGCTAATATCACGCTAAGGCGCGGCTTCTCTTGTTTTCTGCGACTTTTCCTCTCTTGAAGGAAGACATGTGGGATAGACCCCCTCTATAGGTTTCTGCAATGAATCTCTAATATGCGCCAAATATGAAAGCGCTGTAGAACTATGCTGAATATGCTGAAGCTTCCGGCAGCGGCGTGTGGCATAAAAGTTAATAATTGTACCGCTGTTTAGTAATGCTGTTAATGGGTGCATTTGATGCGGGTTATCGTTCACTGGAGCGGCGGTAAGGACTGTTGCACTGCGCTTCACAAGGTAATTGAGCAGGGGCATGAGGTTACTCACCTTGTAACTTATGTTTACATGGAACCCTACGTTTTTCATAGCTTGCGTGTGGCTGAGCTTCAGTCTAAGGCGCTGGGGATTCCGCATCTCAAGGTTAAAGTGGAGGGTAATCGCTTCAACGCTATCATTGATGCGCTTACGCGTCTGAAACGGGAGGAAAACATTGAGGGAATCGTAACTGGCGACATTGATAATGTCCATCATAAGCGCACGTGGGACTATGCCTGCAAGAAGCTGGGCATGAAGCTGCTTATGCCACTGTGGGATAGACGTTTCTTTTCCATTCTTCCAGGCGACCGGCACCGCAAGCGTGTTTTGGAAATAGAACTTTCAGTTGGCATGAAGCCCATAATTAGTTGCGTTGACCTGAATTATCTCGGCGCAGAATGGTTTGGTCGCGAGTTCAATAGGAAATGTGTTGAGGATATGCGGCCGCTGGTTGGTCCTTGGCATAAGGGCATTGACGCTACTGGCGAGCCAGGAGAATTTCACACTACGGTGCTGGATGCGCCGCTTTTTAAGCAGTCAATTGAAATCACCAAATTCACCAAGAGAAATGAGGAAGTCGACTTTGGAGGCTGGCCAAACCGCGTGGGCAACTTTCTCTATATGGATGTTGAAGAAGCGGTTCTGAAACCTAAAAAGTCATAAAACTCCAGAATCAGCTTATGGTTGCGTTCCAGAAGTAGATTGCTGAATATTTTTCGCGGTAATTGAATCTTGAGTCATCGTAGATAATGTCCAGTTTTAGCCCATACTTGTCTAATAGTTTCTTCATGTTTTCTCCTATTATCGGTGTTTTTTCGTCTTCGGGCCAGAAGCCCCAGATGCGATCCTCTATTATGTTTTCTGAGCGGCGTGTGCCCCAGCCGTAATCTTTCGGCAGAACAAGCGCTGCTTTCGCTTTTACTTGCCCATAGAGTTCTCTGGGGTACGCATGGATGTACTGCCAGAATCTTTTCATCGCCGTGAAATGCTCTTCCAGTAAAATGCCGTAAACGTTGTCCTCTGGATACTTTGGATGGTTGAATACTATGATGTATTTTGCGCCTGCATGGTATGCCGTGAGCATTTCTCTGTATATTTCTGGGCCGCTTGCGAGATAAGGTGCGTCATAATAGGTCCATGTGATTATTGCGCCCCAATCTTTTTCTTGAACGTTTGCGGCGCCGCGGCATAGAGCTATCTGCTGTGTTGTGTTAGTTTTCCAGCCTAATTCAACGAATATGGCGTCGTAGCCTGCTAAGTAGTCAAACCAGTAAAGCGCGTAATCCGACGTAAAGAGTGGAATGCTCACGTTTAGGCTTTTCAGGTTTCGCCAGCTGAGGCTTGCGGGGATGCTTGTTGTGAACTTGTTTGCAGCGTCGCTGTAGTCAGTTGCGTTTGCCATGGATTCTCGGGCGTATCTGCCTGTTTGCCACTGGTTCATGTCAATCTGGTGCCCTCCTGGCTCATCGTATAGGTAGATACCGAGGAACTTATCGCCCCATTGGTTTGATGCGTTTTCAAGCCATGTGCGAAGCCACGGAAAGCTCGCAAAAGCCACGAAGTCAAAATACACTATAAAGCTCATTCCGGCATCCGCTACGTAGTTACAGACTTCGTTTAGTGCTGTTTCGTTTATGTTTATGTCCCATGAGCCTAGAATGAAGAGGTTTGTGTAACCCTTTATCCTGTCTATTAGCTGCTTGACTTCGCTGGTTGAGTTGGAGCCATACATTACGCCGAAAAAGAATTCATCATTGGAGTCTTCGCTTTTGTTTTTGCTATAAATGTATGCGGCGGGTACCACTGCGGCGAAAAGGATGATTATGATGAGAAAAAGTGGCCATGCTGAACTCATGTATTCTCGCCATTTATCCATGCTGCCTGTGGCATAAATATGTTCTCTAAACCTTCCTCGATATGGCTGCATCTTTCTTCTTTATTCGCAAGCGCGGAATAAATCCTGGGACTCTACGTTTGTATTCAAGGAATTGCTCGCCGAACTGCGTTTCCATCTCTTTATCCTCGATCTTCGCGAGACGCCAGTACAGCACCACCAGAACAGGCCACAGCACAAACGTTATTATTGATAACCACTGCACATTCAAGCCAAGCGTGATGAGCAGGAATCCAAGGTACTGGGGGTGGCGCACATACTTGTAGATACCTGTTGTCACAAGTGTGCCTTCTTTTCTGGCTTTGTGGATTTGTTTCCAGCCATAGATGATTAGCAGTATGCCTATGCCCATGATTATCTTTGATGCGGGGAAAACGTAATAGTGGTGAATATAGTAAAGTGTTTCTTCGCCTAATAAACCGGCGAAGAGGAAATCTATCGAGTATACGTTGTAGCTGAAAATGCCCGCCAGCATGTACATTGTTAGGGGGATTCCGAACATTTCCACGTACAAGGCAACGAGGAAGGCGATGTAGACGCTGTTAGGCAAACGTGAAAGCTTCCTTTTAAACGGAAGGAACAGGACAAAGAGGGAGAGGAAAATCACGTTTAAAGCGATTAGGAGCCACTTGTCTGGTGTGCCGAAGCCATACGCTGTAAAAGTGCCGAAATGCAGCGGAATCGCTATTATCACTGTTATGACAATGAACTGCGCGATTTCTTTAAGCTTCGCCATTGCATTTTTACGCCTAGTTTTATGCCTTAAAATAAACTTACCAGCATATTTTTCTGGTTGACTGGATATAAATAAGTTTGCCAATTTGAAAGGTGATAAGTTTTTTGTAGCACGATGCTTTGGAGGCGTTTTACTGCACGTGGCAATCTACCACTTATAGGTGCCTTTTTTTTTAAATTCATTTGTTAGGTTCGAAGTATATTTGTTTAAGAGCCGTTGAAATGGTGGAATATGAAAATTATTATATCCAAATTCTTCACTAAAAACCGTGAGGAGAATGAAGGAAAAACCAATTTCTGGAATAATTTTACTGTTACTTTTAGTTAACTTGCTAGCATTTGCATTTAACACTCAGCTAGCTGAATCTGCTACTACTATTACTATTTCCGCTGACGGAGCAATAGACCCTCCGACTGTGCCGCTGAGGCGTGATGGGAGCCTCTACGTCTTTACCGATACCATCCACGCTGAAATCATAGTGAAGCGGAGCAATATAATAGTGGATGGAAACGGCCATGCGCTTCATGGTTCAGGAAGCGGTCACGGCGTCCGCTTGGACGGTGTAAGCAACGTTACACTCCGAGATATGAACATCAGCGGCTTCACGTGCGGCATTCACCTTGAGGGCTCTTCAGGTTGTACTATTTCTGTCGGCTTCATAGCCAATTGCAGTTACGACGGCATTCACCTTGTCTCTTCATCAAACAATGCCATTGCGCATAATACGTTAACGAATAACTACCATAGCATCCGCATACATGAATCCTCAGGCAACGCCTTCTACGGGAACACGATAACCAGCAGTTACCACGGCATCTTTATGCACAGCTCTTCAGGCAACACAATCTCTGAAAATAACCTGACAAACATTTACTTAAGAGGCATAGAACTCTACAGCGTCTCTGATTCCAACATCATATCTGGAAATGTGCTGTCAAATGTTTTTCGCGGAATCTGGCTCTCAGTCTCCGCTAACAACCTCATCTCAGGCAACACGATTGAAGAAAATCATTACGAGGGCATCTCGTTCTATGGCTCTTCCAACAACACAATCTCAGGCAACACTTTCAGAAACAGCCATTACGACGCCATCTCCATCTATGGATCCTCGCAATACAACAAGATTACAGGAAACGCTATAGCCGATAGTTACTACGGCATCCATCTTCATGACCATTCGAAATTCACCCTTATCTCTGGGAACATTATCAGCCGCAGCGACCGAGCCATCCACCTTCACGGCTTCTCGGAATTCAACACAATTTCCGGGAACACCATAACCGACAGTTATGACGGCATCTATCTTGACGAATCCTCAGCGCTTAACACCATTTCCGAGAACATTATAAGCCTCGGCAACCGCGGCGTTTACATCGACTGTTCCTCAAACAACACTGTCTCCGGCAACAAAGTAACCGCCAATCGCGACGGCGTCTCCATCTGCGGTAGCGCTAACTTTAACACGATTTCAGGAAACCTCGTGAAAAATAACAGTTACGCTGGCATCTACGTTTACCGCGCCGTTAACAACGTTATCTCTGAAAACACCGTGACCGAAAACTACCATGGCATCTACCTTGACAGCGCCGTCAATAACATGGTTTTCAATAATGCTATAGAAAAAAATGAGTACAGCGGCATTTCTCTGGATGACTCCGCCAACTTCAATGTGGTCTCCAGCAACCGCGTGAAAGGCAACGGCTACGAAGGCATACTAGTCTACGATTACTCCAACTTTAACATCATCTCCCGCAACATAGTAGACAGCAACAACTATGACGGCATCTTCCTCTACTGCTCCTATAACAACACAATTTCTGAAAACACTATAACTGGCAATTTCCGCGGCATCTTTTTCTGGAACTCCTCAGGCAGCGCCATATTCGGCAACACCATAACGGACAGCGGTTACGATGGCATGTGCATCCACGGCGCATACAACACCATATTCAGCAACGCAATAGCTGACAGCGGCTATGATGGCATAGGCGTTCACGGCGCCTTTAACGTCGTCTTCGGAAATACAATAAAAAACAGCGCCTACGACGGCATTCACTTCTACGATTCATTTTACAATAGTGTCTTCCACAACAACCTCATCAACAACACTTGCCAGATTCGCCTTTCAGACAGCAGCATAACGTTGGATGATGGTTATCCTTCTGGCGGAAACTACTTCAGCGACTACAGCGGCGTTGACGGCAACGGCGACGGCATCGGCGACACCACGTATATCATTAATGAAAGCGCGCAGGACAATTATCCGCTTATGGCGCCCATCCATGTTTTTCATGTGGGCACGTGGAATGGTACTCGACAGTTCGTTAGCGTAGTAAGCAACGCAGAGATCTCAGACTTCAATTTTGATGTTTTGGGTGACGCACTTGTAAGTTTTACTGCTAAAGCGCAGGATGGCGCCGTCTTCTGCCGTGTTGCAGTTCCTAAAGCTGCCTTAAGCGGCGTCAGCGTTTGGACAGTTAAGCTTGGCGGTCAAGCAGTTGCAACAAGCATTACAGCAACAGATGAGGCAACGTACTTGTGCTTCACAATTGAGTCTGGCACGCAGATGATTGAAGTAAAAGGCGAAGCGGTGAACGAGTTTCCAATTTGGATTCCTCTGGTCTTTACACTTATCACGGTGGTTGTTGTCTTAGTCGTGCTCGCCTATAGAGGGCGCCGCATTAAATCCTCAAGCCGCCAACACTAAGCATTAACCGTGCCCAATAGATTCTTCTTAGTTAGTGCTATTTAACGCCAAGTCGAAACATTATCGCCCTTCGGAAATGCGCAAGTATTGTACGTAGTATCGAGAAGCTCCAGAATCTTCCTCTGCCAAATATGCTGAAGAAGTATCCAGGCCGCAGATAGAACCGCTGGAAGGCGCGTTCTCGCAGTTCTCGCAATTCTTCGCCGGTCATTGTGCCCATCTTGAACACAGGCGTTGCGGTGTCAAACTTGTTGAAGTCATTTGTCAAGAGTAAGCCTTCCTTCACAACTTTCTCGTATAGGGGCGTTCCAGGATATGGTGTAGCAATGTAGTAGCCGATGTCGTCGGGCTTTAGCCGCTCTATGAAGCGTATGGTCTCCCAAATTGTTTCCTTGGTTTCTCCAGGAAAGCCTAAAATGACGTTTGCAACCGTCATAAGTCCAACCTCTTTTGCCCATCTAAAGGCTTTAATCGTCTGCGCGGGCGTGATCCCCTTGCGCATGGCGTCTAAAACTGGCTGCGAACCAGATTCTACGCCGAGCCATACAGCGAAGCAGCCGGCTTCCTTCATGGTGCGAAGCAAATCCTTTGTAACCATATCCACGCGTGTTTCACAGTCCCATTTTATCTTCAAGCCTCTTTGCTTTATCTCGCGGCATATTTCCGCTGCTCTCTCTTGGTCTACAGTAAAGGCGTCGTCATAGAATGTGAATTGATACGCGCCGAATTTTCTATACAGATACTCGATTTCGTCAACCACATTTTTGGGACTTCTCATGCGATACCTGCGCCCAAACATGCGCACGGCAGTGCAGAAGTCGCACCAGTAAACGCAACCGCGGCTTGTAACAAGCGGGAATATTACTGTCCCATGTTTACGCAAGCGCTCAAGCGGCCACAAGTGATGCGCTGGGAAAGGCAAGGCGTCTAAATTCTCGATGTATGGCCTGTCCGCGTTCTTCACTATCTGCCCATTCTTTCTGCAGGTGGTTCCCAGTACGTCATAGTAGTCTCTACCGGTTTCCACCCTCTCCGCAAGCTCCAACATAGTATTCTCTCCTTCCTTCCTTACAATTACATCCAATTCAGGGCATTCCTGTAGCGCTTGGCTGTCCCAGAAGGAAACATGCGAGCCACCCATGGCTGTTAGGCAATTCGGGTGGACGTCCTTAGCTATCTTGGCTATTTGCAGCCCAGACTTATACGTAAGCGTAGTCGACGTGATGCCTACGATGTCAGGCTTGCGCTTCGCAATCTCGCTTCTAAATCCCTCATAAGTTAAGCCGAGAGCTTGGCAGTCAATCACATCGACTTTATAGTGGGCTCTTTCTAAAACAGCAGCTAAATACCCTAAACCTAGCGGCGTAAACGGTGGGTGCTGATGCGCTCCACTCGGGTAGGGCGGATTCACAAGGGTTACGTTTGTCTTCATTTCTTCTCCCTAAGCACCTGTTCTTGCATATCTACATGAAGGTGTGTGCTTAATATCTTTTGCATAATCAGACTCTTAAAATGCAAAAGTATGGCGCTGAGATGCACGCTACTGACTTCTCGTTCAGCAAAAGTATTTAAGCGCATTATCATCTTAAAGGTGTAACTCATCAAGCATGGTAAGCCACAAAATGCAGAGAGGAACAGGGAATTGATTTTTCTCATGACCACGGCTCCACCTGAACATTCGCCATGGAGTGTGCCAATGAAGCTTCCGCCGCTGGGTCTATCATACGTCGCGGCGGCTCTTGAAAAAGCCGGCTTCAAAGTGGAAATGCTCGATAATTACCTGCTAAGAAAATCAATAAGCGAAGTCAAAGAAATCATTAGGCATGCCAACCCTGAAATTCTGGGGATGACCTGCAGCTCCGCATCATACCCGCGATGTGTTGAAACCGCCAAAGCCATCAAAGAAGTGTTGCCTTCCTGCAGAATCGTTGTTGGCGGCTGGCACCCATCGTACGTGCCTGAAAGCATGCTCCAGCATCCCGAAATAGATTATGTTATCGTAGGCGAAGGAGAACGGGCCATGGTGGAGCTCGCGACTTGCCTCACAAAAGGCGATGAAGCGGCTGCCAAGCAAGTTGCAGGCGTAGCCTACAGACACGCGGGAAAAATGGTGCAGACACCGCAGAAGTTCATTACGAACTTGGATGAGCTTCCCTTTCCCGCGCGGCATCTACTGCCCATGCACCTGTATGAAAAGGAAATTCCCTACTTGAAGGCGAAGCCCTTCACAACCATGAACATCGTACGCGGCTGCCCATTCAACTGCGTATACTGCGAGACGCGGCGATTGTGGGGGCAAACGTGCCGTGCCTTCAGCCCACAACGAGTCGTTGCCGAAATTATGCATTTAACAGAGAAATATGGCATAAAGGGCATCTACTTCGTAGGCGACAACTTCACCATAAACAAAAAGCGAACAATAGAACTTTGCGAGCTAATAAAGAAATCCAAATTGGACATCGAATGGGTCTGCGACACTAGAGCAGACATGATCTCGCGGGAGCTACTCCAAACCATGAAGGAGGCTGGCTGCCGAACAATCTGGTTTGGGGTAGAGTCGGGTTCACCGCGCATTTTAGAAAAAATCAACAAGGGCATCACTAAGGAGCAGACAGTTCAAGCGTTTAAGCTATGTAGAGAAGCAAGTATACAAATTGCTTCTTCATTCATAATGGGCATCCCCGGCGAAACGCTTGAAGACATAAAGCTGACCTACAAGTTTGCCAAAAAACTTGACCCAGACTGGGCTCAATTCAACATTTACGTTGCAGTGCCAGGCAGCGGCCTATACGATGAAGTAATGCAGAAGGGCCTCTACGACCGAGTGGAAGGCTTCTTAGCCTACGTTAAAACCGACGAATTCAACTACGAGTCTTTGCTAGCAATCCAAAAGCGTTACCAAGCCGACATGGATTTGGCGCCAAGAAGGATTTTGCGGAAAATGCGGCGTGAAGGCTTCTGGACCGTTATGAAAAAAGCCCCACGATACCTTCGCCGTTTCCTTTAATTCTCTCTCTCAGTTTCGTTCACG
Source organism: Bathyarchaeia archaeon (assembly GCA_038848695.1). Taxonomy (GTDB): domain Archaea; phylum Thermoproteota; class Bathyarchaeia; order Bathyarchaeales; family Bathycorpusculaceae; genus JAOAIV01. The sequence continues at coordinate 94,957 of JAWCNL010000006.1, forward strand.
CTTAAATTACTGTAGCTTGTTAGAAATCATTTAACAATAAAAGTGGTCTAGCAATGAGCGGCGACTTGCAGGAAAGAATTCACGCGGCGAACGTTACAGTTCATCGGTTTGAAGCAAAATATTATGAGCTGCTTCATCCCGAAGTCTACGGTAAGCAGGAACAGAAAAGAGTAACCGAAGTTCTTAAAATGGCAGATAAGCTCATCACAGATAACAGAAAAAGAGCGTTGGATTGCGGCGCTGGCACTGGAAACTTGACAAGCAAACTTCTCAGCATGGGCTACCACGTAACTGCAGTGGACATTTCCCCGGAAATGTGTGCTATTTTAAGAAAAAAATACCTGGCACACATACAAGCAGGAAAACTTGTCGTCATTAATTCACCTATAGAAGACGCAACGTTTGGCAAGGGCGAATTTGACTTAATTGCCTGCTATTCTGTACTACATCATCTGCCAGACTACGCTGGAGCATTACAGCGGCTTACTGTCTTTTTGAAGAAGGGCGGCGTGCTCTATGTGGATCATGAGGCATCACCGTTTTACTGGAAAAGCGAGGCAAAGCTGGCGGCGCATCTCGTGAAGCACCTTTATTTTCATTCTGTTCCAGCAATTAATGCCTTCCACTTTGGGCTCATGGGCCTAAACCTGCCTTCTCTTGATTACACGTTATCCGATTACTGGCATAAGAAGGAGCACCATTTAAACCACCAAGCAATACAGCGTATATTCGAGAAAGAACACTTTGTCTTCTTCAAACGCGTGGACTATCACCTCAACGGAACATGGCTCTTCAACCCAATTTTCCCACTGTACAAACACATCTGCAAACCTGAAATGAGCTTCTGGATAGCAAAAAAGTGAGAAATTACCAAGAATATACACGTTTTAGCAAACTTTTCTGCTTATGCCTTGTTTAGAACATTTTTTAATGTGTTTATGAGCTTAAGGTTTTCTTCTGCTGAGCGGACTGTTACTCTAAAGTAGCTGTCGCCGAGCCCGACAAAAGTGCTGCAGTCCCTGATGAGTATGCCTTCCTTAGCCATCTGCTCTTTCAATGCGGTGGACGTGATCTTCTTATCTATTATTTTCACGAGCAGGAAATTCGTTTCTGACGGGAAGACTTGCAAGCCGCCGATTTCGCTGAGCATTTTCGCAAGTTGCGCTCTTTCTCTTGCAATGGTGCGCCGGGTGTTCTCGATGAACTCGGTGTCCTTTAATGCTGCTGAAACGGCGTAGAAGGCTAAGCTGTTGATGCTCCATGGCTGCCTAATCGACTGTAACATGTCTACGAGGTCTTCGGCGGCAATACCATAGCCGAAGCGGATGCCGGGCATACCGTAGAATTTCGTGACAGACCTAATCACGAAGAGTTTCACGTACTGCCTGACATAACCCGCCATTGTGGCGTCTTGGCCTTTCTCTGCAAACTCGATGTAGTTCTCGTCTATGCTGAGGATGATGTTTCTTTTATGGCAGAACTTGACAAGATCCAAGAGTGTTTCTCTACTGTAGAGTGTTCCTGAGGGGCTGTGTGGGTTGCAGATGTAGATTATGCGTGTATCCGCTGTCACCGCTTTTTTCACGCTTTCTGTATCCAACGCAAAATTCTCTGGCAACTGAACGAAGATGGGCTCACCGCCTGCCCTTAAAACTGCCTTCTCATATTCGGTAAACGACGGCACAGGGATAACTGCTTTGAATCCGCTTGGTAAGGCGTCCGTAATCATGTATATGAGCTCGATGGAGCCGTTTCCTAAAATGATGTTCGATTCTTCAACGCCATGGCCCACATACCGCGCGATTTCCGTTCTTAACTCCACAGGGTTCGGATCTGGATAAAACCTTATTAGCTTAGCATGCTCCTTTATGGCCTCCACTGCTTTCGGAGAAGGCCCGAGGAAATTGATGGGGCCGCTGAATTCAAGCACCTTTTCCAATGGAATGTTATATTTTCTGGCGAAGCCCCAGATGTCGCCGCCGTGGCTCACAAACCGCTTCTGCTTACACGGGTTTTTCAGCTCTTTTTTCCTCCATCAACCTAATTATTTCCTTCTCTAACTCCCTGTGTGCCTTGAAATGGGCGTTGTACATGTTTATTATTTTATATAGCCAATATACTATGCCAACGCCTAATGTAATTATGGTTATCAACGCATATTTTTTTATTGGCACAGTCTGCGGCATGAAAATTCTTTCCGGGAAAGCTTTTGCGAGAAACGCATCTTGCTGCTTCTCATGTCGAATCAAGTCTTTAGAAAGTAAATAAGTTATTACAAACGCTGGCACTACCAAGATAATGGAGGCTGCCCACGCCTTCGCGCTTCTCTCAACGGCGCTCTCAGGAAGTGTAGGTGCCTCTTTCCCCTGTCGTCTTAGATGCTCGGCTATTTGCTTCTCCAGCGCGTGCTCACGGCGAAAATGCCTATTTCTACTTTCAATAAAGCGGTAGAACATTGGGAAGAAAGCTAACCCGAAAGTTGCTACAGCCGATAAGAACCACATGGAAAACCAGATTCTTCTATCCTTTTCCAATATTGCTTGCATAGCCCTTTCCATTCTTTATGATAATTCTGCGTTTTATAGTGTTTCCAGCCAAAGTTTATAAATTCTTTTATTCAGCATCTTAGTCAAATGGACAATGATGATGTGCTGATTTCCGTGGTTATTCCCGTATTTAATGAAGCGCTGACGGTAGGCAATATAATTGAACGCTTAAAGACTGTTATGGAAGGCTCAAACTTCAAGTATGAACTGATTGTTGTAAATGATTGCTCAACCGACAATTCGCTGGAAATTTCAAAGCGGCATGGCGCTAAAATCTTCTCACTGAAAGAACATGCTGGCAAAGGGTGTGCCCTCAGAACTGGCTTCGCAAAAGCAGGAGGCTCTATAATCGCAACCATTGATTCCGACGGCTCGCACTGTCCAGAGGAGCTTCCGCGGCTACTGGCGCCTGTGCTGCAGAATAAAGCCGACCTTGTTATTGGTTCCAGATATTTAAGCCAAAAATTCTCTGCAGCCAGAAAATTGAACATTGCTGGCGTTCGCCTCTTCAATTTTTTAATTAAACTTTTAATTGGAACAAGTGTTTCTGATTCCCAATCAGGTTACCGCGTGATGAAATCCGCGATTTTACGGGGCATCAGTTTAAAGTCGAGAGAGTATGAGATAGAATCGGAGATGCTCGTGAAAATAGCCAAGCGCGGTTTCAGAATCATGGAGGTGCCAATAACTTTTGAGCAGCGCACTTATGGCACATCCAACTTGGATCCCATAGTTGATGGATTCAAGATTCTTCTATCGATAGTGTCTTCATGCATAAAGGATGGCCGAGCGTAGTGGATTCTGCATATCTGCCAAAGATTTCAATAATTGTGGCAACTTTCAATAACGAACAGACCATAGGCGAATGCTTGAGGGCTATTTTTGAACTGAATTACCCAAAGGATTTTCTTGAAGTAATTGTCGTTGACGGTTGCTCTACAGATGCAACTTTACAGATTGCCCAGCAGTACCCGGTTAAGCTGGTTTCAGCGCCGCTTAATGCGCCCGCAGCCTATAATTATGCGCTTAAAACCGTTCAGAATGGTATTGTGGCGTTTATTGATTCAGATGCGAAAGTGGAGCGGGAATGGCTGAACAAGCTCGTAGCTTATCTGAACGATTCACAAGTGGCGGGGGTAAGCGGCGGCATCGAAACCTGGAACACTGAAAACGCTTGGGCGAGAAGCATCGGTTATGACCTTAAAAGTAGATATGCGCGCTTGAAGAAGAGTGTTACGCGTGTTGCAACCATGAATCTTTTGATGAAGAAGCAGATCATCGAGGAGGTTGGCGGCTTCGACGAGAACTTGCCATCGCAGTATGATACCGACTTGGGTTATAGGATAACAAGCCGCGGCTACAAGATACTCTTCGACCCTAACGCTAAGTGTTACCATTTTAATAGGCCCACATTGCGCAGTTATTTTCGGCAGCAGCTGCAGTACGGCAAAAACACCGCGAAGCTGTATCTTAAGCATGCGCGACTGGCTAAGGGCGACGAAATCACCGATTTCGGCATGAACATGCAGCCTTTCTTGCTGCTTGCCGCCATCGCCTTTCTTCTTTTAGGCATAATAACAATGCTACGTCCTTTATGGCTCGCTTCAGCCTTTCTTTTTACGCTTATGCTAATTTACTACGTTATCTCAGCAGTAAAGCTTTCAATTAAGTTCAAAGACGCCACCGCCATGCTGCTGGTTGTGCTATACTTCGTGCGCGCGTTTGCATGGTTTTCCGGCGCGGTAATAACCACCCTCAACTTTCTCTTGGAAGAAAAAAGGTGAGCAGCATGGTTAGGGTTTGTTTCATTTCGCCGGAGTATCTGCCCCTTTCTGGTGGCACTGGCTCTTACGTTTACTACCTTTCAAACGAGCTCATGAAACACGGCAACTCCGCATATATTGTTACGGGGTACGATGAAAGCGGCGATGTCAAGGTCAACGAGCAGCACCGCATTTTCTTCCTTAAAACGCTCAAAATGCCTATCGTAAAATCATTCCAGTTTGCGGCTTCTGCTTCAAGAAAACTATCCAAGATGCGTGGTCGTTTGCCAGTTGATATTACTCATGTTAATCTTCCGCTTGTGCCCAGCTTTGCTGTTCCAAGCAGCTTCGGGAAAGCGTTAATCTCAACGGTTCACTCGACATGGAAGGGCGAGGCAGAAGCGATTAAGAGCGAGCCGTATAGCAGGCTTAACGCGAATGAGAAGTTCATGGTACGCTTCAACTGGTTCCTGAGGTTTTTTGAGGAAAGAATGCTGGAACGTTCAAACAGAATAATCGCTGTAAGCGACTTCACAAGACGCGAACTTCTGCAATACTATCCTGTGAAGGCGGCTAAGATTCGGGTAATCCACAATGGCGTAGACACAAGCAAGTTCAAGCCTGCAGATGACAAGCTTAAAGCAAAAGCAGAGCTCGGCTTAAGCACCGCGGATAAGGCAATTCTCTCTGTGGGTCGTTTGTACGCGCGGAAAGGCTTGTTCACGCTAATCGAGAGCGCAGCTTTAGTTACTAAGAAATTCAGAAATGTTAAATTCATAATCGCAGGCAAAGGCCTAAGCAACGAGATGGCGAAGCTGGTTAACTACGCGGAGAAGCTCGCCGTAAAGGAAAATCTTGTTTTCACAGGTTATTTTCCCGACAAGAAGCTGCCGCGGCTCTATCAGGCAGCAGACATTTTCGCCTTCTCCACGTTCTACGAGAATCTTCCGTTCGCTGTTTTGGAAGCCTTATCCACAGGCTTACCTGTCGTGACAACGCGGGTCGGCGGTATCCCGGAAATGATTGAAAGTGGCAGAAACGGCTTTCTAGTTGAACCCTTTAACTCGCGCGAATTGGCAGCGAAAATTCTATTCTATCTGGAACATCCCGCAACAGCGGCTGAGATGGCGCTTTCCGCCCGCAAAACCATCGAAGCAAGATTTGATTGGCGGCTTATCGTCAAAAAAGTGCTTGCCGTCTACGACGAGGCGTTAAGCTAACCTGTTTCTAGTGGTTTGCCTCTGTAGGCTATAGTGGCCCTTTGCAGGAGCTTCACGAAGCCAAGCGAGCAAAAGAACATTTTTGTCAAAAGCTCGTGCTTGTAAATCACGGCTTGCGCCTTGACGGGCAAATCAATTTTTGGGCGCCTGAACCTTCGCATTGCATCTGCAATTTGTAAGCCCTGCACGTTTATGTCGTCGGCCTGCAAGTTTTCTTTTTGGACTACGTAGCGTAAGTAGTCTACCTCTTCTATGTCTAGGCCCATGATTTTCGCGGCGACAAGGTCGATGGCTAATGCGCAGTTGCTGGTCAGCATCAAGCCCATTTTGACGGGTGTGCCCTTGGTTGGGCCGTTGCCTTCAATGGCTACTCGCGCGTCCATTATGGTGAGTTGCGGATGGAGAATCCTGTAGAGCTGATAGAAAACTTCGTTTATGTAGGGATGAAGGTAAATGCGCTTGTTGCTTGGCACGCAGCCGAACAGGTTTTTTATGGCTCCGCTGTACATTGCCCACTCGTGAGTTTTCATAAGCGCCAAATCTACGATGGCGTCTGCGTCAAGCACGGTTTTCGGAAGAAACAGCGCTTTCAGGCGGTTGCCGCCAAGTTTCACCTTGACTATTTTGTCTTCTGAGAGATTGATTACTCTGCCGCCTGCTTTCTCCACGGCTGCCTCCATGCCTGTTTTCTTGAATGCCATGCGGCAGGAGTAGTTGAAGCCGTCTGATTCGCCTACTATAACTTCTTTCGCTTGGTTGCGTAAAAGGCTCACAAGCTCGTATGCCAATGTGGGATTGGTTACCACGCCAGGCACGTATGCGGGATGGCTCAGGTTGGGTTTTATGAAAATCCGCTTTTTCCCGCTTAGCTGCGCGTCTTTTATCGCTTGCTTTAGAATTTCGCTTATGCGCTCGTTGGCTTTGAAGATTTTGACGGTTTTCTGTTGCGTCATGGTTTTTCTGCTTCCTTCGCCAACACACAGCCGGGATCTGAGGCTAAAAAGTCGCCGTCGTGGTATGCGCTGGCTCTGGCTCTGCATCCGCCGCAGATGTACTTGTAGTGGCATCGACTGCAGGCTCCTTTCAAGTTGGCTCTGTCGCGCAGCGCGTTGAATAGCCGTGAGCGTAGCCATATGTCGCTGAACCTTTCTTTTTTTAAGTTTCCTACGTTTATGGGTAGGAAGACGCATGGGTGCACGTCGCCTTGCGGCGACAGTGAGCAGTAAAGCCTCCCAGCGCCGCATCCGCCTATGAAATCCGCCAGCGGCACGGCTTTTTTGCTGACTTTTACGGTTTGCATGTGTGCCATGGACATGGCGAGTTCTTTGCCGTTGCCTTGGCATTGGAGTGCTACACGTGCAAGCTGCGGCGCAGTGGTGAGTATGGTGACTTTGAAGCCCTTTGACATTCGCTCGAGCAGGTGCAGCATGAGTTTTTCTCTTTCCTCTGGCGATATGTCTTGGTTGTAAAGTTTTTTTCCGCGGCCTGTTGGGACGAAGTTGAAGTAGGTGAATCGTGCTACGCCGATTTTCTCGGCTAAATCAAGGATTGCATGCATCTCCTCAATGTTGTTTTTCGTGGCTGTTGTGGCGATACATGCGCATAGGTTGGCTTCCACGCAGTTCCTTAAGCCTGCCAGTGCCCTCTCAAATGCGCCTGGGGTTCCCCTGAATGAGTCATGGGTTTCTGCGGTGGCGCCGTCAATGCTTACTTCCACGTAGTTAATCTTTGCCTGCTTAAGCTTTTCCACGTTTTCCTTTGTTAAAAGCGTGCCGTTGGTGGCTACGGAAACGTAAAGCCCACGTTTGGCGGCGTAGCCTGCAACTTCGAAGAAGTCTTTTCTGCTGAGCGGTTCTCCGCCCGAGAAGGCAAGTGCGGTTACGCCGGCATCCGCAAGCTGGTCCACTACGGCGAGGGCTTCCTCGGTGGTGAGTTCTGGCTGGGCAGCTGCGCCGGCGTCGGAGTAGCAGTGCTTGCAGCGTAGGTTGCATTTGTGTGTGAAGTCCCACACGACTAGGAATGGCGCGTAAATGCTGAGTGGCTTGCGTATTCCGTAGTGTATGAAGGATTTTACAAGGGTGATTATTGCTCTTCTCGCGTAGGGGTCTGCCAAAAGCTTTTCGACCTTCTGCCGCTTTATGTTGAGGCTTCGTCTGAGGAATTCTATCCAGAACCTTATTATGCGCGAGTACAAGCCGTTGCATTTGCACTTTGCTGCTTTGTTGCCCACGTAATCGTCGAGCGCGGCTTCAAGGATTGTTCTGCCACATAAGCCGCATTTCTTCAGCGAGAGCTGCAGCATCTTCTTTGTGGTGGGCAAGCCAATTATGGCGTTCCAGAAGCTGTCGTGGCTCAGCAGGCTCATTAGCGTTTCCCTTTCTTGACGCGTGCAACTTATGCTAATAGAATTGGAGTATGGATGATGTTAAAGATTTCTACAAGCAACTCTGAAAATGCCTTGTGAGAAGAGAAGGGCAACTATTACTCTGAAGAGCTAAAACGAATCTTTCCGAACGGCTGGAGAAACGTAAAGGATAATCCGCGACCCTTGCCGTGAATAGTTCACGCGCTGCCCTGTCTTAGTTTCCTTTTTAGTATATGATTTTTTTTTAAAAAAAAAAAGCAAACACGACTTTGGCAATAATTTGTGCTGTTGCCTTTTGCGTGTGCTTATCTTGTTTTTGCGATCAGTTTAGTGCTGATTCAAGTTTTGGTAACTTATAGACTGGAAGAAATAATGTGTGCAAGAAAGGTTAAATGTTACTTCAGTATCATTTTATATAACAGTGGTGATATTACGTGAGCGTGGTCAAAACAAGAAAAGTCGGCGGCTCCCTAGTGATAACCCTGCCAAAAAAGCTTGTGGAAAGCAAAAAAATCAAAGAAGGAGAAATTCTCGAAATAACCATAAAAAAAGTCAGAAAAGACGGCTTCGGCATCTTCCGAGGAATGAAACCCTTCACAGCTGCAGACGAGCTGACCACGCGTGACTGAAAAATACATCATAGACGCCTACGCATGGATAGAATACTTTATCGGCAGCGAAGCAGGTGCCAAAATCAAACAACTCATAGAAGAAGAGAATAACGAGCTCTACACTTCCGCCGTCACGCTCGCAGAAGTCATAAGCAAAACCGCAAGCGAAAAACAAAACGTCGAAGCAGCCTACGACATCATAACAAGCAACTCAAACATAATCGACGTAAACGACCAACTCTCAAAAGAAACAGGAATACTCCACGCAAAAATGCGAAAAACAAAAAAAGACTTCGGCCTAGCAGACGCCTACGTGCTGGCAACCGCAACCAAAATTGGCGCCAAAATAATAACAGGCGACCCACACTTTAAGAACATAAAAGAAGCAATCATCATACAACCCTGAGGAAAATTCTTGCGCGAATTCATCCTTTACTCACGCCTAGGCCACACCGATTCAAACTGGACAAATCTCCACGATGCTGGACGCCTAGACATCGTGCATGAATGCATAGTCGCCAGCCTCTTTCTCTCGCATGGCATACGCCGAAACGTCACTTTCCACGCCGTCCTAAATGGGCCGCCAGCCCCTCCGCTGCACATCGAAATCGACGGAGCAAGGCTTTATGATGTGCGCACGGACGTGGACACTTGGCAGCGCATCCTCAAAAAGGTGCTTTCCGGAAAAGCGCATCCAGGCATATCCACGAGCAAAACAAGCTTCGAAGCGCTGTTGAAGGCTAAGGCAGAAACCGCGCACATTTACGTGCTCGAAGAGGGCGGAAGAGACGTCGCTGAAGTAGAGCTTCTCGAGAACGCCGTGTTCGTGCTCGGCGACCACGTGGGCTTACCCAAAAAAGCAGAGGCGTACGCGCTCCGCTACGGCGAAAAAATCAGCTTAGGCAAACAGCCCTACCTTGCAGCGTCATGCATAACCATACTAAATTACATCTTGGACAAAGCGGCCTCAAGGCTTTGAAGTGCTCTTGCTTTTGAAGTGTTCCCAGCCGCGCGGTTCAATCACGCCCTTTTTGCCGTCAACATTCAGCAGCACCTGTCGGTCCCGCGTAGCCTTGCCAATGGGCAACAAGCAGCCGCCCATTGCTTCGACAACCGTTTTCGCCTCAACCCACCGCTTGGGCTTCACAGTTACCACAAGCTCATATTCTTCCCCGCCATAAAGTGCAAGCTCCAACGGGTCAAGCCCATTAAACTCCGCGAATCTGCGCACTTCCTCGGCAACAGGTACCCTCTCGATTATAAAGCCCACGCCGCTTAACCGCGCTAACTCGTATAGGCTCCAAGCCAAGCCGTCGCTTGAATCTATTGATGCGGAAACGGCGCCTGATTTGGCAAGCGCCAAGCCTTCTCGTAACCGCGCCTGCGGCATACAAACCGCGTTCAGAAGCACCTCGCGCAGCTCTTTTGAAACCACGAAACCATCAGCGAGTATCCGTAAGCCAGCAGCTGTTTTGCCGAAGAAGCCTGTAACCGCCACGATGTCGCCAACTTGAGCGCCGCTACGTAGCATAAGCGCTTTGCGGTCAGTAGTTCCGAAAAGCGAAACTGAAATAACCAAGTCAGAGGCTTCATTCGTGTCTCCGCCAACAATGTAAGCGCCGTACTCGCGTGCTCCCGCATTTAACCCCCTCGCAATCTCATCCACGTCCTTTCGCATTAGCCCTCGCGGTAGTCCAAGCGACGTGAGCAACGCTGTGGGTTGCACTCCTTTGGCTGCAAAATCACTAACGTTCATAACCACTGCTTTACGCGCTGCTTGCCAAAAGCTCATTCCACGCGGCACGTCAGTGCAGCCTACAAGCATGTCTGTCTTCAAAACGGCAACGCGTCCCTTGTCGATGTCAACTGCGGCGACGTCGTCGCCAAAGGGCACAGGTAAATCAATCATCATGTTTAGGCGGCTTCGTATTATCTCAATTATTTCGCGCTCACCCAAAAATTCGCCTGCGTCCCCTCTATCCTGCCTATATTCTCTGGATTTACTCAACCGAACAAGCCTCCACCAAAAACTCTCCCCGCTGTTCACGTACACTTAAGGATGCTAAAGCCTTTTAAAACTGACGCTTAACATGCTTTAAGCGATTCAGCGCCGAACATTTAAAAATAGGTTTACTACAGTGAATTAGCGATTGCATGTGCCTCGGTAGCTCAGCCCGGTAGAGCGGCTGCCTCGTAAGCAGCAGGCCGCGGGATCAAGGCCCGCCCGAGGCTCCTCAAGTTCAGATCAAAAGCCCTTTCTTCTTTCAGATGTTTCACATTTTCAAGTTTACTCAAATCTTGCGACATACTGCATCCCCCTCGCCTACCCCAATAGCAAGTTAACTTAAAAATATTTTGGTAAAGATCCAGTAAAAATAAGCGAAAAACCAACCAGAAAATAACAGAAAAAGTTAGCAATGTGGTGCTACGCAGCTGCGACTACCGTTATCCCATGCGTTGTTGTTGAGCCGTCAAGCGTGTAGGCAGTCACTGTCAAAGCATATTTCCCGCCTGCGGTGAAGCTGAACGGCATATTTGAGCCCTCGTCTAATGGAAGCCAAAGCTTAAGGCTGCTTGTGGGAGGCAAACCCTTTCTGATGATATTTGATTTTACCTCGACAGAAGCACGATCATAAACGCACACTTCGTCAAGCACGCCTTTGAAATAACCTGCGTGTCCAGTAGCCAACTTTAACGG
>JAWCNL010000007.1:0-95746 GCA_038848695.1 Bathyarchaeia archaeon
AAGTGAATTCTGAAGTGTATGGGGTCGCTTGAAGAAAGCCTTAACTCGCCTTGATATGCAGATTGCTTATTGAACCTTAAGTAAAGGTTCTGCTTCTCCACATGCAGCATTATCTCTCGCGCCAATTTCTCCTTATCTAAAGCACTTAACCCCGCAGCAATTTTCTGCAGAGCAAGGGGCAGCTGCTGTCTATCGGCAAGTTTGGTTTCAAAAAGAATAATGGGGTTTTTATGATGCCCTGTTAGGCTTGTTTTTTGAAAAATCGCGTTTTCGCCGAGTTCTTTTGGCAGTGTATTCCGTATTGCTGTCAGAACTTTTTCAGGGTCTTCGGTAGCATGAGCAAAAGCGCGTATAGTTATGTAGCCTATGGGAAGTTTAGAATCCACCTGGGCACCGCTTCTTTTTATGGGCGGTTTCAGCTTTTAGCCTTTTTCTTTGACTGCAACTGCGTGGCAGGTTTAGCTTTTGGTTTAGCTTCAGCTTTCTTCTTTTCCACGTAAGCCGTTAAAACGTTGACATTATGCTCATGAGCAGTTTTTCTTCGCTTATCTACAGGTATTTCCAACTTTCTCGCTTCCGCTAAGTTTAAGCCCGCCTTCTTAAGCTCCTCGATGCTAAAACCTCTGCTGCTTCGCTGCCGTCCATCAGGCTTGAGAATTTGTGGTTTTATATGGTGCATTCTACTGCTCTCCTTTGGCTCCTTTACGCTTGCTGGGTCTAACTTTCTCGGCGCCCTTACCTTTTCTACGCAAACTCCTGACTTTCTTGCCAGCGCTTGTTAGGCTCCGGAAAACACGGCGCTTGTGCTGCTTCTCAATTATCCAGTTTACGTCCTTGTCAGCCTTTATCGCAGGATGATTCGGGTCTACGAGAATCACTTCAAACCATTTTGAGCGACCATCTTCGCCGACCCAATAGCTATTCAGCACTTCCAAATTTGGAAACTTGCGGGCTGCGCGCTCTTCAGCAATCAACCGTAAGCTTTTAGCTGGCTTAAATTTGGCAACACCCATGCGCTTCGGACGTCTTCCAGACCGGGGACGCTGCTTCCGTAATCCGCCTCTTCTGACGCGGGTACGCACAACCACGAAGCCTTGCTTGGCTTTGTAGCCAAGTTTTCGGGCTCGGTCGAGGCGAGTAGGCTTCTCTATGCGAACTATAGCAGGCTGCTTTCGCCATTCAACTAGTCTCTGCTGCATAATCTCGTCTACGAAGGATTCCTCTGGATTAGACCATGCTTCGGCTATGTACTTGTAGGCCATCTTTCTTTTTCACCTCACATTGTCGTTTACGGTTCCGCCCACATTTGGGCTACATCCCAGCGGACCATGATGATCCGCCTACGCTTCGGAATCCTTACCATCATGCTTAAAAATAAACCTTTCCAGAACTAATTAAGCAGCAAATTATATGTAACTGACAGTTTGGGTGAATTATCAAAATAAAAGTGCTTCTGTTTCAGCATGTTTAAAAAAGTTTGAAAAAGGAGAAAAAATGAAAGAGTGCGATTATTCTGCTTCGTAGAATTCTTCTGGCTTCGGCGGCGTTGGTGGTAATCCTCTGCGTTCGCGGATTTGCCGTATCACTTCTGCTTGCATTTGTTCAGGTACTGGAGCCCAGCGGCTGAATTGTGTAGCCCAGAAAGCTCTGCCTTGCGTGGATGAGCGCAGTTCATCAGAGATTCCAAAGGATTCGGCCACAGGTAGCTCTGCTTTGACAATTATCATGTCTTCCTCGTTTATCATGTCCAAGATTTTGCCGCGGCGTTTCTGGATTAACGCTATGACTGGACTGACGAACTCATTTGGCACTTTACACTCGAAACTTAGCAATGGCTCTAAAAGCTTCGGGTCGCTGAGCAGGAAAGCACACCATATTGGACGCCATGTCATGGGCAGTATCTGCGCAGGGCCTCTGTGCACGGGATCTTCATGAACCAAAATGTCTTCTAAGTTGACTTTCAATCCGTAAGCTGGTTCCTTAGCGAGAACACAAGCATGTACTGCTTCACGGAAGCCGGATTTTATGTGATCCAACACTTCTTCGACGTATTGCCTTCCCTTTATCCTGTTAACCAGCATGTTGCTTTCTTCGATTGCTATGACGTTTCGGGCGTCCTCAGTTGACCAGCCCAATTCTCTGAGGATTTTCTGCCGCTCATCGCGACTTTGCATCTCTGAAATTTTCCCTGCCTTTATTGCCTCGATAACTTCATCAGACAATTTCTCTAAAGTTATCCAGAGCTTGCTGTGCTTGTTGGGGCTTTTGCCCATCACCGGCGGGCCTCGATAGTCATGGCTGATAGTTTCACGGTAAATGACAATGGGCTTGCTAAGCTTTACTTTTAATCCAGCTTCCTGCATGCGGTAGGCGGTGATCTCCAAGTGAAGTTCGCCCATGCCGCTTAACAGGAATTCGCCACTTTCCTTATCCATCTTAAAGTGCAAGTTAGGATCTTCCGTAGTCAGTTTATGTATAACTTTGTCGAAAAGCGGCAGATCTTTGACGTCTTCTGGCTCTACTGCAACAGTTACCACTGGATCAGACACGTATTTCAAGCCCTCAAACGGCGGCGTTTCCACACCGTCTTCTGCGACAGTTTCACCCACGTGAATCGAGGGTAACCCGGATATTGCTGCTATATTTCCGGCTGGAACGCGGTCTACAATTACGCGGTCGGTAGCCATGCTCATGTAAACTTGCTGTATCGTGCCCCGTTGGCGGCTACTTACAAGCTGCACCGTTTTTCCTTTAGCCACCGAGCCACTGAAGACACGGCCTATGGCCACAACACCGCTGTGCGGGTCAACTTCAATCGTGGTGACGCACATTAGAAGCGGCCCGTTAGGATCAACTTTCGCCATGCTTTTGCCAGTGGGAGTGTTAGCATCTCCTGGCCAAATCTGGCTTTGCCTGTAGGGCTGTGCCTCCAGCGGGCTTGGCAAGTGCTCACAGAACATATCCAAAATCGGCTCGTAGAGCGGCGCCTTCTTACTTAATTCTTCAACTTTCTTGCCAATTTCTTCTGGAGCACCAGTGTAAGCGTCAATAATGTCTTTAAATGATAAGCCTTTGGCCTTCATGTGTGGCAGGTTCAGGCCCCATTTGTGAAGCGCTGAGCCGAAGGCGACGCGGCCATCTTCAACCTTAACCTGCCAGTCTTTCTTGTGCTCAGGAGGAGCATACTTCTCAATAAGCGTGTTCACGCGCACGATGATTTTTGCGAATTTACGCTGAACCTCCTCAGGAGTTAACTTGATTTCTTTTATCAGCCTGTCCACTTTGTTGATAAACAGGATGGGCTTTACACGTTCGCGAAGCGCTTGCATCAACACAGTCTCTGTCTGCGTCATTGGGCCTTCTACAGCATCTACGACAACAAGTGCGCCGTCGACTGCGCGGAGGCTTCTGGTTACGGCTCCGCTGAAGTCTATGTGTCCAGGTGTGTCGATGAGATTGATGAGGTAGTCTTTTCCTTTGTAAGTATGCGTCAAGCTGATGTTTGAGGCGAAAACCGTCATCTGCCGTTTCTGTTCAAGTTCCCATGAGTCTAGAAACAGTTTTTGTCCAGCGGTTTGCTCGCTAATTATGCCTGCCGCAGCCAGCAGGTTATCTGAAAGGGTTGTTTTCCCATGATCCACATGCGCAATTATGCTTGTGTTTCTAATTATTTCCGGGGTGTTCATCAGTTTAACGATATCTTCCACTTGCTTATAGCGTGCCATAACTACACCTTTCCACATCTATCCATTGTTAAATTCAACACTTTTCTCAAAGCTAATGAGGGTATTGCTTTATGCATATTTAATTCTCTCTTAAATGAGATAAGCTACATGGAAATTAAAACTGTCACCTATTAACTTTATGGCAACAATGCGAATATTTAATGACACTGTATCTGCATGAGGCACCAAGTTCCAATAGCAGCATGCTTTTGTTTACTCAATCTGTTGAAAACAATTAGAGCATAAAAAGCCATTTTAGGCCCGATTAGTT
Source organism: Bathyarchaeia archaeon (assembly GCA_038848695.1). Taxonomy (GTDB): domain Archaea; phylum Thermoproteota; class Bathyarchaeia; order Bathyarchaeales; family Bathycorpusculaceae; genus JAOAIV01. The sequence continues at coordinate 3,997 of JAWCNL010000007.1, forward strand.
TAAATTCAACTTTGTTTTTGGCTAAGGCAATGCCTTAAAAATGCGCTGCTACCTTAAATTATAAAAGGGAAGTTGCTGCTGAGGATGCATTTCAAAACTAAAATAAAAGAAAAAAACAACCTATCAAAATGCAATCTCTTAGCAGGAATACTCCTCAGCTATAGACAGCTCATAGGCTCGTAACATGTCTACGCAGGTTTGGTGGGAGCTTTTTGGAAAAAGTTGCTTCTCTGCATCTCAGTGACGTCTTCGATGCCTTGTCTTCTTCACCTAACGGTTTAACCAGTGAAGAAGCGAAAAGGCGCCTCAAAAAGTATGGCTACAATAAACTTCCAGAGAAGCGTCGAATCCCCCTCTTGTACAAGTTTATCAGGCATTTTAAGGATCTTTTTGGCATACTGCTACTCTTTGCAAGTGGGCTTTCAGCGTTAAGCGGCAATTTTGAAATGGCGCTCATCATCCTCGCAGTGGTTTTCATCAACATTTTCTTTAGCCTTTTCCAAGAGTCGCGTGCTGAAAAAGCAATGGAAACCATGAAAAGCTGGATGCCTGAATATGCCAAAGTGATCCGTGATGGCGAGCTTAGAAAAATTTTGGTGAAAGAAATTGTTCCAGGCGACATTATTGTGCTGGAAGAAGGCGACCGTGTTCCAGCAGATGCACGGCTAATTGAAGCGTTTGATTTATGGACGAACAACGTGCCCTTAACTGGGGAATCTGAGCCTCAACCGCGAATAGCTGAAGTGGGGCCTATTCTCGAGAAGGCGGATTTGCATTCGCCCCATTTTGTTTTCATGAGCACCAGCGTCGCCAAGGGCAATGGGAAAGCCATAGTTTATGCCACAGGTATGAACACGCAGTTTGGGCGTATAGCTAATTTAACGCAGACCATTCACGAAGAGGAAAGTCCGCTGCAGAAGGAAATTGCATTGACGGCACGGTATGATTTCATAATCGCTGTTATTGTGGGCACGGTTTTCTTCGCGGTTAGCGTACTATTGTTTGATGTTTCGCTTCCAAACGGAATTCTCTTTATGATCGGTGTCATGATCGCCTGTGTTCCCGAGGGGTTGCAAGTTACAGTTTCAAGCGCTTTAGCCATCAACGTGCTTAAGATGGTGAAGCAGAATGTTCTGGTCAAGCGGTTGTCAGCGGTTCAAACTTTGGGCAGTGTTACGGTTATATGCACTGATAAGACAGGCACCATAACTAAGGGTGAAATGACTGTTGAGAAATTATGGGTAAAAGATCATATTGTGTCAGTGTCGGGAATAGGATATGAGCCCACAGGCAACTTTTTCCTGAATGGTAAACCTCTGCGTGAGGCTGAGGTACCACTGCTTGAGAACCTTCTTGAGACTGCTGCGCTCTGTAATAGCGCGAAAATTGTTCCCCCTTCAGACAAGAATAAGTCTTGGAGCGTAATTGGCGATCCAACTGACGGCGCGCTTTTGACTGCGGCACTTAAGTATGGCTTGAACATTCAGGATGCTTTGGCTGAGAAGCCCATTATTGATGCTTTCCCGTTTAGCTTTGAGAGAAAGCGGATGACCACCGTTCACAAATCAAAAGATGAAGTTTACGTTTACACTAAGGGTGCGCCGAGAGCCATTCTTGATGTCTGTAACAAAATTCTTGTAGATGGCAAAGTCGAAGAGTTAAACGAAGAGACTCTGCTGCTTGTAGAAAAGCGAATTCACGAGTTTGCAAATGAAGGGTTACGTGTAATAGCGGTGGCATATAGAAAACTTGGGAACTACGTGAAGAGCGACAAAGTTGAGAAAGACATGATACTTATTGGTTTATGTGCCATGCGCGATCCGCCAAGACATGAGGTCAAAGACGCAGTTTTAAAGGCGAAGCAAGCGGGCATAAAAACTGTGATAATCACGGGCGACTATGGTCCAACAGCGCAGTATATCGCTCAAGAAGTCGGTATTGTTGACGCGTCAGACTGCAAAATCATCCGCGGCGTGGATTTAGAATCCTTAAGAGACGAGGACATTGTTGCATATGTTAGGCGGGGAAATGTGATTTTCGCGCGTGTTTCTCCTGAGCAGAAACTCCGTATTGTTAGGGCACTGAGGAAAAGCGGGGAGATTGTTGCTGTCACCGGCGATGGCGCTAATGATGCACCTTCTCTGAAGGAAGCAGATATCGGCGTGGCTATGGGCGTCTCCGGAACGGATGTTGCTCGCGAAGCAGCGGATATCGTCCTTTTAGACGATAGCTTCGAGTCAATAGTTAAAGCCGTAGAGTCGGGGCGCGCTATCTACGAGAATATTAGAAAGTTTATTGTGTATGTTTTCTCGCATAACTGGGCACAGCTAATTCCATATGTGCTTTACGTTTTGATGGGAATTCCCCTGCCTCTGCTTGTGGTTCAGATTTTAGCCATAGACTTGGCGATAGATGTTATCCCATCATTGGCGCTTAGCCGTGAACCACCTGAAGCAGGGATTATGCAGGAGCCACCACGCAGCATTAAAGAGCGCCTTTTCACAGGCAAGGTGCTGTTGCGGTCACTTTACATTGGCGCAATAATAGCCATGGGCGCAATGTTTGGCTGTTTAACAGCGTGGACCGCTGGCGGCTGGCGTCTCGGAATGCCTCTGGCGCCTGATAGCCCAGTCTACATTAAGGGGGTCACCATGACTTTCGCGGGCATAGTTGTAGCGCAAGTTGGCAACGTTCTTGCTTGCCGAACGAGTAAGGTTTCTGTGTTTAAAACGAAGCTTTCAACTAACAAGTGGATTATTTTAGGAATAATCGCGCAGCTCTCCATCTTAGCCGTTATAATTTATGTTCCGTTTATGCAGCAGATTTTCAAGACAACAGCGCTCGGTGTTTATGACTGGGCCTTTCTTGCTTCACTTGCAGTAATTGTCGTTGCCGCTGAAGAAATACGCAAATTCTTTGCAAGACACCTACTTACAGCACGCGAGAACTAAGCATTAACGAAAACCTGCCCTTTCATAATTGCACATAGCACAGCAAAAGTCGCAGTACGTATTAGAACACGAAAAAACCATAGAATAGACCCCCTCTATAGGTTTCTGCAATGAATCTCTAATATGCGCCAAATATGAAAGCGCAGAATGATTTCTTCGGAACGCATACAAGAAACTTGCATAGCTGCATAAAGTGGACGTGATTGAACAGCAGAGAAAACCATCCAGTTTTTCATGCGCAAGCGAGGCAGAGCTCTGAAAAACGACACGAGATACTTTGGAAAACGTAAATAGAACGGCAATAAATAAAAATGTGCAGAACAAAAAAGTGCATTGTGTGCTGAAGAAAAATGTGGCGGGGTTGCCCTAGCCTGGTAGGGGGCAGGCCTGCTAAGTCTGTGGCCCAAAAGGCCGCGCGGGTTCAAATCCCGCACCCCGCGCCTATTTTGGTGTTAAATACATTAGTGTTGAATTCACAGGTGGTTGCTATTGAGTATTGCAGAAGTTAGCCGCAATTTTGCAACTTGTGTTTCTGGCGTTGCTTCCTTATGTTTTTGTGTCTCAAAATGGTTTTTATGTCTTAGCTCGTATTTAAGTTCGTAATTTACTATTATCAGCGCTATCACAGTTAATATTAAACCTATTATCAGCATTAGCCAAAGATGTGCTTGCCCAAGATATTGGTCAAGGAGCGCCCAAAGGCTTCGGAAAATAAGCACTGAAGCTATGAGTAGAATAAGTTCGGTTGCGATTAGGATTAGGAGTCGCATAGCTTAAAATTAACAGTTGGGTCTTATTAAATCAACTTTTGAAGGATCGCCTTTGTTTGCTGAATCTCTTCGATTGGGCATTTTCTGTTAAGTTCCAAGGTTAATGGCCCATTATACCCGTAAGCCTTGAGCTTGGTAATAAAAGCTCTCAAATTTGGCGTTTCAGTTTTGAATGGAGTGTGCGCGCGGTTACTTATGTGCACATCGCATAGACGCTTATGATATTCATCAAGCAGACGCATTGTTTGTCCTGTGGCTTCTGCATGGCAAAAATCCAAAGTTACTCCTATTGCAGCCCCATCTATTGCGTAGATGACCTCTCCGAGTTCAGCGATGTTTTTGCCAAATCCTGTTGATGCATAAGAAAGATTCTCCAAAGCCAGCTTAAGGTGTAGTTTCTCTGCGTAAGGCTTCAACTCGCTGAAAATTTTTGTCAAAAACTTTTTTCTCATGTCAGCGGGCAATTTTCTGTGTATGTTTGAGTGGACAACAAGCACGGGAGCTGAAAGTTTATGGGCAAAATCTGCTGAAACTTTTCCGTAATAAACAGCCGTGGAAACCTCATTTTCATCCTTAACGTGAAGGCTTGCAGCGTGAACTGTTAGGCATCTCAGCCCATGTGCCTCAATGAGTTTTTTCGCAATGTAAACTGAGTCGTCATCTTCTCTCTCCACGCATTTCATGTTAAACTCCAAATTTTCGAAACCAAGTCGTTTAACAGCGGCGATGTTTTCAGCTAAGGAAAAATTCGAAAATATGCCATTAGAGAGACTCAGCTTCAAACAGGTCTTTCTCCACTAAATTGCCTTGCTTTTTTCTGGATATTACCTTTTCCAAGACGCTGCGGCAGAAGGAACCGAAAACCTTTAAGGCATAATGGCTTATTGCACATTAAACCACTGAAACGAGCAGATGCCTAGTGGACGCCGCGACCATTCTTTTGATTGCACTGGGTCTCGCTACCGACGCGTTTGCAGTGTCAATTGCGCATGGCATAGCAACCCGAACCAGAAGATACACCACAGGATTGGCTATGGCGGGTTCCTTTGGCGCTTTTCAAACTTTCATGCCAGTGCTGGGCTGGCTGGCAGGCTTAAGCTTAATAGAGCTAATCGGCAACTTTGACCATTGGTTGGCGTTCGGGCTTTTAGCCTTTGTAGGTGGAAAAATGATCTATTCTGCAAGAGATAACGAGGAGAAGAAAGAAAGTAGACTAACTGCGGCTACGCTGATGGTTCTTTCAGTTGCTACAAGCATTGACGCGTTAACGGTTGGCCTAAGTTTCTCTTTCCTGCAAGCATCCATAACGGTGCCTGTTGTTATAATTGGCGCAGTTACTTTCTTCTTATCCTTCGGAGGCTTTTGCTTTGGCAATAAACTTGGGAATTTTGTTGAAAACAAAATACACATGGTAGGCGGCATAGTTCTAATAACAATCGGCATCAAAATACTATTGGAACACTTACTAATATGACAAGTAAACGCGAACCACAATAGCGGAACCCTAAAGGAGCCACAAGCGCGTAAACGCAGAATACGCACCAAATAGGCTTTAGAACAATTGACCAATGATGCTAACAGGCTTGGTAACAGATGATTTAAGCTCTTCAAGTTCAGATGCCTGAAGACTCGCGAGAACAACCGTCGCGGGACCAGCAGATTTTTTCAAATTAACTTCAGTCTTGTCCATTAATTTGAATTTCAATTTTGAATCCTTAGCTAATACGTCAATTTCGTGGGCTATGCCTTTTGACCCCACGGGAATTATCTCATGAATAGATGACAATCCTCGAAGTTTCAAGACATCCGTTATGTCAGCAATCATCTGCATATTCTCCGCTGGGATAACCTCGTTTCCCACACATGGAACTCCCACAGCAACGACAATGTCGTTCGGTTGGGAAACCCCAATTTTCAACGTGCCCCGTCGGCCTATGCCTATCACTGTTACGCCCATGCCTGTTTGCTCAACTTGAAAGTTTTTCTCTGTGCTGCCTGTTACAGCAAGCTGTGGATCTAAGCCAGCTTTTTCTGCCTCAGCGCGTACGCCGCGCAAAATTTCAGCGCCTAAAGGTGCAGGTTCTACGCTAAGCGTGTTAACTATGCAGACAGGTATCGCGCCGACGGATAGGACTTCCATGAGCGCAACACGGGCTATGAATTTTCCAAGAGTGTACCCGTCTACCCTGATTTTGTCAAGAGGTTTTGGGCCTATTCCGCCTGATGAGTCGCAGCCGACAACCAAGATTTCATCATTAGCTAATTGAAAAATGAGGATGTCCCTGTTTGTTGCGGCAGGAACAGGGAGTTGAATCAACGAAGTTTACCTCGCAAAGCCACGTAAACAATGGCAGCGACTATGGCGTTCAGACTTGCGCCTAAGAGCAGCAGAGGCGCGAAGGCAAGCGCGCCAGCCATTGTTATCACAGGCACCGCCAAAACCACCAAAGCCGTGTTTATGGCAACACCGACGACGAGGCCGGGGATGAAGCCCCATTTCTTGTTCAACTTGTTTACGAAGCCTATGGCTGCACCTGCTAAAGCCATGCCAACCGCGATGGGAAGATGCAGGACGCCAAGTGGGAAGCCACTAATAACGGATGTTGTTATGTGACCGATGCCGCAGACTAATGCGCCGTCGAGTACACCGAAGTAGAGCGCTGCAAAGAAGCCTGGGCTTGAATCGAAGGCAACGGAGGGGATTGGGCTGGGGGTTTTTATGAAGGAGCCGACGACTGTTAGCGCAGAGAAAATTGCTATGCGTGCAACAATCCAGCTTGCGGAGGCTTTTGCTGCTTTGCTTGCTTTTTCACTCATGTGTTCTCCTCTCTTTTTCTAAAAGGGCGAAGGGAAAAATCATAAAAGCATTTTCATTCGTATTACAATTGTAACACGTGATTTACGTATGAGAATCATAAATGTTCGATTACCAGAAAAATTAGCATCTGAGATAGAAACGCTAGCGACGAGCCATGGCTTCAGCAAATCTGAAGTAATCCGGCAAGCTTTAACGATGTATTTGCATCTTGTGGAAAACGTAGGCATCATGCTGAGGTCCTTAGCCTTCCAAGTTAAGCCTGCGCAGATCGAATATATGCGACGAGGCGACGTTGCAATTTTGAAGGTGCCTACAGGCCACGCCATAGTTGTGGGCTCCACTTCATCAGGAAGCGTTGGCCCAAAAGCGATGGATCACGTGAAGGTTAAGGGGTATGTTCTCGGCAAGTTTCTTGCAAGAGTCGCGCTGATGGATGTTGCCGCCACAGGCGCATATCCCCTACTCATATCAGCCACGCTTAGTGTGGAAGAAGAGCCGACTGGCCGCGAGATTATTGAGGGCATAAAAAGCGAGTCCAGAGTTCTCGGGCTTGATCCAAACCAAGTTCTGATGGAAAACACTGAAGATAACTTCGAAACGGCGCAGACGGGCGCTGGAGTGACAGCAATCGGGTTTGCAAACGAGGAGGAGCTTAGGCTTGGAAAAACTCATCCAGGCGACGTGATAGTTGCTGTTGGTAAGCCCAAAGTTGGCGCCGAGGTCATTCCCGCGGAAGTTAAAGGTGAAATTGCCGACCTCAAAAGTGTAATGCATCTTTCCCAGAAAAGTTTTGTTCATGATATTGTCCCAGTAGGCACGTTCGGCATTGGCTACGCGTCGAATATGCTGGCACACAGTGTTGGGCGGCAACTAAAACCTGCGGAAACATGCGACATAGACCTAAACAAATCAGCTGGACCCGCCACTGTCGTACTTGTTACATTGAACAGGGAAAAAATTGACGAGTTAACAGCGATTATTCGTAAACCAATCACGGTAGTAGGTGAAATTCTCTAAAACATTTCCCATGTTAAGGCGCGGGCATAGCTTAAGGGATTCTCTTTAGCAAGCGACCTTCTCGGTCAATCTCGCCTTGGCGAATGCGTGTAGTTGAAATTGGCCTAGAATTTTCCGCTGGCACCATACGTATTGTGACTATCTCAAGTGGCGGCAGATTAGCCTCTATTCTTTTCTGGTTAATTTTTAAGGCGGTTTTTTCGGTTTCCTCGCTTACAACAAGCGCTTCAATGCACATATCAGTCAGCGTGTTACCGTAAGGATCGTTTAACGGAATAATCTCTGCCCTATCGATTAGCCCGTGCTCTTTAAGAAAAGCTTGAAGCTCTTTTAGGCGCTCTTCATATGATGCGGTTATATGTGGCTTGCCCATTTTCTTCACGAACTCATCAGTGCATAAGCCGATTAAGACGCGCTTGCCTATCTCGAAGGCCTTCATAAGCAAGGCTTTGTGGCCTTTGTGTAATTCGTCGAAGGTTCCGCCTACCGCCACTTTTCTAAATGGTTTCATGCCCTACCAGCCTAGCGCCTTGAAAGTCAATCTTGGCTATGATGATGTTCTCGTTTGGCAAGACTTGCTTAAAAGCTTCTGCTATTTCAGCCGCATTTTCCTCAAGCGTAAGCGCATGAACCGCCTCGCCCACCATATTCTGTGCCACGCCAACGGCGCCCGCCTGTTCAGCCAACTTTGCCAGATGCCTAACACGAGGCGTCATAAAACCGGTTTTCTCAGCAAACTCTAGGCAGCAGGCCATAAAGTTTTCCACAGAGGGCTCATCTAAAATCGCCTCAAGCGTTTTTCTGCCCCAACGGTTAACTTCACGCCGCTTCTCAGCCGACGCAAGCACCTGCCTCGTTGGGATGGCGCCGAAAACACCCGCGACAATCACGTAATTATCGCTTAGGGGAATACGGTCGATGACGCTTATGCCAGGCGCACCTGGCCTAACCGTGAGAATGCAGCCGCCAAGCATTAACGGGCCAACAGTACCCAGCCCTGTCCTGCATTGCACCTCCGCGGCATGCGCGATTCGGCCAATCTGATTGTAGGTAAGCGGCAGTTCCAAGGCCTTCGCCAACGCTAAAGCCGCAGTTAATGCGCCTGCTGCGCTGGAGCCAAAGCCCGCGCCTATTGGAACATCAACTTTGTGATTGACTGTAACCTCGTAGAACTTGCTGCTTCTACGCAGCAGCATCTCGGCGACTGTGCGGGTTGTTTCCGCTTCTGGCGCAGGGACACCGTTAATTAAAACGCGGATAGTGCTTGCTTTTGCCTCGGAAACCGTGACTTCGGTTAGAACACCCCTTTGGATACCAAATCCGCCGCCTCTGGCGCCGACACGCTCCAAATCCGCAATTGGCGTTCCGTCGGCTGTTCTGTCGCAGATTTCGAAAAAACTGGAGATCCCCGCAGGGCTGAAGGCGCTTGCTTTAGGCAACAGTGTTTCCTCTCACTTTTCAGACTGAGATGCCAATGAGGGGAAGGCTTTGTAGCAGACTTTCACAATTGGCGGAACAATTGTTACGAGAAAGGGAATTTCGGTGGCGAAAGTCCATACAAGCCAAAGGAAAATTGCGTAGACGGGCGCGTTACGTTCAAATCCAGTCAGCGGCAATGGCAGGAATTGGCTGTACGCCCAGAGGCCGACGCCTATGATGACGCTGCCAACAAGGAGGCCGATGACGGCGGCTAAACCGTAATTTTTCCATTCTGGCTTCCATAATCCAACGCCTACTACCAGTGCGACGCTGGTGAAGAGTACACCGAGGAACAGAGCCGCCAAATCGGCAGTTAACACTTCAATCGCAAGGAGATATGCAATTAGTCCTGTCAGCGCTATGCTACCCATAGCCAGTGTGAGAACTATGTTGCGCATGCTCAATTTGTTCCGTGATAGGTAGCCGATGAGGTAGAAGCCTGCGAAATTTGATGGAACGCCGACTGTGAGGCTTAATAGGGCGATTCCGTGTCCTGGCTGAACCATATCGCTTATGAAGATGCCGATGGCGGCGCTTGTTCCTCCAACCCATGGTCCGAAGAGCACCGCAAAGATTGCGGGCACTATAACCGCGGGCCAGAATCGGACTACACCAACGGCGGGGCTTACTATTCCCATGTTTGTTAAAATTCCAACTACCGCATAAAGCGCGGCGCTAACGCCAGTCATCGCCAAATGCAATGCTTTCATGCATATAGCACCTTTTGTGAATCATGCAGAAAAGCATCATAGTTAGATAAGGCTTCAGTATGGATTGTTTATACATGTTTAAACCAAACTGATGTATTCACAACGACAGATTTCAGCGCTTATTTTTTGTGCCTGCGGATTCGTTCTTGCCTTTGAGTTTTTATGCGCCAGTCGCGCTTCCGCTGAGTTTCAAATGTGATCTTACTTGGGCTTGGAGGGTTAGGCGGCAGCTTCCTGTAATGTGCTATGTTCCTATAAAATGTTTCACAGTCTATTCTGCCCTCTTTGAGTGCCTCGATATTCCGGTTTAAGTCGGCTTTCGCTGTAGCGTCTGCTGCGCCATCAAATAATTCTGAATAAACCGTATAAGCGGCATGGAACTGGAAATTTGAGGTGTCATCGATTAAAAGTTTCTTTGGCTGTGTGGTTTCATTTTTGTTAGGTTCTTCACTCATATTTTTCCCGCATTTACGCAGAGTATCTTTTAGCGTCTCTTACTTTTATATGTGTCCCTAGGTTTAGCTGATTCTGCTACAGAAATTATCTCCTTAAGGATTCATCAAATACTCATCAGAAAGCTTTCTTCAAAGCTTAGGCAGCAGCCTCAGATAAAACGTCTTATCCTCGCGGCATCTTCCTCCAGCGCTTTCAAATCACGAATCTCAAGAGGACGCAAGAAGGCGCCGTGCGTGTTCATGGGAATAACATGCACATGAACGTGAAAAATCACTTGACCAGCCGCAGCGCCATTATTTTGCACAATTCGGATGCCTGCAGCAGACATTGCGCCTCTTACGGCGTGAGCTATTTTTTTCACGATCTTGTAGAGGTATGCATGCTCATCCTCCGGAATATCAAAGATGTTCTCGTAATGCTTCTTGGGCACAACAAGTGTGTGTCCAATATTTGCAGGCTGTATACTCATAAATGCTATTACTTGGTTATCCTCGTAGACTACGCTTGCAGGCGCTTCTTTGCGCACTATCTTACAGAAGACGCATGATTCAGACAACGCGGTACACTGCTCCATTAATGCTGTAAATCTTTAATAGGTCAAGGTTAAAAATGCAGCTATAGATTTAAAAGAATTCCATCGCCAATATAACTTCATGAGCTCATTAGTTGATGACATAGGCAGTTTTCCGCTTCCGCCAAGCGTCAGCAAAGACGCCTTCAACAGGGCATATCAGCTTGCAAGAGATGCCGTAATCAGCGGCGGAGACATCAGCAAAAACGAGTTCATAAGAAAAAATTTCTGCGAGGTCACACTTGAGTCCTTCAAGAAAAAAATCATGACAGGATTAGATGTGATAAACTATCCACAGCAGTATGATGGAATCAAGCAGGTCAGCGACCTCATTTACAAGGCAATGGATAAGGGCTCTTTCTTGGTCGATGAGAAGCAGGCGATTCTTCCCGAAGTGCACCTAATTAACGCGGAAGCAAAAGCGCTTAGCGAAGAATTTGGAAAAAAGATTCTGCTGCGCGTATCAATATTCGGCCCGCTGGAGCTTTACTTGAAGGAAATAGGGACAACCCCCTATGAAGATGTACTGGAAAGTTTCGCAGAGACCATCCGCCGCTTCGCCAAGAATGCTATCCTAAACTCCAAGCACATCGAAACCAAAGTTGTGTCCATAGACGAGCCGAGTTTTGGTTTCCTGAACATCGCTGCCGAGAAAGATTTGACATGCAATGTGCTGGAGAAGGCTTTTGATTTTCAAGGAGCAGTGAGGCAGATTCATCTTCACTCAGCATCGCGGCTGCCCGACTTGCTGGAAGTGGCTAACATTGATGTGGTGTCTTTTGAGTATGCGGCGTCGCCGCGGAACATCGAGAGCGTCTCGCGGCGGATGCTGGAGGAAGCAGATAAGCAAATTCGCGTCGGCGTTTCAAGGACCGACATAGACGCGATTATAGCGGAGCTTCATGACCAAGGCGTGGAAAAGCCAACTGCTGAGCAGCTGGTTGAGGATGAAAACACGATAAGAAAACGGTACGAAAAGGCTAGGGAGAAATTTGGAGACCGCATGACCTTTACGGGGCCTGACTGCGGCCTTGGAAGCTGGCCCAGTCAAGAAGCAGCGCAGCTTCTGCTGAAAAGAACCGTAGACGCCGTAAAGAAAACCTCTTAATTAGCGTAGCTGTATTTTCTCGCCAGTTGCGATGTATACAATTGCCTCGCAGACATAGGTTGCATGGTCAGCTATACGTTCTAGATATCGCATTACCAGCACGCTGGAGATGACGCATTCAGTTGTGATTTGGGCTTTTTCAATGAGCTTATTTAGATAATCAAAATACATTTTATCAACTTCCTGTTCATGCTCAGAAACAGTTTTGGCTAATGCTACATCATGCTTCTTAAGTGCGTCAATGCTTATTCTAACCATTTTCATAACTTTCTCGCTGGCTTCTTGGATGAAAGGGCGCATCCATGTTTCGCATTCCGTTACCCCGCACAGCTTGTCAGTAACGTATGAAATGTCTAGGGCGTATCTGCCGTAGCGGCTGAAATCGTAGGCTATTTTCATGTAGGATTTTATGGTTCTCAAGTCGGATGCCACAGGCTGGAATCTGGAGATTAGCTCGAATGTTTTATCTTCGATTTCCTCAGCCATTGCCATAAGAAGGTCTGACATTTCCTTTACTTGTCGGTGCGCGCTCTCGCCGCTTAGGTAGCTTTGAATTGCCAAGTCGACTGTTTCATAGGTTAATTCAGCCATTCTGCAAAGTAACGCGGCCTGCTCTTCTAAACCCGCGTCTATTAGTCGGCTCATGTTTATCCAAACTCTCCTGTAATATATTTCTCAGTAAGCGCATTTCTGGGATTTTCAAAGATATCTTTAGTTAATCCGTACTCAACAAGCTCGCCAAGGTAAAGAAAAGCAGTACAATCGGAAACCCGCGAGGCTTGCTGCATATTATGCGTCACAATCACGACAGTATATTCCTTAGATAAATCTCTAATTAAACTTTCAATTTTTGCCGTTGCAATCGGGTCCAGCGCAGAACAAGGCTCATCCATCAAAATAACCTCCGGATTTACCGCTAAAGCGCGGGCAATGCAAAGCCGCTGCTGCTGGCCTCCGGAAAGGCTGGTTCCCGGCTTCTTCAAATCATCTTTAACTTCATCCCATAAGCTTGCTTGCTGAAGACATCTCTTTACAACTTCATCAAGCGCTGGGCCTTTTTTGGCGCCCATGAGTTTCAAGCCGGCGGCTACGTTATCATAAATGGACATTGTGGGAAATGGGTTTGGCTTCTGGAAAACCATGCCTACTCTTCTGCGGATTTGCACAGGGTCAACATCGTTATCATAGATGTTTTTCCCGTCCAGCAGCACGTGTCCTGAAACCTTTGCGCCGGGCACTAGCTCATGCATCCGATTTAATGTTCTAATTAGCGTTGATTTACCGCAGCCGGAAGGGCCGATGATTGCAGTGACAACATTGGCTCTAATTGAAAGGTTAATGTCTCTTAAAGCTTGTTTTTGCCCGAACCACGCGTTCAATTTTTCTGTTTTTATCTTTTCGCTGTTACCCATGTGTTCAGTCACTTTCTCAATTTTCCTCGACTGGCTATTCTTACGCATATGTTTAACGTTAGAACTATTAAAATCAGCACTAAAGCTGCGCCCCAAGCCTGCGCCTGCACCTCTGCTGATGGCTGCCTCGAATTTAGGAACACCCTTAACGGAAGCGCATCCATGGGTTGATTGAAGCCTTGAAAGAAGTAAGTATTTCCCATAATAGTCAGCAAAATCGGCGCGGTTTCACCAGCTATTCTGGCTATCGCAAGAAGTGTACCCGTTACTAAGCCTTGCCCTGCGCTGGGAAGAACTACGCGAAGGATAGTTTTCCACTGATGCAAGCCCAACGCCAAGGCTGCTTCGCGGACTGAGACAGGTACAAGCTTCAACGATTCTTCTGTTGTTCTTGCTACTATGGGAATCATTATAAACGATAGCGCTACGGCGCCTGCAAGCGGAGAAAAGCTTCCTGTTATGCCTACAACGACTATGCTGAAGGCGGTTATGCCCACCACTATGGATGGAAACTCTGTGAGGATGTCATTGATTGTCCGCATGGCTGAAGCGTACTTGTTGCCGCCAAATTCAGCTAGGTATATGCCTGACATTATACCTATGGGAACACCGATTAGGCTAGTTAAGCCGATTAGAATCAATGTTCCTTGTATAGCTGGGCCTATGCCGCCTTCTAATCCGTTGGCTGTTAGAAAATGTAGACTTAACTGCGGTGCCCCTCGTGCAATCACCTCAAAAATAATGCTTGCTAAGGGGATAATTGCGATAATAACGCAAAGGAGACAAAGAAGATATGCAATTTTATCCTTGAATCTCCTGAAACGGAAGCTGCTGAGCATTTACTCTACTGCGCCTCCTTTAACTTTCAAGATGCATGTGACCATTATGTGGGCGATTATGTTGATGAGGAGACTTATCAGCAGCAAGACTAAGCCGGCGCCCATGTAAGCGGATTTTTCCAGTGGCGTTGGCGCCTCCAAAAAACCGTTAGCTATCAGCGAAGGCAAAGTTTGCCCAGGCTGAAACAGCGAAGTGGGCATAGCATTTGGTCCGATAGCGTTGCCTATGACCATCGCGACAGCCATTGTTTCGCCTATTGCACGGCCTAAGCCGAGGATTATGGCGCCTAAAATTCCTGAGCGCCCATAGCTTAGAACCCAATGGCGGACTACCTCCCACCTTGTTGCACCGATGCCGTAAGCCGCTTCTCTGATGGAATTGGGAACTGCGCTGATTACTTCTCTTGAAACAGATGCGACCGTGGGGATAATCATTATTGCAAGTATTATGCCTGCAGTTAAGAGGTCAAGCCCGAAAGGTGTTCCGTTGAAAATTGGAGTCCACCCCAGCGAAGCACTCAATGGCGTTTCAATGTAGTTTAGAACCCAGAAGCGGAGGACAAATAGCCCCCAGAGGCCGAATATAACGCTTGGTACAGCCGCTAGCAGTTCAATTAGGTATGAAACCGGCACGCGGATGGCTTTCGGCGCCATTTCTACAAGGAAGATTGCGATTCCTAGGCTTAATGGGACGCCTATCAAAAGCGCAATGCTGGACGTAACTAGTGTTCCAAGCATGTAGGGAAGTACCCCAAAGGATTCTCGGCCTTCAACAGGGTTCCAGTTTACTCCTGTGAAAAAGCCTAAGCCGAATCGTTGCAGGACTATTGCCGAGCCAGTTGACAGAACATATAGGGTAGCTAATAAAATGACTGCTGCTGAAGCTACTAATACTCCTACCGCCACTTTGAATATTGCGTCGCAAGTTACGCTTAGCCGCATTTTATCATTCACCCGAGGATTAACATCAAAAAAAGTTTTGGTTGTTAGGCACGTTGCCTAACTTAGCTATTAAGATATTAGGGATTGCCCATTGAATGTTATTGACCGTATCGTTGCTTCGTTAAGCTGAACCAGGTTAGATGGCAGAGGTGCATACTGTAAGCTTGATGCAAGCTGCTGACCATCGTGTATAACGTACCAGAGAAAGTCTACGAGCTGCCTTGCCTTGTCTAAGGTCATGCCAAGAATAACGTTGAGTTCTTTATAAACAAGCAAGTATGTGGGTGTCACTATTGGGTAAGCTTGGCTTCCAGGCGTGTTAAGGAGGCTTACTCCTGTCCAATCTCCGCCTCCCGCTGGTAGCCCGCTTATTGGAAGTGAGTAAGCAGCGGCTGTTGTTGAAGCAAGCGAGGGCAGCACAAAGTTTCCAGCAGGATTCTGGATTGCTGCCACGGGCATGTTGTTCTGTAAAGCATAGGCTAATTCAATGTAGCCTATGGCATATTGCGTTTGGTTTACTGTGGCGGCGACATTGGCGTTGCCACTGGCGCCAACTGTTACTCCGGGCCATTGAACTGAAGTGCCGCTTCCCACCTGGCTATTCCATGCGGGGCTTACGGCGCTTAAGTATTTTGTGAACCAGTTAGTTGTGCCCGAGCTGTCAGATCTGCGAACTTTGACTATGTCTTGGTTTGGAAGTTGGAATGTCGGGTTCAAAGTGGCAATTGCGGGATCATTCCATTTAGTGATTGTACCCAAGTAGATGTCCGCGATTATTGGGCCTGTTAACTTGAGCCCGCTGGGGACGCCGGGTAGATTGTAGGTTATTACTATGGCGCCTATTGTTTCTGGAATATGCAACGCGTTAGGTGCTGCTTCACGTTGAGAAGCGGTAAGCGCAGCATCCGAGGCTGCGAAGTCCACCGTTTTGCTTGTGAAGGCAGATATGCCAGCGCCGCTGCCGACTCCTTGATAGTTGATTTGAACGTTTGTTCTAACCTGCGTAGTATAATGCGCTATTATGGCGTTAAGTAGTGGTTGAGGGAAGGTGGCGCCTGCGCCGTTAAGTGTTGCTGGGCCGGGAGTTGGCGTAGGTGTTGGGGTTAGTGTTGGAGTAGGTGTAGCTGTGGCTGTTGGTGTAGGAGTGGTCGCAGGCGTCGGTGTAGCTGACGGCGTAGGTGAAGTTTGTGGTGTTGGTGTAGGTGTTAAAGTCGGCGTCGGTGTTGGAGTTGGGCTAGGCGAAGTAGATGGCTCTGATGCTGGTTGTGTCAAGTACATGTAGCTTACTATGCCTATTACTATTATGGCTATGGCGACAATTGCTAAAGTCATTGTTTTATTCATTATTTCTTCTCCATTGTTTTTCGAATAGGCGATGCGCAACTTTAATTATATATATTCTCCCAATAATCATTATAGACTATATAGAAACAAGCTTTATCTATAGGAATATTTGTATTAGCACAGAGGCAGCAGAGATGAATGACTCTTCGCGGACACATAGGGACGAAACACGGAAATTACAAGTAACAGGCGGATCCACGTATATACTCTCTTTACCCAAACGTTGGATCACACAAAATCAGCTTACGAAAGGAAGCCCCTTAATAGTTCGCGAGGAAGAGGATGGATCCCTTTCCATTGTTTCCTCAAAATTTAAGAAAACGGAAAAACAAGATGAGGCCTTAATCCGCGTATCGGCGATTGACAAGCCAGAAGCTGTAACGCGAAAGGCTGTTGCAGCCTATTTAGTGGGTTACAACATTCTTCGCATAAAAGCTCAAGGGCAACAGCAGTTATCCTCAAAGTTAAGGAATTACCTCAAAGGCTTTGCAAGACATTTCCTCGTTGGCACGGAAATTGTGATAGATACGCCTACAGATCTTGTTCTGCAGGTTCTGCTTAACTATCCAGAGCTTTCCGTCCAAAGCGCGCTGAGAAGGATGGCAATTATCACCGCGTCAATGCATAGGGACGCCATAGCCGCGCTTAAAAGCCTGGATTACACCGCAGCAAAAGCAGTGATCGAAACAGACAATGAAGTTGACCGCTTCAACCTCTACATAATTCGCTTGCTTAAGCTAGCTGTGTCAAAGCCACAAATCTTAAAAGAAATAGGCTTAAAAAATGCAAAACATTGCCTTGGATATAGGCTCATAACAAAATCCATTGAAAGAACAGCTGATCACGCAACGAAAATTGCAGAAAACATGCTTGCCCTTAAGGAAAAAGTAAGCGAAGAATTCATTGAAATAATAGAAAAAATGAGCGCCACAGCAATTTCCATGTTTGAGGATGCCATAGAATCGCTTTTCAAAGGCGACTTCAACCTGGCAGAAACCGTAATTGAGAAGATACCTCAAATCGTTAAACTAGAAAAAGACGCAGTTCTTGCATCTCATAAATTCGGCGTGGAAGAAATCGCAAACTTGAGCTTGCTCATCGAAAGTGTACGGCGAACAGCCGAGTATGCTAGCGACATCGCGGAGATAG
Source organism: Bathyarchaeia archaeon (assembly GCA_038848695.1). Lineage (GTDB taxonomy): Archaea > Thermoproteota > Bathyarchaeia > Bathyarchaeales > Bathycorpusculaceae > JAOAIV01. Next base: position 21,563 of record JAWCNL010000007.1, read on the forward strand.
TGCTTAACTTAAATGTAGAATCAGTAATTGGTTGAACCCTCCGTGAAGCCACAGAAAGCAGCTAAGCTATTAATCAAACATATATCTAATTCTCAAGTAAAAACGAGAAAAATAAAAAATGATTGAGTTATAGGCAGAACGCTAAAAGACAAGGTTAGTTTTTAGGTGCTGCTTTCTCTACTGCGCTGTTTAGGCTGAGCATTTCCATGTGCGCTTTCCGGATTAAGTCTGCAATGGTATCTTTTGTGGGAACTGCGGCGTTCAGCGCGAGCGCATAGGCTTTCTGATGTGCAAGTTGCAATAGCATAGTTATGTTTTCTGCTGTTGGATAAGCTATGCTTAAGGATAAGGCGAATGCTTCGCCTTGGCTTTGTTCTAAACTCTTACGCGTTGCGTCAATGTCTATTTTTAGCTGGTCGCCCTCTATCAGTACGCCTTCATCTATGATTGCCTTCATCGATAAACCTGCTTCGACTGCTTTGATTCCAAGCTTTGACAGGACACTTGCAAGGCTCTCGGAAATAACCTCGCCCTTCCTAGCCACAAGCGTGTCCTTGCTCACCCAGACACTGCCGGACTCAATTCTCGTCGGCAAACCAACAGCATTCAACTGGCTTATTATTGGACCAGGAGGTTGCCCAGTGTTTCCCGCTGGAACCACCACATCCATGGCAGCGGTATCGCCTGCCTTAGCAAAAGTCTTAACCTTGCCGCGCTCAAGAAGAAGCGCCAACTTGAATGGGTTAAGGTTGGTAAACAAGAAGAGGTTTGGGCCTTCCAAATACTTCTCAAGCTGTTTCAGCTCTGCACGCTTAGTGTTCTCGATGGCGAGTCTTGTTAGAGTATTTTTTAAGACTTTCATGTGAACTTTTCCGGCTAAACTTTTCTTTAGCTCTTGAAGTTGCGTGGCGCGAACTTTTTGCAGGCTGGCGATGCCTACTGCCTTATATTCCGTCAGCAAAGTCTTTATGGCGTCAATTTCACCAGCTTTTTCTTCTAGTACTTGTTGTGAAGGCATATACGTCAACTCGGTTAAGGAGTAACCTTTACTGGCTCACCCATGGATGCCTTTACATAAGCCACTCTAATATGCTTGAGGCCTCGCTTAAGTTTTCCTTCAACAACTCTTAAAACTGCTTGAATATTGTCAACAAGCGCTTCGTCAGGCATATCTTCTGTCCCAATGGAGCATTGAATTATAGGTTGATTGCGCATTTTGACGACGATGGTCTTGCGCTGTTTGAGTATTAGGTTTGCGATGTCAGCGTTTGGCGGAACAGGTATAGGAAGCTTTCCTCTTGGACCTAAAACAGGCCCGAAAATCTTACCTACAAGCGGCATCAACGAAGTTTCAGCTAGGAATACGTCGTAGTCGCTTGCTATTTTTCGCAGTTCTTTTTTCTTGCCGGCTAACGCTTCAAGATCAGCCTTCTCAAGAACAAGATCCGCTTGGGCGTTTTTTGCTTTAAGCGCTAATTCGCCAGCGGCGATTACGCATGTTTTGTTTGGTTTTCCTGTGACGTGAGGAAGCTCGAGAACCTGCTGTATTTTCCCTTCAGGAGCTTTCATGTCAACCTCCTTGAGGTTTAGAATCAGTTCTACTGTTTGCTTGAATTTCTTTTGTCCAGATTTAGCCTTTGCCTCTTTAACGGCGTCTAACAGCGATTTTTTGTCTAAGGGCATCTTTTTGAGCCTCGTGCCAATGAGGTGATGGAACCCGATTATAAAAATATTCGCTTACTCTTTGCTTTTATTGAATAATTCCGCGTATTTGCCCTCGTCAATTTCCTTCTGCACTTCACGTGGGTCTTTGCCTTCAACCGTAACGCCCATGCTGACGCAGGTGCCTAGAATTTCTTTTGCAGCTTTTTCCAAGGTTGTCGCCAGTAGCTCTTTGCGTTTTATTTTTGCTATGCGAATCACTTGTTCCATGTTAAGGTTGCCTACTTTCGCAGTGTTAGGTGTCCCTGAGCCTTTCTCGATTTTCAATTCACTTACGATCAGCGCTGAAGTCGTCGGTGTTCCAACTGTAACCTCGAAGGTTTTGGTTTCAACGTCTACCGCCACTTTCACAGGGACCTTCATGCCCGCGTAATCTTTCGTAAGCTCATTTATCTTGTTCACGACAGCCATAGTGTTGATGCCTAAAGGTCCGAGTGCGGGGCCTAGTGGTGGCCCAGCGGTTGCTTGTCCTCCACTTACGAGTAATTCTACAATTTTTTTCTCAGCCATCATTCTTCACCAGCTTTTTTTGCTCTTTCAACTAGTTTAACATAGTCTGAATGAACTGTGATGGGCAAAGTAAACGTGGCTTCCAACAGCTCAAGCGTAACCTCGCCCTTAGACTTATCTAACCGCGTGATTTTCGCGCGCATACCCTTGAAGGGGCCGCCAGTTATTTCCACAACATCATCTTCATTCAGATCCTCAAGAACAGGCTTTCTGATGATGTAACGCTCAATTTCAGAGAAACTAACTAAGCCTGGAATACGCGAGCGCACGTGTCTTATTCCGGCTATGGCTTCCTCCACGAAGTGCGGGCCGTCAGCCTCAATGAAAACGTAGCCTTTTAACGCTTCAGGAACGAGGATAGCCTTTATGGGGATGTGCTCCATCTCTACCTTTGCCGCTACAAGCCTTACCACATTAAGCTCTTGCCCTGTGGTTGTTTTAACCACGAAAATTTTCGCCTGCGGCTGCTCTTCGGTTTTTTTCTCCATACAACTCTTCCTTCTATGAGGCAGGTACGGCTGTAGCGCCGCCTAAGGCGAAAGAAAGCAACTTAATTATGAACCCAATTAGGCCGATGGCGCCTATGCCTAGAAAGCTAATTTTCAGCGATAGCCAAAGCTCATCTTTCCCAGGTTTCACGGCTAACTTTAAGGTTCTTGCGCATTGAGATAGAAACGATTTTACGCCCATATTTACCGCACACTCAAGATTTCATTAAGGAATAATAAACGTTACTGTGATTTTTGAGGTTTAAAAGCTAACTGCGGCGGAATTATTAAATTTTCTTATATGGAAGCGCGATTTCCTGCAGTGCTGCGAGCAACTGCGGCTTGTCTGCGCTTTTTATGCCCTTCCAATCGAGAACCGCGGAGTCCACAGGCTCCAGTGTCTTCTCGAGGCATTGGCGGAGCATTGCAGCGTCAACCACTGGAACAGCATATTTGGGGATTATATGACCGAATATGGTTTCTTCGTCCAAAGCCATGCGAGTGAATCTTTCATTGTAATGTGTTCCGCCTATGCCTATAACCGCCTTTTTCTCGGAAACGCCGAATTTTCCAATAGCCGACATCGCAGCATGCGCGACGGCTTCAGCGGCTCGCGGGTCGCGCCATTGCTGAGGGGAACTGCCCAACTCCACAAACATTGCGGGCGCGTTAAGCGATGGCCCATGATGGGTGCATTCATAGCTTACCTCATACTCGAGCTTCATGCCTTCTTTGAAGTAAGAAAGCGCCTTTAGCGCGGCATGCATGGCGGCTGCTGGCGCGACAGAGACACGCCGCGGTAAACCGCCAAATTCCGCTGCGCCCAAGTTGCCTGGTGTATGAACTGAAAGTGTGGGCTTGCCGCTTGTGCTACTATGCCGCGAGATGAAGACAATCAATCGGGGGTTAGGAAAGCTATCGGTTAGGTACTGCGCGTTTACAGTTTCTTCGCTAAGTATTATGAGGTTAACTTTTTTGCCGTTCACAACCGCTGCGTATATAGGGTTTCCCTGAAAGGTTTGGCCTGTCGGCTTGAAGGGATAATGCTCCAGAACTTGCCTTGTTATGGTTAAGCTTGCCATGTCTTTAAGTGAAGCCACAAGCAGTATCATGGGGGAGCCTTCGCGTTAAAGACTCAGCCTATAGAGAAAAATGTTTCCATAAAGCTTATTTGCCGAACGTAGCTTCAACCTTTCTGCGAGAGACGAGGCAAAAATGCACTTACTCAACTTTAAGGAGTTATCCCCTCAGCAGCTTAATGAGCTAATAGATTTAGGCATCGAGGTTAAACACAACCCTGAGAAGTACCGTAAAGCATTGGATGCGAAGTCGCTTGCATTGATTTTTCAGAAAACCAGCACGCGCACGCGCGTTGCCTTTGAAGTGGCTATGACACAGCTAGGCGGACATGCGCTGTACATTGACTGGCGCACCACAAACTTCACCTTGGCAGACATCTACGATGAAACAAAATATTTGTCGCGTAATGTTGACGGCATAATGGCGCGACTGCTACGGCATGCGGATCTGCAGCGCATGGCAGAGGCATCACGTGTGCCAGTGATTAATGGTTGCGACGAGAAATATCATCCAACCCAAGCCATCGCGGATTTAATCACGATAAAGGAGAAGCATGGCAAGCTGAAGGGCGCGCGGCTGGTTTTCATAGGCGTGCATAATAACGTGTGCAACTCGCTGATTGAGGGCTGCACCAAAACGGGCGTTAAGCTGACCACCGTAACACCGATAATTAACGAGCAGGCGCGTGATGAGGAGCTTATGCAAGCGGCGAAGAAGACGGGACTGTGGCAAACCACGCTTGACGCGGCAGAGGCAGTGGCGGACGCAGATTTCGTTTACACTGACACGTGGATTGACATGGAATACTTCACTGACCCGAAGTTCGCCGCGGAGAAGGAGAAGCGCATGAAGCAGATGATGCCCTATCAGGTTAACAAGGCGCTGATGAAGGGAAACAACGCATACATTATGCACGATATGCCCATACACAGAGGCTACGAAATAAGCGCAGACATCATCGAAGACAAGCGCTCAGTAATCTATGAGCAGGCAGAAAATAGGTTGTACTCAGCAAAAGCAATACTACTAAAAATGGTGAGTAGCTAACTGCTCAGAGAAATGGTACATTTATTTCTTATTTGTGTGTGGAACTTCAAGCGATCCATACTATTTCGGGCATGTCTCTAAAATGCTCATCGCCTGTCACAATTTTAGACTTTAATACTCTACCTGTGGCTAACACAATGGCATCAAAAAGGCTGGGCTGACTCTGCTTGGCTTTTTGAGCATGCTCCGCAAGTTCCAAGTAGCATTTTGCAGCCTCTAAAGCCACTGTAGCATCTATAGGCATAACTCTCGAAGTGGCGGTTATCGTTTCCAGTCTTGCAGCAACAGTCTTAACATCCGCGCCTTCTCGGGTATACTTGCGGGCAACCTCTGCCAGAACCGTGTCAGGAGTATAAACCTCGTCAGCATCTTCCAAGATTTCCTTCACCTTGAAACCCTTTTCGCTGCCAATAAAGAACTCAATCCATGCATAAGGGTCAATTACGATCTTCACCGCGGTCCTCCTCTGAGAAAGGCTTGATTTTATTGCGGTCAACACTAAATGCCTTTTCCAAAATATTCTTTCGTTGCTTTTTTACAAGTAACCTTATTGTTTCGTCAAGGCTTTCCGCGTTAAGCTTTTCTTTCAAATGCTCAAGCGCTTCTGCCGTTTCCTTTGAAACTCTTATCGTGGTGGTTCCATTCAAAGCAGACCTCACCACGTACATATATTGGTAAGCACATAGATAAATATACTTGTAGACGGAAATAAACAGCAACATGTCGAGCAAATAAGCAAATATAGAAAAATGGCGAAAGTCCTTATCGCAGTATCATTTTAACGAATTTTTCTGGGTTGAATGGCTCCAGATCCTTGTATGCTTGGCCAACTCCGATGAACAATATTGGCTTTTGTGTTACGTATGTTACGCTTAGGGCGGAGCCGCCTTTAACGTCCGCATCCACCTTTGTCAGGATCGTTGCGTCTATGCCGATGGCTTTGTGGAATTCTTCAGCCTGCATAACCGCGTCGTTGCCAATCAGCGAGTCCACCGTCAGTATCGTCAGGTCAGGCGAGACAACACGCTTCACCTTCGCCAACTCATTCATTAGGTTCTGGTTGGTCTGCATCCGCCCAGCCGTGTCAATCAGCACGACGTTTACTCCATGCGCCTTCGCGTGGCTTATAGCGTCGTAGGCAACCGCGGCTGGATCCGCGCCGTACTTGTGCTTTATGATACGCATGCCCAAGCGTTTAGCATGCTCCTCAAGCTGCTCAATGGAGCCGGCGCGGTAGGTGTCGCTGCCCGCCAGCACTACGGAGTAGCCTTTCTCACGGAGGAAGAGGGCGACTTTGGCGATTGTTGTTGTTTTGCCTGTGCCGTTTATGCCTACGAAAAGCAGAACCAGCGGCTCGCCTTTCTTGCGTTTTTCCTCTGCCTTCTTCAGCAGGTCGATTTTGTTATTTGTGAGCATAACTTCGAGAAGAACTTGCCGAAGGTTTTCTTCAACGATTTTTTTGCGGTCTTCCATGCGCTTGACTTGCATGCCAACCAAACGCTTTTGCAGCTCCTCGCAGATGCGGTCAGCCACGGGGAAGGCGACGTCATTTTCGGCAAGGGTCATTTTAAAATCGGAAAGGAGGGGGCTTAAGTTTTCAGCCTTAAGCTCGGTTGTAGTAACTTTGGTTACGAGAGTTTTAAAGCCTGACTTAAGCCGGTCAAACATCGCTTGAAGCTTTCCCTTCTCTCAACTTGGCGACTAAACCTTCGGCACGGTTCCTATCAGCGTTAATTCGTTCGGCTACCTGCGCAAACTGCTGCTGCACCGAATTTAGCGTTTTTTCCAGCTCTTCTAGACGCTCTTTAACCATGGCTTTTGCCTCCTGCAGCGTTTTCTCGACAGATATGCCCGCGCCGATGCCCACGACTACCTTATCAGGCGCCGCCAACTTCGCCTTTAGGTATGAGCCGCCGCCTATTGGGACAAGAAGATCCGTGTTCTCTTTTTCCTTTTCCACACTTTCCAATGTCATCTGGGCATAAGACAAGTCCGTTATGGCCGCAGTTAGCATGCTGATTCGTTGCTGCAGCGTCTCGGCAGTCTGCTCTAAAAGGCGCATTTCAAGGCTGAGTCTGCGAAGCTCCTCTTCCTCTGCGCTTATCTTCGCCAACCTTATTCCCCAGCCACAATCCTCTTCAAAACGGGATTCTTAATTTCTGCCGGCGCAACCTCGTCAACGCTGAGTATTTTAATGTGGTGCCGTTTGACGCGGTGCTTGCTGCCTATTTCCGCATAAACTTTCTCTATTGCATGCTCAGCTTTAGCCGCCAACATTTCTTTTACGAAGGGTGTTTTCAAATTTGGTTTACGAATCTCGCCAGTTACTCTGAAAACTTTCATGCTGTATCAACTTCCTGCACAACATCCAATGCATTCCCAATTATAAACATCTCGGGTCCAGTAGTCAAGGAACCAGCTACTGCAGCGTGATTATTAGCTATTAAGCCCGTGCCTACATAGGGTATGCCGCAGTTGATTGTGCCAACATCCACGGGAACTTTGAATACGCTTTCCAAAACTTTCTTTTCCTCTTCGCTGAGCAGCGGATGCGCAAGAACACCTTTGTTTGTTGCCACTGCAAGGGAACCAACATATGGTAGTCCGGCAATCTCAGCTGGCACCGCATCTACGCATAATGTTTCGGAAATTTTGCTTATCTCCGGCTGCTTAAAACGTGGATCCACAACTGCGCCATAATCATTTGCTAACACCAGATTGCCATAAGCGGTCTTTTTTGTTTCCATCACTGTGATGTTGCCCTCAAAAGATGCTTTAATGGCGGCGTACTCTTCTTCCTTGATTGAGTGGGGCAGCAAAATTCCGTTTGAGTTTGCACATGCCAACGCGCCGACCAGCACGGATCCGGCAATGGCTGTGTGGATAAGCTTTACTTTTAGCCAGTCTGCGGTTCGCTGAGCTTTCTTCAGCGGCACAACCTTCGGGAGTATTACAAATTTATCTGTTGCAAGCGAGTAAACGCCTATACTTGCGCTTCCAGCGATGCTTGTCAAGTAAACGGCCAAGGATTATTCGCCCTCAGCCAGATAAAGGGTAACATTACCATCCTTGTCTTTAGCAGCTCGCACCCGAATCTTTCTAGGAGGCTTCTCTATGCCTCTACTCCAAACTTTCTCGTTAACCTCGTTACTTATCACAAGCTTGGGCAATTCTTCTTTTTCCTCTTCAGCCTCGACAGGTATTTCCAGTTTCATGTGCCTAATTATGAACTCCCGAATTAGCTGAATAGCACGGGGCGCTCTTTTGTTAGGCGGCCTAGCCAAAGCTTTAACGAGCGGAATCGTGTAGATGCGCTCCTCAACTATTTCTTCGCCTTCTTCCGTCTCCCGCTTTCGCGGCGCCACTTCCTCTTCCTCTGCCGCTGCTGCTTCCTCTGCAGGCTCTTCTTCTAAAAGTTCTTTGATTTCATCAGTGGCCTTCTCTTCGCTGACGCGGGTGTCCACTGCTTCATCGTCAACTTTAGAGGCGGTTTCTTCTGCTTTAACTTCTTCTTTCCTCATAGAGTTCCACCCTCTATGCCTTTATTTTTCGTATTCTCCAATTTCTTCTTCGCTTTGGATTTGTTCTTACTTTGCCGTCGGTGCGTACGATTACCCATGTTGGAACGGCTTTTTTCTGTTTGTTAGCTTTAGCTAATCTGCGTTTTTTAGCTGCAGGTTTAACTCTTGCCATACTCATACCCTTCTGATTTTTGTTTCTCGCTTTCGCGATTGAAGTTGAATTAATATCTGTTTCAGCTGCGCATCTGACAATGGTATAGGCAACTTGCCTACCTGCGCTAGCTGTATTAACTGAAGTTCCAGCTGCTCAGCGAACTCGGGCTTAACCATCTTCAGGTTAGTAAGCCTCTGCCGCGCTTCAGGCGAAAGAATCTGCCGCAGTAACGCTTGCTTCTGCGCTTCCAACTGCTGCTCTACTTGCGCCTGCCGCTGCTCTTCATTTAGCTTTTGCTGCAGAGCCAAAAGTTTTCTTCTGCGGATCGCCTCAAGCTCTTCATCTGACATCCTTAGTCGCCTTTGTACTTCCTAAGCTCAGGAATCGTTTTAGTTAATTCTCTATGGAGATCTTCAGCTATTTCTTTTAGGAGCTTCCGCCCCTTAGGCGTCAAAATCCGGCCTCGAGGCCGTGTAGTTTGCACTAGTCCCGCTGCTTCGAGTTGCTGAAGGATTTTTCTGATGTTACTTCCGCCAGCTTTCACTACATGCTCGGGTTTAACGCCGAAGTCTTTTCTTCCACCGTAGGCAGAGCGCAGTTTTTCCAGCCCTACAGGGCCGTGAACATAAATTTTACGCAGTATCGAAGCACTGCGAATATACCACCAGTTGGGGTTTTGCGGCTGCTTCTCCACATGAGCGCCAGTTTTAGCAAGGCTTGCCCAAGCTGGAGGCTGCACTTCATCAACATTCTCTTTTAGATACTTGGCTAGTTTCTCGATGAATTGTGATGCTGGAACGTCGTATGGGGTGGTCAAGATGCTTGTTCCCTTTTTAATTTTTCCTTGCAGTAAAATCATTAAGCCTAATATAAATATTCTCTGGAAGCAAACAGGTTCTAAAAAGGAAAACCTGATTGTCTATGAAGGATAATCTGAATTACAATTAGCCAATCGGGAAGAAATAAAAGCAACCGCATGGTAACTTGAAGAGTAAACGGTGGTTAAGCATGAAGCCGAAAATCACTAAGGCTACTGAAAAAGAGCGGCAGGAAGCGAAAGGCTGGCCTACTTGGGAAAAAGAAGCGTCCACGTTTCCATGGGAGTATGATGAGCAGGAAAAGTGCTTAATTCTAGAGGGAAAAGCCGTCGTGCATACGCCTGAGGGAAAATTCGAGTTCGGCGCAGGCGACTACGTGGTTTTTCCAAAAGGGCTCAAATGCACATGGGAGATTAAACAGAAAATCAGAAAACACTACAATTTTGGCTAAGCCAGTGCCATCCAGCATATTTTTTATAGTGGACAAGCTTGCGGAAGTTTTTTAGGCGCCCTCGTACGGTTTTTAGCGTAACTACCGACTTAAATAACCTTTAGAAAAACAGTTGAGAACATGAATAGAATAGGCTTAAGCACAGTTTCAGCATTGTTAAAAATTAAAATTGACAAATGGAGATTAGCCTTCATAGTTTTCGCAGTTGTTTACGCGTTTCTTATCACGCTTAACCTGTCAGCCATGGCGATTCAATGGGATGAAATTACGCATTTAAACGGCGGCTTACGCCTTCTACGCGGCCTTTTCCAGGAGTATTTTGCCTATAACGCGTTTTATCCGCCAATGTACGATGCCATAACAGCAGTCTTCTTCAGCTTATTCGGCGTAAGCGTGTTTGCAGGCAGATTTGTCTCCGTAGTATTCGCGCTTCTTTCGCTTCTTATAGTGTATAAAACAGCGGAGAGGCTTTTCGGCGCGAAAATTGCGCTGTTGTCCAGCCTCCTGCTTGGCGTAATGCCCGGGTTTGTTTGGCTTTCGCGGATAGCAATGATAGAAACCATGCTTGTATTCTTCTTCACCGCCGCCATGTTCTTCTTTTTCAACTGGCTGTGCACACATAGAAACAGAGACTTAGTGTTGAGCGGCGTGGCGCTGGGCGTAGGCTTTCTCGTCAAATACCAGATACTTGTCGCAGGCATAGTCATGATAGCAAGCGTGCTCCTTTTGAGCCGCAATTATCTGAAAGAAAAGTTCTCCAAGATGCCGCTTTTGATTGTGGCTGTCGCTTTGGTGGTGATTCCATGGATTTTCATTTCCTACCAAATCTACGCCGCGGGTATGCTGGATCAGTGGCTGTACGCGTTGAGCATGGGCAACCCTGAGAAGTCACTTTACAGCGAGCGCTTTGGGCCGTATGCACTCCCCGTATTCTATTTTATCGAGGTGACGTGGCCCTACAGCAACGTTCACCCAGTCTCCCTCTTCCTCTATATCACGGGCTTGATTGGCCTGGGGCTTTTTGCGTGGAGAAGACGAACCGAAGACAAATTTCTCCTATTATGGTTCGCGGTAGTTTTCGTCTTCTTTACGCTTATACCAAATAAGCAGTGGCGATATGTGATTCTGCTGTTTCCAGTTTTGGCGATTGCCGCCGCCAGCCTTATCGCGCTTGTTTACGGCAAAATCGCGGAAACATTGCGGTCGGAACATGTCAGCGTAAACAGGAAGCGGGCCGTCAAAATTGCTGCTGGGCTATTCACCGTATTCCTTGCGGTTTCCTTCTTCTTCAGTATAAGCGACGCCTATTACTGGGTTGCAAAAGACCAGATTGAAGTACCCATTGAAGCGGCGACGCGCTACGCAGCTAGCCGCCTTGGCGAGAACGAGTCAATAATGCTTGTGTGTCCCTTCAACCTCTTCAGTCATGACATGGTGAAGTTCTACTTATATGCGGATGGCACGAGGCATAATGAGGTTTGGCAGTATCCTGAGCTGCCCGTGGACACTTACACGCCCAATTTCGACATAAACGAGTTCATCGCCTTGTGTGAGAAACTTAATGTGAAGTACGTGTTTACGTATGAGTATGGCGGTGATGTGCACTACTTCAACACAACACTCTGCCTTATGGATATTTATCAGATGTTTTATGCGTCTGGCAGGTTTGCGCCTCTCTTTGGTAATGATACGGTGGAGGATATGATTAAGGACGGGCGGCTGCCAGCCTTCGGCACGAATCCGCGTAGAATTCTCATCTTGACGTTCTTACGTTAGCCTTGAACCTCAAGGAACTCAAATCGCGTTTTCTTATCCACGGCGCGTCTTGCTTTTGCGCCTGCAAGCTCTATAATAACGACTTCACCTATTTGCCAAACATCCACGCCCATACGTACGCAGCCGGTGACTGTTTGCTCGTTTCTGCCGAAGCTGGCGTGCATATGAAGCTTAGGCTTGCCTGCTTCATCCATGAAGATCGTGCCGACACCGCATACTTCATGTACACCGCTGAGAAGCGTAATTATGGGTTCTGGCGGAAACGCGCCGCCGTCTTTTGGGCCTACGACCACGCGACTTTTTTCTTTGGCGCCTCCGAGGAAAAAGCAGAGCGCTGCAGAAACTTGCTTTTCAGCTACAAAGGATTCAATGGCCTTGTGGAGGCAGTCTCCATCATGGAGCCGTAATATGAAGATTCTTCCAAGTTTAGCTTCGGTGAAATGCATTGTCAGTTTAACCTCGATTCTGAAACTAAGGGAAAGAGCGCATGCTAATATAAAAACAATTTTTAAGCGTGAAGCACGCTACTACTGAAAAGTTCACTTAGACTATATTCTCTTGAGATACAGCGGTTCTGTAGCATCTTTTTTCCGTTTTTCTCGAGAATCATCGGGGGCGCCGCTGTCTGCCGCGGTAACAGCGTAAACTACCGTTTCCTTTTCAGAAACTGAAATTTTTCCTCTCCGGACGCGGCTCATTTTCACTTCATCTCTTTCAGAAAAGAAAAGTGCAATTAAACCTAATAAAGGTTATGAAAAACTCTGAAACTGAACGGAAAGCAGCAAAAACTTGTAAACCAGCCAGAAATAAAAAGAAAAACCTCGTATATCGACTGCAACGCTGAATAAGCTAACATAATCAGCGATTTCCCATGAATAAATGTTCAAACATAGGCCAGCTTAATTATTGTTAAAGAAACTTGTAAGCCGCTGCTGCGCCGCTTCGTTCCAGCTGAAGTGCGCGATTTTGACGCCTATGCGTCGAATTTCAAGCTGCGATGTGCTGAGAAGCTTTTCGAAAAGTTCCTGCACCGTTCTCTTGAGCACGGCGATATCGTTGGTGGCTGTTTCCAACGTGCGTGAGCGGCTTTTAGCACTCAAATCGATCATAACTGCCATTATGCTGATCTGCCGGAAACCAATGCGCCTCTGAGCGGCATCTCTGTGAATTTCCTCGATTAGCTGATTTGCCTTTTCCATTATACGCGCCAAATCGCGCGTGTCCTCCTTCAGTGTAGCGATTCGGCTGATGGATTCCGTTTCGCCTAATTCATGAACAGGCTCGTTATCAATGCCGTTTGCTGCGTTGTGAAAGTATATGCCAAGCTTTTTCCCGAAAATCGCCACGAGCCTTTGCACATCATAACGCGCGAGGTCGCCAATAGTTCTTATGCCCAACTCGCCCATTTTCGCCGCTGTTTTCCGCCCTACGCCTATGAGTTGGTCAGCGGGCAACGACGACAAGAAGCGCTGAACGTCTTCTGGCTTGACTATTGTTAAGCCATCGGGCTTTTGCCTGTCAGCAGCAATTTTGGCGACAAGCTTGTTTGGGCCTACGCCCACAGAGAAGGTTGCGCCTACTTTGTTTTTGATGTCGCTTTTCATTTTTTGCACTAACTCTTTGACAGCGTCAAAATCTCCATCCACCTTTCGCGTGACATCCAAGTAAGCCTCGTCGATGCCTACCTGCTCGAAGGCGTCTGCGTAGCCTCTAAGCGTCTCCATTATTTTGTTGGAGATTTGCTCATAAAACGCTGTGTCAACGGGCAGAAAGACGGCGTCAGTGCCCTCCAGCCGCTTCTTCGCCAGATACAACGGAAGTCCAGATTTTACGCCGAACTTTCGGGCGATGTAGTTGGCTGTGCTTACGGCGCCGCTGTCCTCGGTGCGACCTGAATAAACGCCCACGACCACTGGCTTGTCCCGGAGCGCGGGGTTCCGCAGCTCTTCGCATTGGGCAAAGAAATAGTCCAAGTCTACCAGCATTACAACGCGGGTTGGCGATGGCATAGCGTGTTCACCTCTGCTTAGCGGCAAGCAGCCATGAGCCGTCACATGCCGCCGTGTTCAGCTGCGTTAAGCTTTCTCTGCAGACGCCAAATTTCATGCCGTTTGCTGTGGCTAAGCGGCGGATACTGCTCAAGAGCCTAAGCCGCAAATCAGCGGGCAGAAGCGTGTAGCCGCCCTTCTTTTCGCCTTGCTCAAAATAAAGTGGCCGAAGTTTCTCTGCAGCGAGGGGCATGGCTGCTGAGAAGCGCATCCAATTGTCTGGTTTAATCTTGTATGTGGAAGCCGTCACGTGTTTGACGCTGATGCTTGCGAGAGTGTCAATCAAGCGTTCAGGCTTGTCGTTTACAAATGGGATTATTGGGTCTATGCGCACGGATACCGGAATGCCCTTGGCTATCAGCGTTTCAACGGTTTTGAGGCGTTCTGCCGGCGCAGGCGCATTCGGCTCAAGCAGCTTGGCCACATCCTCATCGTCTGTTGTGATGGTCAAGGCGACTGCGGAAGGCGCTTTACCCAAGAGGTCGATGTCGCGTGTGACAAGCGTGGATTTCGTGATTATCTGAATTCGGCAGTTGCTCTGCGCGAGAATTGCCAAGCACATCCGCGTCAAAAGCGCTTCGGCTTCAATCCGCGGGTAAGGGTCAGAGCTGTTGGCTATTGAGACTGTTTCGCCCTTGAGCGTGGCGGCTTCCCGCTGCAAACGTCGTAGCAAGTCGCTTTTCGGTCTGCACTCGGAGAAGCGGGGAATGTAGCTGGAGGCGTAGCAGTAAACGCAGGCGTGGTCGCAGCCTGTGTAAGGGTTAAAGGTCAGTTTAGGCGGGCAAGTGCAAAGGCTACTGCGCCAAGGGTCAAACCGCGAAATTAACGCCACATCCACTCACTACAACTACTGTAAGAGTGAAGGGCAGACAAAAACCATTCGCTATCATTGGTTAACTTCGTACTCAATAAACATAGGTAAACATGCCATAGGGTTGGCAAGAAAATTTGATAAAAATGCATTTATCATTCAAAAAACTATTATTAAACAGGGCAAGAGGCTTGCTACTTATAAAAAGAAGGGCATTGTTGCTTATCGCGTTGATATTGCTGTTGCCAATTGTTAATGTGGGATTAGCGTCTTCTGCGCCTCCAGCCATGGAATGGGATGCCTATTATGGCGGGAATGCGGGTCTTTCGGCATCTCAGGTGATTCAAACAAGCGACGGGGGCTACGCAATAGCAGGCAGACAGGGCGTACACGCTATCCCGCCTTCAGTCTGGCTTGTTAAAGCAGACGCAACTGGTAAAATGGAGTGGAATCAAACCTACGAGTATTTGCTTAATGTCGCTGGTTTAGTGCAGACCAGCGATGGAGGCTACATGATGGCGGGCGATAGCTATACTACACAAGAGGGCTATCAAGGAATAACATACCCGCAGGGTATAATGCTTGTTAAAATCGATGCGCATGGCGGTGTTCAATGGAAGAAAACCTTGACTGGCACGAAGGATGGCAGCTCCTATATGATTCAGACAAGCAATAGAGGATACATCATAGGAGGTAGCATAGATAAAAGCGGTTTTCTAATTAAGACAGACGCATCTGGAAGAGTCGAATGGAATAGAACCTATGGCGAACCAGATAAGAACAACAGTTTCAGCTCGGTTATCCAAACTATGGATGGCGGCTACGCGGCAGCAGGAACCGCAGAATTCAATGATACAAGTGCTTTTTGGCTCGTTAAGACTGATGGAAACGGCAATGCCTTGTGGAGTAAAACCTACGGGTCAGGCGATAATCAAGCTAACTCTGCCGTTCAAACAACCGATGGCGGCTACGTTTTAGCGGGAAACACGCGCAGTTATGGTGCAGGCGCTTCTGACGCATGGCTTGTCAAAACCGATTCTCATGGAATCATGCTATGGAATCGAACCTACGGCGGCGCTGGATTAGTAACTCTACGCAGCGGTGCTGGAGATGTCTTAGTGAGTTCTGATGGGGCAGGTTACGATTTTGCATATTCTTTGATTCAGACGAGTGATGGCTGTTTGGCGTTCGCTGGGAAGACGCTTATGCCTAATAATTATGCCCTTGCTTGGCTTGTTAAGATGGATGCCGCTGGAAACGTTGAATGGAATCAAACCTACCCAAACAGGCAAATGGGCGGCGGAGGCTGGAGCGCAAACTGCCTCATCGAAACAAGCGACGGCGGATTCGCTCTAGCCGGTTCATGGGATTTCACAGACAGCATCAATTATTACTATCTGGTTAAAACGGAGCCAGCGTTGCCGCCGCCAACTCCAACCCCGACAAATTCAAGTTCAGCTTCATCAAATTTCATTAAAGTAATTGTTATTGTGATGGCGGCGTTGGTTGTAGTAGCTGTCTTCACAAGTCTGATATGCTACTTCAAGAAACGCAATCATGCCGAAACTAACAAGGATAGTTAAATAGAACAATCTTCTAAGCACCGCTTCCAACCATCAAGAATGTAATAGCTAACCTAAATAACTAATTGACCATATTTGGAACTAATAACCAATCACTGCAGAAAACAGTAGCACTTCTCCTGAGCTATTTATCCTTTAAATAGGGTCTATAATTAAAAAAAATCACTTCAATTTACCAGAAGCAGGGAATGTACTCTCTAATCCGTAATGGCACACCCAGCGACGCCGCGACATCTCTAACTTTGTCCATGTCGACTTCAGGCATCCTTACCGCTGAAACTTCCACATCCAACCCAGCTGCTTTCGCTTTCTTCACAAAGTCCAGCACAGCCGAGAAGCCGCCAGCAAACATGGGTCTGCAGTTCTCCGCATAACTCGCCTCGTCATGTCCATTCAAGCTTACGCTGACCTTGCTGACGCCTGCCGCGCGCATCTCTTGCGCCACTTCCCTGCCCTTGTTCAACACATAACCGTGCCCATTCGTGTTAACTCGAATCGTGATTGCGCCGCCGCAGCGCTCGCGTATCCACCGCGCAACCTCCAAAAGAACATCTAACCGTGCAGTTGGCTCGCCGAAACCGCAGAAAACCACCTCTCGCCACCGCCGCAGCGACAAAGCAGATTCCAACGCCGCTTTCACTTCGGCTGCTGTCGGCTCCCGTTCCAGCTTCAGATTGAAGCCGCCTACGCCCTGCTTGAAGTTGCGGAAGCAAAACCAGCAACGGTTCGAGCACCGGTTCGTGATGTTCGAGTAAAGATTATCATCCAGCCAATAGACGATGCTTGGCTGCTCCCCGCGAACCACGCCTTTCTCACCTTTAAGACACTATGCTGCTAAACGCAGTATTTGACTATATAGTTTACATTTCCTACATGAAAAACGTTTTAAACCAAACACGCCGCACTTATTTTCTGCTTGAGGGGCAGTGGGAAATGAAGAAAGTACCGCTGTTTGAGCATGAGTTTGCACATTATAGAAAGCGCTCAATAGAATGGCTGGTTAACAAGCAAACCCGATAAAGCCAGCGTCTCCTCCAACTCAAAAGAGCCAAAAAAAGAAGCTATCTTGCTCGCTATTTTCAAACTGCAATCACGCTTCATTTAACATCTATAAGCGAGAATTAACTTGCCCATGTTTCAGCCATCTATAAACAGCGACCGCCATTAAAACTACAATAAGAAGCACTGGTATGAGAATCCATGACGGAGTTGACGCTGTCTCCGAGTCAAGAAGAGAAAATGTAACCACTAAATCGCCTAGAAGCGGCTTAGAATACTCGGAAAAAATGTGCAACCTCAAAATCTTTGCTTCATTCTCTTGGCTAACTTCATAGGCTATTGGACGCCAGACGCTATCGGTTGCCGTAGTAAACGCCTTCACGTCTGAAACGTTCACCTCGAAGCGTATGGCAAAGTAAGCGGTTGAATTGGGACTTAAAGGCGACAAGTACTCGCGTATGTTAAGGTCATACAGAAACACGTAAGAGCCGTTTATCACTTGAATAGGATGCTCATAATGAATCTTAAGCACAAAATGGTCGGTAACAGGCGCCAATACGCAGCAGATCATGCTCCAATCGCCAAGCGCTGTATGATGAGCGCCATAATCGTAATTTCTCCACTCAAGCGGCACACCATCCACTTCAACATGGATATTTCTTGTGCCAGGCGGAATAGGATAACACATCGGCAACTCATGCAAAACACAGTGCGCATAGCTCTCGGAAGCCGCCAACAGAGATATTGGGTACTCGCCATCAATCTTCGCCCACAAAGTCCCGTTGACGCAAACAACGGTGTAATTAATGTATTCCTCAGGCATGGCGAAAACCAAGCTGGATAAATCAGGATTCGCCTCTGCCAAGCTAACAAACGCCAACCCAAACAACATCAAGGATAAAGGCATTGAGATTAAAACTGCCACAAATAACACGTTCTCTCTACAACTCACCAGCATTTCGCTTCCTAAACCAGCAATAAACAAGATAATATCTGCGATTAAAGTATTCTGCAAAAATAATTAACGAAAAAGACGCATGTTAGTCAAGAATTCTCGTTCAGCGCCTTCATATTTGGCGCATATTAGAGATTCATTGCAGAAACCTATAGAGGGGTCTACTCCGGCAGCAAGTGCTTCGTCTGATCGAATAAAGTTATTGCTCACCTCTTTTAACGGGAAAATTCTTATTTAAAGCCACATACGCTTTCTTATAGGAGGTTTAGACTATGGATTTTAAAGGTAGCAAAACAGAGAAGAATCTTTTGGCGGCGTTTGCAGGTGAATCACAGGCTAGGACCCGCTACACCTTCTTTGCTAGCATAGCCAAAAAAGAGGGCTACGAGCAGATAGCCGCAATTTTTCAAGAGACAGCTGACAACGAGAAAGAGCATGCAGAACTGTTCTTCAAGCACTTGAAGGGCGGAATAGTTGAGCTGCAAGCTGCTTATCCAGCGGGAGTGATTGGATCAACAGAAGAAAACTTGAAGGCTGCGGCTGAAGGCGAAAAAATGGAGTGGGGCACGCTTTACCCTAACTTTGCAGAAGTCGCCGAGCAAGAGGGTTTCAGTGATGTGGCTCAAACTTTCCGCATGGTCGCCAAAGTGGAAGCCTACCACGAGCGCAGATACCTGAAACTACTGGAGAACGTGAAGCAAGGCAAAGTGTTCAAGAAAGACAAGCCAATAAAATGGAAATGCAGGAACTGCGGCTTCGTCTACGAAGGCACTGAGGCGCCTGAGAAATGTCCTGTCTGCAGTCACCCAAGAAGCTATTTCGAAGTCTGGTGTGAAAATTACTAAATTATTTTTTTATTATTATACCGTTTCATTCCAAAAGAGCAGCTTATCATAATGGCTTTTTGCGGCATCCATAGTTTCTGCTTCATCGTAAATAATGTCTAAATATAAATCGTATTGGGCTAATAGCGTGTTTATATCCGCCCAAACTTTTGAGGATAAAGCGTCTGCATCCCATAGACCCCAAATTTTATCATCAGGCTTTCTAAAGCCAAAACCGTAATCCTGCGGCAAAACGTATGCCATTTTTCCTTGGATCACGCCATGGTCATGAGAGTTAACATGAATGTAATTCCAAAAATTTTTTAGCGCATTGAAGTGCTCTTCAGTTAATACGCCATACTGCCCAATTTTTGGATAACTGAAGACTACTACGTACTTTGCTCCATTTTTATAAGCCAAAATCATGTCCTCATACAATCTTTCCGCCGACTCTATGTATGGTGCATCGTCGTATTCCCATGTAATTATGGCACCCCGGTCTTTGTTGTGCGCTTTTGCGGCGCCTCTGCAGAGTCCTATATGCAATGTTCTACTGTGATTCCACCCAAACTCGGCGAGAACAGTGCTATAGCCAGCTTTGTAATCGAACCAGTATAAAGCATAATCGGCAGTAACTATTTCGTCAATGAAGTTAAAATAGTAGTTTAGATGAAGGCTCCAATTTCCAACATACTTTGCTGCTGCATCAGCGTAATCTGTTGCATTCTTAACTATCATATTATTACCATTATCTATTTGGTGTCCTCCAGGCTCATCAAAGCGGTAAAGACTTAAGAATTTGCCAGCGTATTTCTGCTTAGCATTTGTAATCCAAGTAAAGATGTCATAACTATATCTGGTGCTATCTGTAAAAAGCACTACAAAGTGCAAACCTGCATTAACTATATAGTCACAGGACTCATTCAATATAGTCTGGTTAAAAGATATTCCAAGCGCACCTATCACAAAAAGATTTGTGTAATTCTTCACCTTATCAACCAAATCCTTCAAATCATCTATGTTATCACTATAAGCAAATTCTACACCAACAAAAAATTCCATGTTGGAATGAACATTGTCTAAAAACCTAATTGTTGCCAGAATACTAACAGTGAGAAGTGTGATAAGCAGAATTCCCAAAGCAACTGTTTTTCGACTCAACAGCCTTCAACTGCCATAAAATCAGCCCTTTAGTGTAAGATGCATATTACTACTGTCTTTCATTCATATTGCCACGCCAAAACATCTACCGAGACCTGCGATAAAGTCCCACAAGCTCGCCTTCAGCAAGCACATGCCCTTGCATCGCCTTTTCCACATCCCTTTTTTCTTGCGTTAGGCTTTAAAGCCAATTCCACATCCAAAGCGTAAACCTTAAAGAAATATCTATGCATCCCAGAAGGCGGACATGGCCCACCATAAGAATGCTTTCCGAAATCATTCATTCCCTCGGTTCCTGGAACAGTGTTCTCCGCTATCTGCCGCGTGCTTCCTGGAATGTTCCAGACTACCCAGTGATCCCAAGTGCCCATGGGCGCATCAGGGTCATCAACAATCAACACCAGCGTTTTCGTTTCCTTTGGCACTCCGTCAATTGTCAAGGGCGGGTTTACATCGTCGCCATCACATGTATACTTGGCGGAAATAAACTTGCCGTTTTCAAACGCAAAGCTCGTTACAGACAATTTTCTCATAAGCGCAACCTTCAATACAAATAAAGAACAATGCGATGCATAAAAATTTGTCTAACTAACAATTATAATCAAGTGAAGGCGCATGCATAGTAAATGCAGTTTATGCTTGGCGCTAAAAAAGGCTATTAGCAAGAACCTGCAGAATAGCTCAAAGGGGGATTTTTGGCGTGTGCGGCATATTTGGACTTGCACTCAAAAAATCAATTCATCCAACTATAATTTTCCGCATCCTTCAAAAGCTTGAAGTCAGCCGCTACCCTGAAGAGGAAAAGCCTGTTGGCGGCTATGGCGCTGGCGTTGCTGTTCTGCTCGACGACGGTGGTATTCTTCTTGAAAAGGTTGGAAAAGTGGATGGGTCTCCAGCTGCGCATCTCGCAGATATTATGGAGCCTCGGCTTTCTGAGGTTTCAGTCTTGATTGGGCATGTGCGTTATCCAAGCCCTGAGTTTATGCACACTGCCCAGCTCAAAGAGGCTGCACAGCCTTATGTTGAACATTTCGGGCCAGAGCTGACTGTTGTCTCAACGCATAACGGCAAAGTAGCCGACTATCAGGAGCTCCAAGTTAGGCTAAAAGGGCATGTATTTGAAAGTGCAAAAGCAGGCTTAATCGACTCAGAAGTTATTCCGCACTACTTTTCGGAGCTACTTAATGAAACAGGAAACGTGGATGAAGCATTATACAGGCTTCTTTGCACCTTGCAGGGCTCAAACACCGTGGGCATGCTTCACATGGATGAAGAAAACACGCTTCTGCACTTACTTCACAAGGGAAAAACGAGGGGGCTAACGGTGTGGACAAACAGTAGGGGCGAAATAGTTTTCTGCTCGCGCCCCGAACCGGTGATGGAAGAGTTTGGGCGGTTCCTGATTAGAGCTGGATTCAAAGAAAAAGTTTCCATAAAATGGCGCGAAGATGCAGCACTTAAACTCTCTTTTCCCATAATACCAAAATAAAACAGTCCTCACGATTCCTTCCGCATAATTTGCTGAGTGCTAGCTAAAACGCAGTCAAAAAGGAAGCGGACATTGCAGGTGCAAGAAGCTACAAGCTTTAGGTTTCTTGCCATTTTTCTATGATGAGTTTGTCGTCTCCCGGTTTGAAGCTTACACGCACGGGTATTGAACTTTCACATTTAAATGGAAACATGCTGTCATCAGCTACTCGTACTGGCAGATAAAGCAGATATTTTGAGTCTTTTCTCCTGAATAAGGTCCCTTTCCCCTCGTTTCCCATCACCGTCTCCTCCATGCGAATTTTTTAGCTTTCTATCTGATAAGTTGCACCATTATTAAAATTTGCGCTTTTTCTGCAACTTTAAAACATGCAAGCGACCAAGCAAACGCGATTTTTTGCTGAAAAGTGATCTTTCAACAGCCAAAGCCCCGCCGCTATTTGGGGGCAATTCTGGCTAAAGCATATAAGCAAGTCAGGGCACATGGGATTTACTGGAGGAGTTTGGGTGCCTCGCGCTCGGTTAACGCTTATATTAGTTTTAATAAGCCTTGTTTGCATTTCATGTTTCCGCAATTCAGTAGACTACAACATAGCTCCCTCTGTTTCAGCCCTTGAATCAAATGAGCTCACTGCCTCACTTTTCTGGTCAAACAGCTTGCTCTACCAAGGCGACATGGCAACTGTCAGAATATCGCTAAAAAGCAGTTCCACCGATCAACTGTTCATTTATTACATAGGCATACACTTCGATTGGATGCCTGAAGGCGGCTTCTACGGCTACGATTTATCAGATAATCCTGTGCTTATCCCAAGTGGTGGCAGCTACATCTTCGATCCCATATCCATTCAAATCCCAATAAACACAACTGCAGGTGAACACAGCTATTTTGTTGGCATCGAAGGCAGACAAGGCTCAACAACAGCCTTCTCATGGGACTCGCCGCCATCAACCGTGCAAATTCATCCTTTCGGTTACGCAATCATGCTGACGCAGATTGAACGTAAACTAAATGAGTCTATTCACGCTAACTACGAAAGCGCAGAAGCCCGCTCGCTGGTGCAGCAAGCGCAAAGCGAATTTGCCAAGGCCCAGCCTTTGGCGCTTGAAGGAAAGTGGCAAGAAGCCTTGCCACACTTGTATAACGCTTCTGACCTTTTGACTCGAGCAGGTGAAATAGAGCAGTTGAACGCTGAGCAACAGGCATCACAGCAAACCTTGCTGTTGTACGGAGCAATAATAGCGGTTGTGGCTGTTGTCGTCGCCGCCGTAATAGTTGGAGTAATACGGAAAAAACGGAAACGCCTAATCTCCGCAACTGCACAACAAAGCGAGACTGCTGAAGAGTCTACAGCAGAGCAAACTTGATACTCATCTTCATTTCAGTTAAAGGCTAACTAACTCGCAACGCGCATTCATCTCGACTTTCTGCGCCTCTGCATAATGCTTAAATGTTTTTTTGCTGGTGCTTACTGTGTTTGAAGGGGCTGGTAGATCAGTCTGGTATGATCGCCACGTTGGCATCGTGGAGGCCGCGGGTTCAAATCCCGCCCAGTCCACCATAGCATGCGCTTTTTGCTGTTTTCGCCTTGCAAAGCAAATTTTGCCACTATTTACCTTTTGTAGTGTTTTCTAAAGTAAATTAGTATACTTATGCTTATAATAACTAATATTGAACCCACAATAGCTAAAGGTAGTGATAGCGAAAAGGTTTCTGGTGAAGTTTCGCTTGTCGAGGTACCTTCTGGCGTGTTGGGGGGAGACTGCATAGGCTGGGTTGACGGTGAGGGCTGAATTGAGGGGGAAGGTTGAATGGACGGTGAAGGTTCAATTGACGGTAAAGGCTGAATCGGCGGTGAAGGAGGCTTATACTCCCATACTGTAAGCTCCAATTTTACATGAGAGATGTTAAACGGAGCCATAAGTGGATAGTTATCTTGGCCGCATACGACTTCAACTATGCCGACGCTTGCATCAAACGTTTGAGTTTTTATAAAGTATGGAGTGTCGCCTATTCCATCACCGTTGTTATCTGTACCGTTGTAGTCACTCCAATAGTTTCCAATGGTGCCATTATCCCAGAAAATTGCAGTGTTTACTCCCAAATTATAAACCTGTCTAGTGTTATTTACGAAGTTATTCTGGTAAATTAAATTATTTGATGAGTGCGCTTTGTCACCGGCTATGTCTGCACCGATGCTACTGTTTTCAATATGGTTAGCATAAAATTGGTTATTGCTGCCGCCTATGCCTAGACTGTAGCCATTGACGATTTTATTTGCGCATACAATATTGTTTGATCCACTGTTGACGCTAATGCCGCCGTGTGTCAAAGTGTTCTTGGCGACTATGTTTGCGTTGCCTTCTATGCATAGTGATGCTGGAGATGTTATGGCGTTTTCATAAAACAAGTTATGCTCGCCGCTTAACACTATCCCAACACTAGTTTCGCCAAACAATACGTTTCGGGTTATATTATTATATGAGCCACTGCATGCAATTATTTTATCGCCTGCACCGAAGGTTCCTGCGTCCACAAAGTTATCGCTGATTGTTTGATAATTGCCATTTACGTTTATGCCTGTTCCTGTAGTAGTGATTTTGTTTCCAATAATTTGATTTCCTTCTCCGCTTGAATCAACGCCTACTTGGCTGTCAATATTATTCTCTTTTACCGTGACTAGTATGGAGTTTACTATCTTTATTCCGGTAGTGCAACCATTTACACTGCTATTCGTTATTATTACGTTAAAAACATTCGCAAGAAGTATTGCCTCTTGAGTTTTGCTGAGGCTTAATCCTTGAATCGTCATGTTTTGACAGTTTACTAGAACAACGCAGCCTGCGTCCACTGGCACGGTTCTGTTCGACATTCCAATCCAATAGTAAATGGGTTTACCATCAACGGTGTTTGTTGAGTCAACATCATTAATATACGCTACAAGCGTATCGCCAGCCACTCCAAAATTGCGAGCATTATTTATCATGCTATTGGCGCTAAACCTGTTTCCATATGAGGATATAAGCCATAATCCGCCCCAGTTCTTCTTAATAATATTGGCCTCTACATTATTTCCCGTGGAATTTTGGATTCGTATCCCATAATCGTTACGTAGCAAATAGTTGTTGGTGATGTTGTTTTGATGTGAATCAAAAAGCCAGATACCAGCGCCACAATCTGAAACTATGTTGCCAAAAATGCGGCAGTTTCTGACACTAAGCAAGTGTATTCCTATAAGTCTGCTGCCCCACATCCAAATTCCTGAGGGTGTGTTCTGTGCTTCACTGTATATCACGGTAAAGCCCGTGACTTCGACGTTATCATGCTGAATTAGGATAACAGTTCCTTTGCTGTCGCCATTTATCACCGTTGTATCCTTATCCTCACCTTTCAACGATACCTGCTTGTTAATCACTAAAACTTCTTTATAGACGCCATTTCTAACGAACACGGTGCCGCCATCAGCAACAGCATTTATAGCCTCCTGTATTGAGCGGTAGTCATCTGGGACTATTACGGTTTCAGTCGTAGAACTGTCGATGAATTGAACAGCCGCAAGTAACAACAAAGAAAACATTAAAAGGAAAATTAATGCGACACACATCGTTTTCACAATAATTTCCCCATACTACTTTTTTCTTCATTTTTATTAAAAATTTTCAGGATTTCTTGACAAAAATGGCAAAAGAACCCCATTTATCTGCTTAGAAATGCCACGCATGAGCAGTTCAGAGGTTAGGAAACAAGCCGGTAACAAGATTTTGTATTTTCTGTTACGCGCTTCCACGGGTGGTGCGGCGGTCTTCGAGGAGGGGTAGCCTTATTCGGATTATTGTTTTGTTTCCGTATATGCTGTATTTATGAAGTTTTTTCCCTTCGGGTATTCTCTCAACTAAACCGCATTTCACAAGCTCATCCAAGTTTCTCCAGAGCCCCTTTTTTGCGCCCTTTTTAAGGCCCATTTTCTCGAATAACTCATTTACAGTCATTGGCGAACCATGTTTTTGGTAGTGAACAGCTAGTTCCATCAGGATTTGCCTGTTTCTCTTGGAACCTAGTGCATCAAGTGTTTTCTCGGTTAGCTCTTCGGGAACGAATAGGCTTTCATGTGTGCCGAGAGTTACCTCCATCAGTTCATAATAGGGCTTTATGAAATCCCAGTAGCATTTTAGCACTATGCGTTTCAGTTCACGCGGCGCAGTTCCGCCTGTGCTGTTTCGGCTTGCAGAAAATTTTTCCAAGCAATAATCAACATCTTTGGATGGCTTGGCAAATGGGCGAATTATGTTCCGCACAAGATACTCGAGGAATCGTGTAGACACATTTTCTTGCTCGTAAATCTTTCTGCTTACATCACTGTAAGAATCTATCATGAAAAGTGTTTCGTCGGGATTCAGATCCCGCGAGTGCAGATAACGCATAGGCTTGCCTGAAATTGTCACAGGGTCAGGCAAAACGATGGTTGCTGGATATTCGATGCCTTGATCTGCGCAGATTAATTTTTTAAGCACAGAGAGCCCAGCGTTTGACTCATCAAAGATGTAGTAGGATGCGCCTAGGTATCCGAGTGATTCTAGGCCCCAGCTTACGTAGGGATACTTTTTTATTTCAGTACCAAGCTTGTTTCTTTCGAAAAGGTAAATCCTAAGCAGTTCTTTCTCAAACTCGGTTAAGTTATATGTACCCTCTTTTAGTTTGATGGTCTTTTGCTCAAGTTTTTCAGGCGTATTAATCTGCTCAAGTATTGCTTGAAGACTTTTCTCGAATTCGAGTATTCGCAGAATGCTGTATACGTCTCGCTGAATTTCAATTCTGTCTTCAACGATGACTACTTTCACATTGGGTGCGAAGACACTTTGAAAGAATTTATGAGCCTCAGCGACGCGCTCGCTTATATCTCCGCGGTGATAGCCGCGCCCTATATCTCTTAATGCGCCGATGTAGACAACAGGGTTTATGGAATAGCCACTTTGTATTAGATGCTTCACAAGAAAAAGCGGGAAAAAGTGCTTAAGCTGAGCTACTTCCAAGTCTGCATGAAAGGCAACTACAATTATAGAATTTAACTTCCGTTTTTTCCACTGTTCGCCCAGTCCATCTAAGACATGAATTCTTTCCATTCCTGGAAATCTTTGCTTAAACCAATCTTCTGTTAACAACGGCAGTGGTATAGCCTCTTGCGCGTTAGCTTTTGCAGTCATATCACTACGCCCTATTGTTACATATATTTCAGTAATTATGGATTAAAGTTACTTAAATTATGACTATCTCTACGTTCCACGATAATCCATAAGTTATATATAAGTTTGCGTCACAAAAAATGTGACTAATATTAGATTACATCATATTTTTAATGACTAAAAGAATAACCGTGCCACAACCAATTATAGTATACAAGGAAGTAATAGAATTGGCTGCAATCAACAATTACGAGGCAAAAGAACTCAAAGAAGGCATAATCCACATACACAGAATGCTAGAGCTAAGGAAGCTACACATAAAAAATTCGCAAGCAGGCAAAATTTGCGGTGCTTGTAACAGCATCTGCAGCGAACTAGGATTGCAAAAGCAAACACTCCACTTCATAAGCAAGCGCTAATAACAGAATAAGGCGGTTTATTTCAATATTTGCGGTCTTCTTTTTTGGGCTCCGTTATACGAAAAACGATTATTAGCAGTATTGGAACAGCTAGTGCGATTGTCAAATAGAAGGGCAATTGCGGCAGTAGCGTGTAAAGGAAGTTTCCAAGCATCATGCCTATGCCGGTGAGGATGTAGCCTACAAAGTTTACGCCGCCGACTATTTTTCCCCTATTTTGCGGTTCAACTAGACATGCAGAAAGCGCCATAGCCGCGGACATCATGAAAAGCTGCACTAAACCCAGCAAAGCCATTGACACCATTACAGAGAGGAGGTTGCCGTTTACAAAAAGCAGCATAGAAACCACGAGAATGCATGGACCAATTGCTAACGGCAGCTTCATGCCCACCTTATCAACCATTTTCCCGATGGGAAAAGATGCCATAACCAGAATTATCATCATTGGAATATAAGCAAGAAACCATTGATCCTGAGGAATCCCAAGCACATCACGGGCGTAAATAGCGTTTATCACGTTTGTTAACGCAAACAAAAACATGGCAGACACTTGCACTATGAAAAGCCAGAAAACCGTCCGCGGCACAATCTTCCACACATGCAGATTCGCCTTTACAGCTTCAGGGTATTTTGAGATGAAGTATCTGAAGCGCATTTTTTCGTCGTTCACAATGGTTTCCTTGAGCTTTAACCTGCCAATGGCAGCTGCCAGAAAAAGGATCATCACAACGAAGTAGACAGCTTGCATACCTGCCACCAAACCAAAAGAAACAACAATAAGTCCGCCAATCAATGTTCCAGGCGTATTAAATGTTCCATGTATCATATTTATAAAAGAAGAAGCTACTCCTCGCCGTTCAGGCGGAACCGAATCCTGAACTATAGCGAATAAAGCCGGCTGATAAATTAGGCATAAGCTTTGTATGACAGAGCCAATTAGAATGAGATGCCAAGAAGGAGTTAAATTCCAAAAAGGCGCAAGCACAAAACACAGGTAAGATAAGCCTATGCCGAATGTCATTGTAACGATAAGCCAGCGCCTGCCAAATTTATCCGCGAGAAAGCCGCCTGGAACCGCCACAAGCGCCATGGCAACAAAATTCGCTAAGCCTATTATGCCTAGTGCCATGGGGAAAACGTTTCCACCTAGCGCGTCAACGTACTGTTGATAATACGGCACAGGCATTTCCTGCCCGATATCCATGAGTATCCAGCTGACTACGAGAATCAGGTAATTTCCTCTCACGAACGAAAACTCGCGTCGAAGAACCTCGCCAAGCCTCATTGTAACATCTCTTGAATCAGAACAAGTACTTTATCTAACCTTAAACGTTTTTGCTCCTACTGCAAAAAAAAAGCATAAGACGCGCGGCCCAACCTGCACTTTAATACTACGTGCATGTGTAGTTTTGTTGTGCACATCTACAAAAACTGAATTTGTAATACAAAACGCTTATTTTAACTTAACACAACCTAATGAACCAGTGACTAACGCTTGAATAAGCAGACAAAACAGGCTTTCAAAACAGCGCTTATCGAACATGGATACTCAAAAAAGGTTGCAAACGAAATTTGGAATTGGTACAACTTTCCAAAGAGAACTGATGCCGCTAAATTTTGATGGCAGCGACTTAATACGCGTTTCAGCTTTCTGAAAACGCGGTTTTCCGAACAGCTTAAATTGCAGCACACAGAATAATCGAGTGTATCACATTCAAAGAGGAAAATAAATGCTCTCTCGCTCAGCAATCGCAAAACTAAAAGCAATTCTTTTAATTGATCTAATTATAGTGGCTGCAGCGGCTGGTGCCTACTTTTACCTTCAAGCTGAAGGGCTTATAACAGCGCCAGCTAAACCAGCTGAGTTCATAGTATCTGACCTCAAAATCACACCGTCGGAAGCGGAAATTTTCGAGCCGGTACTAGTTACAATAAACGTAACTAACATAGGCGACGAAAAAGGCGAGTACATTGCGAACCTCACAATAAATGATGTAATAGAAGAAAATCAGACAGTTACGGTTCTCGGAAGAAACTCCACAATAGCCGAGTTCACAGTGCTCAAAGAAACAGAAGGAACCTATACCATTGAAATAGGCGGATTAACTGGCGTATTAACGGTTAAAAATCCACCGCCGAACGCAAGCAAAATAGGATTATCCAAGCTTACCATCAACCCCTACGAAGCTTGGCCTAACGAGACAATGAAAGTTACGGTTATCGCCACAAACACAGCAGACGCACCAGACAGCCTTGCAGTGCGCTTTATGGTTGATGGAAAGCTGTTAGAGCGCCGCTTAATCGAATTAGGCGCTAAAGAGACCACCACTTTAGAGTTCACATTTAACGCGCCCGAAGAAGGAAAGCACACTGTTCAAGTAAACGCTCTATCTGGAACCTTCACGGTAGTTCCAACAGGATATCATACTCTCATGGTCGGCAGGTCTGGCGGCGGCTCTAAGCCTCTGGAATTTACACTCAACGGTGTGCCGCATGAAACAACATACGTTGAGCTTCTACCAGTAGGTGAATACACGATTACTGTACCAAAAATCGTCGATGTTGGAACAGGCATTTTGGAATTTTCATTTTGGAGTGACGGCTCCACAGAGCCAACCATAACTTTCACGTTAAACGAGCGAAAAATCATAGTAGCCACGTACACTGTGATCAGCGGATGGGCCTCTTGTCCATCACTGTTTTACTGGAACGGAACTGACTATGTATATGTTACTGAAATTTCAAATGCAGGCTGGCTGGGCTACATTGATTATATCGACGAAGAAGGAAACATATATTTTGGCGGAGGAAACCCGTGGGACACCATCAAGCTAGATGCAAACCAGCTGACGGCAAGAAGCACAGCGGACGGAGAATTTTACGATATAATCCTCCTGCAGAAATGGGATGAACTCTTCTATTTAGACACGGTTTACATGCTGGTAGTTGATCATCCAGCGGATGTGGATGTTTACTCGACCATGGTTAACTATGTCAACAAAGCCTTTCCAAGCGAGATTTACACGGTCAGCAAAAATAACCTTTTAACGCCGATTTCCGCTGTAAATGAAAAGGGTGAAGACGTCTTACCGCTTATCGCCAAACTTGACGGTGTCTTTACGCCCGGCATCAACGGTCTTGAAAGCCCAGCGTGGAACGACATCAAACTTAACCAGTTAACGCTGAACTTAGGCGACTTATCTGGCGCAGAAGAAAATAAGCTTATAATCAACGGCATGGTTGATTGGGGTTCACCTGAGGATTACTACCCATGGATCGAAGGTTTCAAAGCAGCAGCCGCCAAAGGACTTGTGTCCAATGGCACAGAAATTTATCCGCCGCCCTACATGGAAGTGATGGATGCAAACGGGAATTGGGTGCGTGTACCTCAAGATAGACAGATGCCCACTCCCTCAGATTATGTTCCTCGAAGCTTCGCAGTTGACCTAACCGGGCTTTTCCCCGCGGGTGTCCGCGAATACAAGATTCGAATCACCAACTTTTGGAATGTAACGTTTGATTACATAGGAATAGATGTGACCCCACAGCGAGATATTAAAGTTCAGAAAATTAACGCAACCGCCGTGTTTCATCAAGCATTTCCAAGTCTTTCTATGTCTTCTGGCGCTTTCACAAGATATGGCGACGTAACACCATTAATCCTCAACGAAGATGACATGTTCGTGATTGGCCGCCAAGGCGATCAAGTGTCTCTGCGCTTTCCAACTGCTAATTTGGCGCCTCTTGAAGAAGGCATGCAACGCGACTACTTCCTTTTCGTTGCTTGCTGGTTCAAGGATCCGCCGGGAAATTGGGGCTATGGATTTGACTTCACTGTTGAACCGCTGCCTTTCCGAAACATGACAGGCTTTCCATATCCCGCTACAGAAAGCTATCCCTACGACGAAGCACACTTGCAGTATCTGCGAGAGTACAATACTCGAATAATAAAGCCGCCAACTGAAATGTTAACGTTGGGCTCTTTCGCGACATGGGCCATTATAGTTGTAGCGTTGATAGCGGTTGTTGACTTAGGTATTCTAGCCTACTTCAAGAAACGCAAGCACTAAGCAGCATTTCTTTCTCACTAATCAAATTATGAAGTGGAGTAGCTTGATTATCAAGAATGCCAATTTTCAATTAGAGTTATCTGCGCTGCGTTCTGTTTTTCTAGCCCATAACGGCTTAGAGGCTTCGTCAAATGCCTCTGCGATCTAGTTGCCGTCGCGTATAAGCCAATTTTTAGTAGTCTTTCCTCCACAATCTGCACTTTATCAGCGTCGTTAAGTCTTGTCTTGCACTTCTCACAGCGAAAACCCTTGCTCTTCCCCATAGATTTCAACCTTTTGCCACATCGTGGGCATAGCGGATTTTGCAGGATAATTTTTGGGGCAAGCGACAGAATGTTAATCTTCTCAAGGTTTATCGTCAACCGCTTTCCAGCCGACGGCTTACGTGCGGCGCCATAAACTTCTACACTGTCGCCCTCGATTAGTTCTCTTGCTATTTTGCGAAGGGCCCCTGTCGGCTCATAAGCGGCGCAATCAACTTCGCCTGTTTCATCCCTAATGGAAAAGATTACATGGCGCAGCGGAACCACCTTGGGATTCCGCGATACTGTCCCACGTACAATAACTGAGCTGTAGGGTTCGATCTGGCTCAGAGTTGCCACTTGCTTGAGATGCGCGTCTGTACCTTGATTAGTGCGGAAAATCACCCACCTTTCAACTGGCTCCATTGACTTCACAAGCGCAAAGGCTTTTTTAACCACTTCAGGCGTTTCGCCTCTGATGCCAAAAAGGATGGGATCTGGACCACGCGGTGTGATGATAACTCTGCCCCTTTCCAAATCCACATTATTAAACGTGTACGGCCGCGTCAGCTTATCCATTTCAAAAATCGAGTGTACATCCACCTTCCGCTTTAGCCCGCAATTCTCCGCCATTCGGTACGCGATTAACTCGTAAGTGTGATCAGCTTCAAGCGTCTCGCCAACCGCCGCCAACGCGCCGATTATTCCCCGGCATGTATTAAAGCCAACCGCTTCACCTTGGAACTTTTTAACAAGCTTCAAAGCTTCCTTCAAAGTTACAATACCCGTAATGGCGTTTTTAGCGAAAGCCTTGAGCTCCTCAGGGACTTCCCGCCGGGTAATGAAAACTATTCCTGGATCAGTGCCCCTGAAACTTAAGTCAGAACGCTCCTCCACCAAGCTTAGCGTAACCTCTTTTATTTTTTCCTCAAGCTCGTCAGCGTGGCTAATTCGGAGGCAAAGCGCGCCGTTGCCTCTTGTCTTCCAAGGCACGTTAGGATTAAGCCTAATCAAGTTTGGATAATCCAGAAACTTGGCCCCTAATTTTTCAAGCTTTTCTACAAGTAAGGCGGCAACGTAAGTCGTACAGCCCTGCCTTGTTGAGTCAGTGTCATCAATTCCGATGTGCATTATTTGTGGATTTGTCAACTATAACTTAGCTCCAGATGTTAGAGGGGACATGCAAATAAAAAAATATTTTTTTAGCCCGTCTAATTATTGGCATATAAGTTTCAAGAAATTCTTCTAAACGCGCTTAGCACCGCAGTTAATCATTCTGCTAATTAAAGAAAAGGGAATTGAAAATGATTATTTCTCTTCTATGACAATCATTGTTAGCGTCGATCGAACCTTGTCAAGTCGACGAATGCGCCAAGTTACTATCTCTTTCAATTTATCCATTGTTTCCGCTTTAACTCTTGCAACTATGTCATAGACCCCGTAAACAGCAGAGGCTTCATCAACACCTTCAACTTTTTTTAGTTCCTTAAGCACATCTGACTCTGAACCTATTTCAGTATTTATCAATACAAACGCGGTAGGCATACAAACTCCTCACTATAATGTTGTCTCACTATGCATTAAAATTTTTCCCAAACCCAAACGTGTGTGCGCGCCCGCGTGTGCCCTGTCAGTCACGGAGTCAGTCAGTCGCACAGTCAGTCCCTGCTGGATAATAATAAACTACTCTTAAACTTATGACATTCATCAAAAAGGGGTTGCAATAACTGCGTCTTTTTGGTTTCATCAAATATTTTATATAATCCTTATAGTGAATTCCAATTTTGATGAAGCATGACAATTGATGACCATTTATTGAGTAGTGAGCGAATATTAGCTTCTGCAAAAGCGCCTGACGCTTATCGTTATGCGACTAACGAAAGAGTTATCCGATATAAGAAAGGGCTTTTTGGTGAAAAAATAGATTTTCTTAATTACTCGAATATTACAGGGGCTTCTTATGAGAGCTATTCATACAGATGGCTTATCGCTGTGGGAATAGGGCTCATTATTTTTGGCGCATTTTTGTCAAATATTCAAAATATTGGTGTTGCGGGTACACCTCTTATTTTGGTTGGCGTCTTAATTATTCTTGTCGGACTTTTTAGTAAACCTCGCGCGTGGTATCAAATAAAAGCACTTGGTTTGAAAGAAAACGAACTTAAGGCTTGGAGAACTGATGGAGTTGAAAATGATTCAAAAACTTTTGCGCGTTTTATTCAAGACCAGATTGCTGCCCGCGAAAAGCCAAATTTTCCTCAAGTTCCTCCCTCTGTAACAAAAGAGGTAATTACAAAGGAAATAGTTATGATTAAATGCGATTATTGCGGCTTGTTGATGCCTCAAGCTGCTCATTTTTGTCCAAACTGCGGCGCCAGGAGAAACTCATAGAAAAACCCTATTCACGCGTTACCTGATTTCTTTTTCAGAAAGTTAAGAAATAATTACGGTTTTATTGTAGAGAAGGTTGGAGAAACATACGAATATAATTCAAGGTAAATTTAAGCTAAATTAAGCGTGCTATTCTTGGAAGCCATGTTTCCCTTTCATTTCTTAGGTATTTGGCCAAGAGAAGGACTTCCTCGTTTATGAGCGTGCATAGCGTTTGAACTTTGCCATGCCTTATGCGTGGAACATCAACTTTAGAATTGAAGTATTCATTCAGCTTTTCCGTGAGCTCTCGGGGCTTTGCTGTGCTTAAGACTTGCCGTTTCCCAAAACGGTTATGGCTGAACCATTCAGGTTTAACCGTGAAATCCTTAGCTGTCAAGCTTCGGCTAAACACTATCAGGAAATCATCAATTAAGTAGCGGTAAAGCTCCATCATGTCGCACACAAGGCTTGGCTTACCAAACTGTTCACTATGCACAAACCCGAGATAAGGCTCTAGATGCGCTTTCAGAATGGCTGAGTGAAACCTAAACTTAAGCAACGTGTAAGCCAGATTAAACGTGTTGTTCAAGCCATCATAAGCCTTCCATCCACTACGCCTTTCAGCCCTAACGCTTTCAGGAAACAGCTTAAAGATTTCCTCAAAATAGTGCTTCGAAATTCTGGATTCAAGCTGATTAAGCCTATACCTGAGCTCTTTAAGGCTCTCACAGCTTAAACCCTCAATTCTCGATTTGAAGGCCATAAGGTCAAGCTGTCTTAGGCCGTGTTTCAGTAAAACCATATTTTGCCCTTCAACCTTGCCTAAAACTATCCGCTTAGCAATCTCTAAGCCCTTACCATTATTGAGCGCTTCATACTGCGCAAGCCGAGTCTTAACATGACTGTCGTCGTCGAGGCTGCGGAGAACAGCCACAGGATTCCCAGAAGCCACATGAAGCTAAAACGCCTGTGCTAATGCAGTTTCTACTTGTCAACACGATTTCGCCGATTTCATTCTCAAACAAGGGAATCCGCTCCGCTTTGCCCTGCTTATCCTTGATTACGAAACAGCCCTTCTCCATGCCAAGAAAACAGCCCTCGCCCTCAAGATTAATAGTTAAAAACTTAGCCCTCATTTTCTAATCCTCTTCGAAGAAATCTTTGATTATTTCGCACATGGCTTCTAGAGAGCTTTTTATTGTATCGTAAGTTTCACTATACTTCTTGAGCTTGCACTTTAGTTCTGATAATTTCTCAGGAGTATTCTCCGCCGCCATTTGAATCAATAAAATGTTTGCTAAGTCTCCATAATCAAACGTTCCTTTTGCTTTAGCGGAATAATACACCGTTCTCCAGACGTTTTTGTTAAATGTTGAAGCCAAATCTAAAATAATGTGAAGGGTTTTGTTGTTAGGATAAATTTTCTCGGCTTTTTCTATTAGACTGTCTAAGGAGGCGCCTTCTATGCAGCTTAGGATTATTCCCACATCCGTAAGCCAAAACAGCGGATAACTTCTATTTCGATATTCTTTTAAATCAACTTCTTGGATTAAGTCTTTTTTCTTCAAGCTTTCAAATGCTACCCATGACGCCTTATATTGATGCCCAATTTTTTTGGCCACTTCATTTATGGTTTGAGGGTTATTTTCTGCGAGATGAAGAAGAATTTTCTTCTGCAAAGGCGGCAAACTGTTGCTCTCTGGATTGGTTTTTGATATATGGCTGAAATATTTATTTTTTGACATGTGTTACACTTATCTTAGTTATGTCATATCTTGATTTATATAAAACTTTGGAACTAATAATAGAGTGTGAAAAAATGAAAAAAGAAGTTAAGGTTAAACCGACTATAAGATGTCCCATATGCGAAAGCACGCTGCTATATTATAGGCTTAGAACCAAGACTTTTGTCTGTCGCCATTGCGGAAACACTTGGGTTAAACACTTATTCACAAAAGAGGTGCAGAGATGAGCCAACAGGAAAAAAGCGGAAAAATTTAGGCAAGCCTGTCCAGAGTCGGCTAGAATCCTTGAACAAGAAAAGGCTTCATTTGAAGAAGCACTGCTAAATCCATGCTATCAGAAAGGCGTTGTTTACCGCGCTGAAAAGCTAAAGGCTATCCATGAGGCTAGGCGCTTCGGCAGAAGTGAAGAGGAAATTTTAACGTTGCTCTTGAAGGGCGGATTAACCGAGCTTACTGCTAAGAAGATGATGGCTGATTCAAAACGGGTTTACGGAGAGGGTTAAACTTGTCAAGGCTGACTGAGCATGAGAAGGCTAAGCGAGAGCGCCTCATAAGAGAATATGCGAGGCAAGGCTTTTCGGCGAATCTTATTCAGCGGAGACTAAGCGAGCAAGGTCTCGGCATGCGACGCAAGGAGCTTCTGCGCATGGTTAAGCGCATAAAAAGCGAAGCCAGGCCCAAAGCCGCGGTTAAAATCTCGCTTGCACGCGCGGCTAAGCCTCGAAGGCGCAGGCTTAAGCCTATCGGCAAGCGCTTAGCCATTTACGGCACTGTGGACGGCGAGAGCAGACGTATTGAACTGTCTGGCTCAGGCAGAGAATTGTATTTAGCCATGCTTGGAGCAAGCCAACATCCGCCGAGGGAAAGGTTTCTTGTAACCTCAGCCAAGGATTTCCTTGAGAACGAGTTTGATTATTTAGATTTAGGCGAAAGATGGGATGAGCATCCAGAAGCGGAGAGCTAACCCGTGCCTGTCATCCTCGGCTTCAGCTGCAGCAACGCGGTCATGGCTGACTTGGATAATATCCCTTTTTCTTTAGCTAAACAGATAGCTGAAAGAGCGGTTAAGCGCTTCAGGCTCGGCGGCTTCTTAATTCTTAAGTCAAGCGAGAAGCATTATCACTTGGTTTTTGATAAGCCCTGCAGATGGAGCAAGGTCTTCAGGGTTATCTCGTGGATTGCCATAATGAGCCGACAACCAGAAGCATGGAAATACGTGTGCATGCAAGCCATTAAGGGCTGCTGCACATTACAGGTTAGCCCTAAACCGCTTAGTCCACAGGGCGTTAAGCCTTCTCCGAGATTAGTTTACCGTTATGGAAACCAAGAAAACATGATAAAGGAATATTTAGCACTTAGAAAGCAAGCCTCAGCAATAGTAAAAAGCCTCAACCTTTACAACGAATAAACCCTAATTTTTAGTTTGCGTGACTGACTGTGCGACTGACTGACTCCGTGACTGACAGGGCACACGCGGGCGCGCACACACGTTTGGGTTTGGGAAAAATTTTTCTCAAAACTGAGCCTCATCGTAGCACTTGTTAAGTGGTCGCCTACAGTAAAACCCGCCATTCACCATTAATCTTTTCCAATACGAAGGCTATCCACTTCAGCGCGTGCTGGAACCTTTACAATTATCGACCTCTCTAGGCGCTCTCGACCGAATTTAACCATGACTTCGCTGCATTTTGCATCTGAGTAAAATGCTGTAAGTGCAGCAGCCGCTTGAATGGCTTTTTTGGTTTTTGCGCCTTGAAGAATAGTTATCGGGCTACCGACATTAGGAACTTCAAAATAATAGTCACTTCGCGACTTATGCGCAACTAAAAGCCTGTTTTCCTCTTCGTTTCTTCCTACAATTATCTTGTTTTTTTCCAATCTAAAGTGCCGCCCCACCTTAAGAAGAAAAATGTCATTCAGGGAGCAGCGTTTCTTGTGCTTGAAAAGATCCCGCAGCTTATCCGAGTACTCCTTGCATGTAAGAAGACAACCGCCAGCTGGCGACGGATACTCTGTGATGCCGAATTCCTTAGCAAGTTGAATCTGCTGCTTCCTAGATCTGCCATGAATCGCTAAGAGCTTCGCTCTGTCAACTAAGCCGCGCTTTTCCGCCTCAGTTTCAGGAAGCAGCTTTGCCGACAGCGGTCGCAAAATTTTGCCCCTTAAACCAGCCTCTTCCTCGATTAGCTTTAGCGCATTAAAGTGCTGCGACATGGGTCTTTCGCCGAGAACCTCGCCTGTAACAATGAAGGAGGCACCGATCTCCTTGGCGTGTTTCTTTGCTTTCCGCAAAAAGAAAATTTTGCAGTCAATGCATGGATTCATGTTTTTGCCATAGCCGTACTTTGGATTTCGCAACATCTTCAAGTAATCGCTGCCGACGTTTACAACCTTAAGCGGCACACCCAGCTGCTTCGCAGCTTTTTCAGCGCTTGATTCGCCCGTTTTACCCGTGGAAAAGGGTGTTGCAAAACTTATGGCTTCAACATCAATGCCTTGGTTAAGGAGCAGCTTAGCCGCTAGAGTGCTGTCTAAACCGCCTGAAAGCAGAACCAACGCCTTAACCTTGCTCATACAGCCATCACACTATTAAACGCGCAAATAAGCGCCTATAGATGCCATGCCAGCTTTAACGTGTGATTAACAACTGCGCAGTACGATGCTTTTTTACGTTTTTCTTCATTATAATCATTATAAACATGCAAAATAGAAAGATTAGTTTTTAATACATCCGCAATTTTCAAAGAAGTCATGCTTGGGGCCTCTCTGGCGCTGTTGGCAGCAGCAACCTCTGCCCTATCAGTTATATTAGTCAGGAAACACTCCGCCGTGTCCAGCGCCTTTAACATCAGCTTAACTATTTCATTATCGGGTATGGCTGTTCTATGGCTCCCAGCGCTTCTTTTAGCCGATGGAGACACAATTAGCGTAAGCAGTTGCTTATTTTTTGCCGTAAGTGGCGCGTTATCTCCCGCACTTGTACGGCTACTTTATTATAGCGGATTAAAAAGAATAGGGGCGCCAGTCAACGCCTCTCTATTTTCGATTTATCCGCTTTACAGCTCTCTTCTAGGCGTGCTTTTGCTAAGCGAGCAACTTTCTCCAAAAAATTGGGTAGGTATCATAATAGTTATATTCGGTAGCATACTTGTAGCCGCAACATCGCCTAAAAATGGTGTAAACAAAGTTTTTTCAAAGAAAAATTTGCTGCTTCCATTAGCTGGCGGCGTGGCACTTGCAGGGTCCAGTATAATCAGAAAATATGCTTTGAATCTTTACAATGCGCCAGCATTTGGGGTAGCAATAGCATACGCATCTTCGCTTTTCATTTATTCCTTAGCGCTGGCAACCCATGCGCCAACACGGAAAGAATTGTCTATTAAAAGAGATTTTAAGCTCTTTTGGAAGGCCGGAGTTGGGCAAGCGATTTCTTGGATACTGATTTTTTATGCACTTAGCTACGAGCAAGTGTCCACTGTGACTTCGCTACTTGTTACGGAACCGCTGTTTGTGGCAGTATTCGCTTATCTCTATCTAAGAAAACTGGAGTATATCTCGCCTAAACTTATCTTAGGCACTGTTCTCACAGCCTTCGGGGTTGCGCTGATCACGGGGATTATTTGAATTTTCTGGGCAAAGCGGGCTTTTTTGGGAAAATAATAAATATGGATGAAACAAACAATGAGGGAAATTGGAGAGACGGCGAGAGGCCAGATTGTGACGGATATCAGTGTTTTCATCCCCGTCTATAAAGAGTCACAGCAATTGCCGAACATACTGGAGAAACTGGTTTCGCAGGATGTTAGTAAGGAAATTTTTGTGTCCATCGACGAGCCTGAAACGCAATTTTTAGAAAAAATTCAAAGCTTTACTGACGTGAAATTCATAATTAACAAGAAAAGAATCGGAAAGGCAAACGCGCTTAACAATTCCGTGAAACTATCCTCAGGCAAAGTGCTATTATTCTTAGACGCAGACGTAGAATTGCCAGATGACCCAAGTTTTCTAAAGAAGATAATTGACGAAATGAGACACACGGACATTCTCGACATAAAGAAGCGGGTGATTCGAAACTCCTTCCTGTCAAAAATGACATATTATGAATACTTCACCTTCAACATTAGTGCTTGGATAGCCTCAGAGGCTCTGCACAAATGCCCCGCCACCAATGGCGCCGCGTTTGCCATCAGAAGAGAAACGTTTGACGCGGTAGGCGGCTTTAGCAATGTTGTGGCGGAGGACTTGGATATCGCCACAAGAGCTTTCCTCAAAGGCTACGCCTTTGCTTACACTAAGGAAGTTGAAGTGCAGAATGTGGTGCACTCGAGTTGGCGTAAATGGTTCAAGCAGCGGCGAAGATGGGCGATAGGTCAAGCCCTCTGGTTAAAGGGCTGCTACAAGGAACTATTCAAAGAGTGCATGAAGAAACCGCAGATATTTCTTCCCGGTTTGTTTTTCCTCTACCCGTCGCTTGCCATGTTCTTTTTAACCGTGATGGTGCCCAGCAGCTGGCTACGCGAGTCGCTTCTAATGTTCTCCTTCCTCTTATCAGTCAAGTTTAATATTGCACTGCCAGTGTTTCTCGCATCACTTGCCACTGCAGACTTGCTTAAGGCGCTGCTGATTTCTCTGACTAGCTTCGCGGTAACCGCCATAACATTTTACATTTTCGCCCGAAAGCTTTCGTTTAAAATAAGACTTCATGAACTCTTCGTCTACTACTTCTTCTACTCCATCGTATGGTTGGCAATAATCGCCGTCGGCTACATCCAAGTGCTAGTCTTCAAAAAGAAAGCAGCACCAGACTGGGTAACCTAAGCTCATAAATATTCTTCAATGGAAACCCTGCAAGCAATAGATAAAAAATTATATCTTTATGCGCTTACTATTGAAGGCGCCGTTAGACGGGGTCCGTGGCGCAGCACGGATAGCGCGTCAGCCTTCTAACGCTCACTGAGTGTGAAGATAGCTGAAAGTCCTGGGTTCAAATCCCAGCGGACCCGCCATCCACATACGGGTTGTCCAAGGGTATAATGTAACACAGAAGAAATTATGTTTCATTCATTTTTTCAAATTTTTGTTGTTCTTAATAATTTGGATATGACCAAAATCTGGCATTTCCTAATGATCGATGCTACTTCAAGTTCACACTTGATGTTTTCACCGAGAAAGCGTTTGCATCTAGAATAGAAGTAGCAAAATACTGATCTTTAGGTTTGTACCTTTTTCAATATCAAGCTTTGCTTCGAAGCTATTGATACTTATTTTCTATTAAGAAAGGTTTTAAATATTAAACAGCCAAGAATCGCTCTGAGGAAAATTGATTTTCGCGATACTGCGCCTTTCAGCATTTGCACTTGAGTCCATGTGGAGAAACTTTATAAACTGGCTTAGCGGGTTAACGTTAATTGATTTTCTTCTAATTTTCTGGCCATTAATTCTATTCGATTTTACTCGGTCGATTGGGAAATGTTGTCTATTGATGTTCCATGCTTTGTTCAATAAAATGAAACAGAAGAAGTATATGTCTGAATATTTTGCGCCGAAGGTTTCGATAATAATTCCGGCTCATAATGAGGAAAAGGTTATTGGCAGAGCCATAAACTCTGCTCTTGAAACTGATTATCCCCACAAGGAGATAATTGTTGTTGATGATGGATCAACCGATAGAACCTATCAAACAGCTTATCCCTACGCCCAGAAAGGACTAATAAAGCTCTTACGCAGAAAAACGGCCAGTGGCTCAAAAGCTGGCGCGCTAAACTATGGCATCCTCTTCGCTTCAGGCGAAGTGATCGTTACAGTAGATGCTGACACTCTTCTAGAGCGGAATGCTATTCGAGAAGCTGTTAAGTATTTGGCTGATTCCAGAGTAAGTGCGGTTTCCGGTAATGTGCGGATACTGGCAGGTGAGCATGGTCGAAAAAATTTGCTTGTTAAACTTCAAGCATACGAGTACCTGTTGTCATTAGAGTTAGGGCGCCGCTTTAATTCTGTAATGGGAACGTTACTGATAATTTCAGGTGCATTTGGGGCTTTCTGGAAAAGTAACGTGGTGCATCTAGGCCAATACGATAAGGATACCATAACAGAGGATTTTGATGTAACTATTAAAATGCGCAAGCTCGGCAAACGTCTAGTGTTTGCTGAAAGTGCTATTGCTTGGACATTTTGCCCTGAAACATGGCGAGATTGGGTCAGACAAAGAATCCGTTGGACAAGAGGGCAAGCTGAAACTTTAAGGAAGCACCGCGATATATTTCTAAAGAAAAAATTTGACTTTAGGTTTGTCGCTGCAATCTACGATATGGTTTTTACAGACATAATCCTAGTGTTCGTACGTTTCTCGTGGCTTTTCTTTATTGGCGTCTTTACGCATTCAACTTTCTTGTACACTTTGCTTTTAAGCATAATTCTCTACGTGGGAATAGAGTTCCTGACGATTATAACTGCTGGGCTTTTATCTCCACGAAAGGAGGATTTAAAAAAGGCTTATTTGGCGCCTCTGGTTGTGCTGTTTTATCGCCCATTTTATGCTGTTGTTAGGCTGAAAGCTTATGTTGATTGGCTTCTGAAGAGGCAATCTCGCTGGTGAAGAATTTCTGCTGTTGATTAGTGACGGTTATAACCTGCTTTCCCTTTTCGGTGAGTTCATATCTTTTCTGTGTCTCAAGTTTCGCGTCGTCTACATCAAACTCATGACTGCAGTTTGAACAAACGAACTGAAATTGAACATTAGGTGATATGTGCCCAGCAGAGCATTTATACCATGCGCCTACTTGCTTGTAGTCGACGCCTATTTGTCGCAATTCTTTATGGCATTTTGGACAAACAAGTTTGCCTTCATCTTCAAAGTTGGGTCTAAAGGCTACGTGACCACAGTTGAAGTGCTCTAGTGTTTCGCCTTTCTCAAGCAAGCTACTTCCGCAGTCAGGGCACCTCAAAAAAAGATATATTTCTTGAGACCCGCAGTGCGGACAAGCAATGCTGGTGCAATAGGGTTTTGCCGCAAGAATCCCATTAGGCGCACTTAGCTTTTCTATCGCGCCCATAACTTTTTCTATTGGCAAGTCAATCGTCGGCGATGTTGTTAACGTTAAAGTAGGTTTTACCGTTAACATCTGCGCCTTACCCAAGGCAGCTTCAAGCTTGCTTGTTATCTCCTCATTTAAACCTGAGGGAAGCAACTGCTTTAAAACTAAGCGACCCCGTTCATCCTTCGTTACAATCAATCGTTCACTACCGCTTGCTACTCCAAGAAAAGAGCTCACATAAAGTAAATTATCCTCAAATGCTAAATTGCCATCTGAAACTGAACGAAGTAATTCTGCAGTTTTCGTCTCTAAAGGCGCCGTATATGTAATTCCAATAATTATTAGATTGAATGTTCTAGCCAAAAGTTTTAATGCTCTAACAAATTCATAAGCCTTCTTAGTTTCTAAGTTTAATGTAAACGTAGAAAGCGTGTCGATAATGATAAAACCATTTTTTATCCAGTCCATGAATTGCCCGATTGCTGCAAATGATTCATCAGGGTTATACAAGAGCGCCCCTAACTGGGCTGATTCAATTAACGCCGCTTGGCTTTGAGAGAAAAAATCAAGGAAAAATAAGCTGTAATCTTCTGTGAAGCGATCTATGTCGAAACCAGACTCTTTAAAGTAGGCTACGGTTTCCTCTGCGGATCGATCTAGGCAGACGTAGAGTCCTCTTAAACCGTCTTGCAAAAAGGTATAAGTCATTTGAAAGACTAAAGGTGTTATATATTGTGTAGTCTCGCCGCTTATACATATGCAGCTAGGTTTCGAGATTCCGCCGTGCAGAACCTTATCTAGCTCAACGAAGCCTGTTGATACCTTAGTCAAGCGTCTCTCGCCTAGTTTGTTGTGATTTTTAGCAAGTTTTTCATTTACATTAATATATTAATGTTATGAAAAGACAATACTAATTGTTTCGAAATTCTATAAAAACCCTTTAATAACCACGCGAGCCATAACCCCTTCACAAGAAGGATGATTAGGAAATATCCGAAAGCAGCAGATGCGGAACGTTAAGGTTATTATTTAGAATTCTATGTTTTGTTGACGTAAAAGCCCGGTGGTGTAGCGGTCAAGCATAGGGGCCTCTGGAGCCCTAGACGAGAGTTCGAATCTCTCCCGGGCTACCAACAGAATAGTTCAATTTTTCGCCCTGAAGAGAAGCACCTTTCTTCGAACAGTTAATCCAGAATTTGTTAAAGTTCCAGTTGAAGCTATTTAAAAAAGGAGCAGACAAAAACACGCGCAAAAGAAACAACCTTTATTCAGCATCTATTCTAACTTGAAAACTATCGCCAGTTTCTTCCGCTTCAAATCCTCAACCACGTGAACCCACGCTGCTGGCATAGCTTCCTTTTCATCCTCAGTCAAGCGCCGCACCGTCAAGTCCCTGGTAACATAAAACGCTTGTTCACATGCCTCGCAGATCTGATATGGGAAAAGCTCATCCAATGGCTTCGCCACTTTCTGTGCTGCGCCGCAGTTAGGGCACCGACGCACCGCAAACTTTTCGCGCCGCTTCTCTCTCGCCGCTTTAACCTCGACATGCCGCTCCAGCTCTTCCCAAGAAGAGTATATTCGGTGCAGCGGCGAGTCGCCTTTCTGCCAAATTTCCCTAAGCATGTTTAGCAATATTTTTCGCTCGTTCACCACTTACGCTTCCACCGCATACACATTAGCACAGCATGACGCTATGCTTAGAACTGCACTGTAAAGGCTATCCCCTAAAGTAAGTGAAACACCAAAGACAAAATCATCATCGCCTTTCCCGCATATTTGCACAGGAACGCCGCCTAGCAGTAACCGTATATGCTCATAGAAAGCTTAAACTTTTCCCATCTCTAAGCAACCAGCATTTTTAACAATGAAAAAGAAAGGGAAATTACGCTCCAATATAGCTTAAGCGCAAACTCAGGTTTTCGCGAACCTTATCCAGGAATCTATCGCTTCAACTGTTGGCTTATCCTCTTCAGTCATCTTACCTTCAGCAACATATGCCTTCACAATCAAGCTTATTTTCTTACCCAGGTCAAAGGAGTCTTGCGTCGCCAACTCTTTCCTGTTTGTTACACCTGCTTCCTCCAGCAAAAGCAGATCTTTCTCCTTTATTCCAGGAATCATTGCAAGCTGTGCTCTTCCCTGCAGCTTCTCCACAGTTTTCTCAGATATACCTGTTTTCGCCGCGATTAAGGCTGGATCCGCCGTAACTAAATCGCTAACGGTTGTTATCCCTATTGCCCGCAAGTCTTTTCCAGTACTTTCACCTATACCTCTTACCTCCTCTATACTGCTTTGACTGGACAACTGCGGTTTAGGGCCTACAAAAGCTAATTCCAATCGCTCTATCTTCAATTTTAT
The DNA here is from genome assembly GCA_038848695.1 of Bathyarchaeia archaeon. Taxonomy (GTDB): domain Archaea; phylum Thermoproteota; class Bathyarchaeia; order Bathyarchaeales; family Bathycorpusculaceae; genus JAOAIV01. The sequence continues at coordinate 66,424 of JAWCNL010000007.1, forward strand.
ATCTGCGATCTCGTCTTCTTGCCTTAGGATGGCTTTTTCGGTTTTCCTATTTCGCTCCTCATGCTTATCCATGACGCTTTCTAATCTTGCAAGCTGCCCAGCTAATTCGCTCTTTGCATCAGCCAAGTTTTTAGCAAAGGTATTAGCCAAGCTTGCATTGTTCTTTTTCATCTCCTCGCTTTGCTCAGCGAACTGCCGTGCAACACTTGCCTTTACAGCCGTTAATTCAACGTCAAATTTTTTAGCTAAATCCTCCTGCGCCTGCTTGAGCAGCTCTTCTTGTTTGCCAAATGCTTTTGAAACGTCTTTTCGCATGCTGTTTAAGCTTTCGTCAACTAGGAAAACTCGCGCTTGCAAGCTTTCCAAAATTTGTTGCTGTATTTTCTGGCCGCTCTCTAGATTATTCATTCTTGCATCCATCTGCGCAAGCAACGCCTTAGTTGATAACTCTTCTATTAGCTTATGTGTAGTTGCTCCAAGGAAAGCTAATGTGGCAACGATGGTGATTAAGAGATAAGCCCACACGGGGATTCCCAAGGTTATGCCGCTGCTCAAGAAAGGCTGGAACACGCCGCTTAGTCCCAAATCAGCCCAAAGGATTATTGCATGAACTGCGAAGAGCCCAGCGAGAAAAGAGAAGAAGCCTAATATCCAGATGGTTTGCCCTTTCAAGTTTCATTCCTCAAAGGCTAATAATTAGATGTAAACATTTAGATTGACTTTGTTTTTAAGCTTTTTCTTTAAAATTGCCAGCGTTGGCATAAGATTCACTTAATCAAACTAATTTTATAAGCTAAAAGCTGGTAGAAAATGGCTGATTTGACTTGGAATTTATTTATACATTGGTTACGCTTATTATTCACTTGCCGGAGAAAGGGTGAACCGCCTTGACGCTGGATCACTTCTTACTTCCTAAAGAAATCGTGATAGACGCGGCAGGCTGGAGTGATCTTCTTCTAGGCGTAGTAATTGGGGCGCTTAAGCCACCCGATCGAAGGTACATGGAGCGCCGAATTCCTACAACTTCTTTTCAGCCACCGAATTTCAAGAATAAGCGGTATTTGCAGGATGCGGTGAAAATTGCTGATGAAATAATTGCGGTTATGCGTCCCGATGAGGAAACGCACTTCAAAGTTTCCACGGCTTATGTCCTATCAAGAGTACGGTTGCATTTGCAAGAATTGGGGTTTAAAGTGGAAAAAGCGGAGTTTACAGGTGAGCTTCGCCAAATGGTTGAAAGGGGCTATGTGCGCTGGTGCATTGAGGTCGGCGTACCTGAGGAAGTGGTGAGCAGCAAGAAACGTTTTTGGGCTATGCTGAGGTGGGTTGCTGAGAAGCCCCGTTTACGAGAAAGCCTTGTGAAGACGGGTTGGGCGAGTTGGGAGCAAAGGTGGCGGAAAGAAATTTTTTAAGCCTATTGATTTGCCTGGTTAGGAAGAGGAGCTACTGGTTTTTCTTCTGTTTTGCTTCTTGTAGTTTTTCCCATTCTTGCTTGGTTTGTGTGATTATTGCTTCTAGGTTTTTTGGTTCTTGAAGATCTTGTATCACATTGTCTAATTCATATTTTATTAGCGAGAGGACTTCTGCTGGTCGGAGGGGTTCAATTCTTGCTGCCTGATATGTTTTTAGGGAGCGCAAGCCAAATTTTACCATTAAACTTTGCAATTGAGCCCTCAAATTAACTAATTCATCTCTGCTTTCTTTCATCAGCTGATTGAAATCTTCAGATGTCGACATTACCTTTTTGCCTCAAATTGACAGTTAATTTAGAGCTAATCCATGTTTTTCGTTTAAATATACCTTTCTTTTTTCACTTGTAAACTACTTGCTGTTGTATGTTTTTGTCTACACCCTCTATAAATAGCTACAACCAGAAATCCATAAAAAGCCTTCACACTTCACCAAAAAAGTAACATCTTTAAGCATAATTGTACTTAATGGGCTTTGACGTTAACGCCTTTTCTCCTTGCTCCTCCAACTTGGCTATTTCTTTTCTTAGGAGGTGATCCGGCCGCAGGTTCCCCTACGGCCACCTTGTTACGACTTTTCCCCCCTCACGAAACTCGGATTCGACGCAGCCAACAGAGACCGCGCCTCACCCAAGAGTCGCTCGGGTGGAACGACGGGCGGTGTGTGCAAGGAGCAGGGACGTATTCACCGCGCGCTAGTGACACGCGATTACTAGGGATTCCATGTTCACGAGGGTGGGTTGCAACCCTCGATCCCAACTACGGCAGGCTTTCGGGATTGCCTCCCCCTTTCGAGGTCGGAACCCATTGTACCTGCCATTGCAGCTCGCGTGTGGCCCGGGAGATTCGGGGCATACTGACCTGCCGTGGCCCGCTCCTTCCTCCGCTTTATCAGCGGCGGTCTCCTCAGTGTGCCTAGCGCAAGGCCAGTAGCAACAGAGGACGCGGGTCTCGATCGTTGCCTGACTTAACAGGACACCTCACGGCACGAACTGGCGACGGCCATGCACCTCCTCTCAGCTCGTCCAGCAAGACCTTCAATCTGGCCTTCATTCTGCTGTCGCTCCCGGTGAGATTTCCGGCGTTGACTCCAATTAAACCGCAAGCTTCACCCCTTGTGGTGCTCCCCCGCCAATTCCTTTAAGTTTCAGCCTTGCGGCCGTACTCCCCAGGCGGCAGGCTTAACAGCTTCCCTGCGGCACTAGAGCGGCCCGTGGCCGCCCAAACACCTAGCCTGCATAGTTTACAGCTGGGACTACCCGGGTATCTAATCCGGTTCGCTCCCCCAGCTTTCATCCCTCACCGTCGGGCGCGTTCTAGCAGACAGCCTTCGCCACTGGTGGTCTTCCCGGGATTATAGGATTTCACCCCTACCCCGGAAATACCGTCTGCCTCTCCCGCCCCCTAGCCGAACAGTATCCCCCGCAGACCAGCGATTAAATCGCTGGGTTTAACAGGGGACTTGAACGGCCAGCTACGGATGCTTTAGGCCCAATAAACGTCCCCACCACTCGGAGAGCTGGTATTACCGCGGCGGCTGACACCAGACTTGCCCTCTCCTTATTCCCCCAGCTTGCTAGACTGGGTAAAAGCCATCCTCAGCGGACGGCACTCGGGATAGCCCTGTCACACTTTCGTGTATTGCAAAGTTTTCGCGACTGCTGCGCCCCGTAGGGCCTGGGCCCTTGTCTCAGTGCCCATCTCCGGGCTCCCGCTCTCACGGCCCGCACCGGTTATAGGCTTGGTGAGCCGTTACCTCACCAACAACCTGATCGGCCGCGGCCCCATCCTTGGGCAGCGCCTACGAGCATGACGTAAACGCCCTTTCAGCGAAGACTCATTCCAGAGTTCTTCACCTATCGGGAATTAGCCCCAGTTTCCCGGGGTTATTCCCGTCCCAAGGGCAGGTTAGCCACGTGCTACTGAGCTGTGCGCCGCGTCCTTCTCATGGCCGAAGGACGCACGACTAGCATGTCTTAGTCCTATCCCGATAGCAGTGGGGTCCGGCAGGATCAACCGGAGTTACGCACACTGTGCGCCTCCTGCTGATCATGCACGACGTTTATTTCTGGAGGGTACTTCCGCAATAGCCAAGTTGGATTTGGAGGGAGAATACCCACATTAACGTCAAAGCCCATTTCAGACCTAACAGCGTCAGGTCCACATACATGTCCCCGCAATTGGAGGCCAACTCCGTCATCCCTATAAGGCAAAGCGCCGTTCTGGTTGGGGTTGAGCCGCCGCCATGTGAAATTGCGGGGCTAGCTAATTGTAGCTGAATTATAGCTGAAGCGATTTCAGCAAATATAAACATTGTGTTCAGGGAGAAATAAATGTTGCTCTGTACGCTTGATGTTGTCAGCTTAGCCTTTGCAGCTGATGTTGGCGTATATTGGCCATAAGCGCTATAGCTAAAGTTTAAACTGCTCTTCTGATAATTAGGATATGCTGTGCTTGAGGGAAACGGGCATTGTCGAGTCTTCCGCATCGTGCACGTGGAGTTAAAGTTCTAAAAGCCGTTTCGTCACCTCTCAGACTGCAGATTCTAAATTTGCTTTTCGATAAAACCGCCCTCTCCTATACGGAATTAATGAATGCTTTGAAAATGAACCCTAGCAGAGATGCAGGAAAATTCGCGTACCACTTGAAGTTTTTGCTCAAGGCAGACTTGGTTGAGGCGGATGTGGAAGCCAAAAAGTACTATTTAACTGAACTGGGCAAAATGGTTCTTGACGTAACTGATAAAGTGGAAAAGAAGGCCGTCAAGCCCCGCGGGATGTTGGTTCGTACTTCGCATTTCACGCTGGAAGAATTTGACGCTAACAAAATTGCTAATTCGCTTATACGGGAAGCAAAGGTTCCTCCTGAAATTGCGCAGAAAGCAGCCAAAGAGGCGGAAAAGCGGCTTTTCAAGTCGAAAATTAAGTATTTGACTGCACCTTTGGTCAGAGAAGTTGTAAATGCCATTTTAATCGAGAAGGGCTTTGAGAATTATCGCCATAAACTCACGAGGCTAGGCATGCCTGTTTATGAAGTAAGCGCCTTACTGGACATAAAAGAAGCTGGTGGCGGTTCATCCGCTATGCTCTCGAGGGCAGGAGATGCTGTGTTCAGGGAATATACGCTTTTGAACGTCTTCCCCCGAGACATCGCAGATGCTCATGTGGCGGGTGCAATTCACATAAACGACTTAGGCACATGGATTTTGAAGCCAAACGAAGTAATGCATGACTTGCGATTTTTCTTTCAAAATGGCTTCAGAACGACTAGCCCCTTTCAAATCTCGCATGGCGCACCTCAAAATTTTGAGACTGCATTATCTGTTGCCTTTAATGTTCTTGTGCAAACTAGCAAGGAAGTAAACGCGGCACAGACTTGCGATTACTTTAACGTGTTTCTCGCTCCATTCATAAGAGGGATAGACCCTAAGCAAGTAAAAGAAAAACTCCGAATATTTCTACTAAACGTTCACCATCACGCGGAAACCGCGCTTGGTTTAACACCGGCAATTCCAAAATTTATTGCAGACAAAACCGCCATTGGCCCCGAAGGAAAAATATGTGGCAAGTACGGCGATTTCGGCGAAGAAAGTCGCTTGCTGGCATTGCTTGCCATTGAAATTCTCGAAGAAGAAAGCTTGCCTAAACCTTTGCTTAACCCCAAAATTATCATTAAAATAAACAGTGAGGCATTGGTGGACGAGCAAGCAAAGCTGGTTCTTTTAAAAGCGCACAAGTTAGCCGCAGCAAGAGGGCTACTTTACTTTGCAAGCATGCTGCAAAAAGAAGTGAAATACGCTGTTTTTTCTGCTTCAGGGATTAATCTCAAAGCAGACTTAACTGGCGACTGGGAAACAGATACTCTGCGAACAGGCTGCCTCGGCGCTGTAACTATTAATTTGCCGCGGATTGCCTATGAAAGTGGGAAAGATAAGAACAAGTTTTTTGAAATCTTGAAGGAAAGATGCGAATTAGCTGCACGTGCATTAAGAGTCAAACATGCGGCGCTTAAGCAGCATGGGAAAAACGCGTTGCCCTTTATGATGCAGAGTTCCAACGGAGATACTTATTTCAGGCTTGAGAATTGTTCGCGCCTGATAAATTTTGCTGGACTACGGGAATCGGTGAAAATTTTCTGCGAGAAAGATTTAAGTGATGAAGAAGCTGGCAGGTTTTCAGATGAAGTCATCAAGAATGTTTTGGTTTTCAAGCAAAAATTTAGCAAAAAGTATGGAAAACGCTTGTTCCCCATAATGCTTAGTAGTCCCGAAGCCTCTGAAAGGCTTGCGCAATTGGACATCGAAAAGTACGGTGTTGCCAAGGTGAAATTCTCAGGAACCCGCGAGAAACCTTTCTACTCAACCACTAAGCGGCTAAATTTGTCTGTCGGCAATTTCCCCTATATTCCCATGGCAGCTTTGGAAGTTGAGCAGAAGCTTAAAGGCTTTGATGCCGGAGGAACACTGCATGTTATAGAAATGGCAAATAACGAATGCAAACCTGAAGAGCTCATGCAGTTAACTGAACATCTAATTAAGAATCAAGGCTTAGAATTCTTCACTTACAACCGCATAAGCACATACTGCGATAACTGCAGAAAAAGCTGGATAGGCGTGCTGCACAAGTGTCCCTCATGTAGTTCCATGAGCACGCTCACAACTTTTGACAGATTTGCCTCCACTTGAAGCTTTAAGCCTACTTGACGGCGCCTAACACCAGCGCTAAAAGAGCCATTCTAACAACAAGACCGTTCCAGACTTGCTGGAAGTAACGCGCTTGCGGCGTAGCATCAACTTCAGCGGCAATCTCGTCTACCCGTGGAAGCGGATGAAGAATTATCAAGTCCTTCTTTGCATTTTTTAAAAGTTTCAAATCTATTTTGTAAGTACCTTTAACTTTGGCGTATTCAGCGGCATCTGGGAAGCGTTCCTTCTGAATTCTGGTTACATATAAAACATCTATTTGGGGGATTACCTCCTCTAAATCTGTGCCTTCAACCACAGAAATCTTCTTTTCTACAGCATGAATAACTTCCTTGCGCATCTTTAAAGATTCAGGTGAAATCAGATACAGCTTAATATCGTAGAGAGAAAGGGCATACGCAAGCGAATGGACCGTGCGCCCGTATCTGAGGTCGCCTACTAATGCGATTTTTAACCCGTCAATTTTTCCCTTCTCCTTCTGTATAGTATATAAATCCATAAGCGCTTGAGTTGGATGCTCCTCCGAGCCACTGCCCGCATTTAATATAGGAACCTTCGAGACCTCAGCAGCCAATTTCGCAGCGCCATCAAGCGGATGCCTAAGCGCGATAACATCTGCGTAATTCTCAACAGCGCGTACAGTATCCGCGAGAGTCTCGCCTTTCTTAACTGAAGCGACATCAGCTTCAGCAAAGCCTATGGTTGCACCTCCAAGCTTAAGCATGGCGGCTTCAAAACTCAAACGCGTACGCGTACTCGGTTCAAAAAATAGAGTAGCAAGAATCTTCCCTTTAAGCATGTCCGAGCCCTTAGATGCAAGAGGCTCCATAGACTTGCTAACGGTAAGAATATAGTTGATTTCTTCACGCGAGAAATCTTCTATAGACACTATGTCTCTTCCTTTAAACTCCAAACTATGCACCAGAGAGAAAAGAGCTGCCAACTGCTAAATAACACTTTTTATAGAAAGGCAACCTAACTTAAAACCAAAAAAGAAAAGGGAGTTTTTATTTCTTGCGTATGTACATTAACGCAAAAGCAACAGCGAGTACTATCACAATAGCCAACACGACTACTGTTGCATAGAAATATTCAATTGGAATACCCGTGGAAGGCAAACTTTCAACTGGCGCAAACACTGGCAAGTACTCGTAGACATAGCCAATTCCACAGGTTACAGTCAGCGGATTTTGCAAAAGAACTGTACTTTCTCCATGGCCAGAGATACCGCTGCCCGTCGCAATCCAATATAGGAATTTTTGGCCTTCGTTAGGTGTGGCTGTCAATGTTATGGATGAACCGTTAGCAAAAGTGTATGTGCCAGGGCCTGGATTAGTGGATCCGCCTATAGCCTCTTTGACAACTACAATTGCATCAGCTCTCTCGGTGCCTGTTGGAGTGGTCGGATAGAACACTGCCTGATACTCAAACGTGTAGCCATATCCACATATAACATTCAATGGGTTTTGTGTAACAATGAGGCTGTCGTAAGTTGACGGTGTTGGAGGTCTTACTGGTGGAATCACAATTTCGCCATCAACCTCAACTGGTCCTGGTATAATTAATGGAGGTACGCTATGTCCCGGTGTATAAGCACCAGAGATCGCCCAGTATAGAAATCTATAACCTTCGTTGGGGATAGCGGTCAATCGGATTACGGTATTATTCCAGTAATAATGTGTTCCAGGCAAAGGATTTGTGGTTCCACCTTCTGTAGCTGAAACTATTACTGTTGCTTGATCGGCTGATGGGCTTGGAGGAAAGGGAGGGGGTCTTGGAATAATTATCTCTTCTTGGTTTTCTTGCGCGGAGGTTAACATCAGGAGAGATGATATTATTGTTAAAGTCAAGAGAAACATTACGAGCGCTGCAGAGTATTTTGCGATTTGAGACAATATTTCATCTCCTTTTAAACAAATTATTGGGTTAAATCCCTATTTATACTGGTTTTGATGCAATAGTATTTAAATGTGTGTAGCTACACACAGCTAGTCACAGTTGCTTGATCACATGTATTCCATTTTATTCCCTTAAAAAGTACCTGCTGGATCAAAACTCACATCAGCTAAAACTATTAACACTGCTTTTTATTCTGAGGATTTTTAAGAGCTTTTGATTAAAATTAATAATCTCGTAATTTTTCTACACCGTTTTTTATGAATAGATTCGTGTCATCAAATTATTTTGGTCACTAAATTGGCCTATAAACTGCTTTGCTCAAATAAGACGGCAAAGCTTTTCGCAATAGGCTTTGTGTAAAAGAAAAAAATTATTTTTTCTTTTTTGATGCCAAATCAGCGTTGAAGTCTTCACCGCTTAACAGAGCACGTAAAGATTTCACTTCGTCTCTCAGCATATTTATCTCGCTTTCGAGTGCTTTGGCTTTTGCATCAGCCATTTTTTTGAGCTCCTCGATTTCAAGTAATAGGTTTTTTCGCTCATTTTCCAGAGCTCTGATTCGTTCAATGGTGCTTTTTAAATTGCTCATGAACGTGTTTCCTTCTGCATCATTAAATTTGTTGCATCAGCACTTAAGATTTTTGCAGTTTCACCTTTTCATAGGGTCAGCTAAATGCAAATGTTGCTAATTATTCGTAAAAATAGCCAGAAGACTTTCTTTTCACTAAACTTCATGCAACTTTGCATGGGGAGGTTATTTTTTATATAAGTAATTGACAAATAAAAATGCATCAATCATAGTGATTTAAGGTTAGGTCTCCAATGAGAAAAACAATATTCAAGAAACTGGAAGCGGAAGGATTAATTGCAAACTATAATCGTTTGAGAAAAAATTTGCCTCCGCGGCTGCCTGACCGAGTTTTCATTTGGGATGAAACTTTCCGCGAGAGTCTAAAAGTGCCTACAGCATTTTTGACCTATGTGGAGCAAGTTAAGCTTGCCAAGTTGATGGACGAAGCAGGTATAGCCGTGATTAACGTTGGTTTTCCCGCTCTTTCTGAAAGCGAAAAGAGTAATGTTAAACGGTTGGTTAATGAAAGTTTTAAGAACGTAACACTTACTGCATCAGCACATGCCACAAAAGATAGCATAGACGCGTGCTTGGAGTGCGGCATAAAAGAAGTAACCATTGAGATGCCTTTTAATGGACTTAATCTTAAGTATAGGCTAAAAATGACCGAAGAGCAGGCGCTGCAAAAGGCCGTGGAGAGTATCGAATATACCATAAAGCATGGTGCGCGCGTAAATTTTGTTCTTATGGATGGCTCCAGAACGCCGCTGGAGGATATTTTGCAAATTTTTGAAGCTGCAGCTAACGCTGGCGCGCACAGATTGGTTGTAGCAGACAGTCTTGGCTTTCTAAGGCCGCTTTCAATGCATTATCTTATATCTCATATCAGAGAAGGATTGCCGGATGATGTGAAAAATAAGGCTGAGCTTTCAGTTCACTGCCACAACGACTTCGGGTTGGCAACAGCGAACACGTTGGCGGCGGTAGAGGAAGGCGTGACATGCCTCCACACTTGTGTTGCAGGTCTTGGCGAGCGCGCTGGAATAGCGCCCTTTGAAGAGGTTGTCACAGCTTTAGAATTGCTCTATAACATTGACACTGGCGTAGATTTGGGAAAGATTTATAGGATTTCGCAGTTAGCTGAAAAAGCCTTTGCGTTGCCGATCCAGTTCCATAAGCCCATAATAGGCGACGGCATATTTGCCCACGAAGTAGACCAGCAGCTTGAGGAGTTACAGACGCAACCTTTGCTTTTTGAACCGTTCCCCCCGGAAATTGTTGGGCGCGAAGCCACACTTTTTATTGGTAGAAACACAGCGCAAACGTTGATTCAGCAGATCATGGAAAAGGCGGGGATAAGGGCTTCGCCGCGTCAGATGGATGAGTTATTTAGGCGTATAAAGGGTTCGCAGGAAAGCTGGGATAAAGGCGAAGCTCAGATGACGTTTTATCAAGTAAAGAAACTATTGAAGGAGTTGCAGAAAGGCTATCTGATGTCTGAATTTTGGCTTTTGGTTGAGCAGGTCACTCGGCAGAAGCCAAAGTTACAGCAATTAGAAAAGAAGCAGCAAGAAGCAAACGCTAAATAGCCTGCAGCGGCGCCTTTGACTCAGGGTTTCAAGCGTAACTGTCGCTTTATTTTTTCAATCTCGCTGGGAGATAAGACCGTAGGGTAATTATAGATTGGGCCGCTGGGCTTTTCATTATAAAACGGGCGGTTACAGCCTGGGCAGCCAGACGTAAGAAAGGGCTCGCCTGTTTCTATAATACGGGTAAGGATATCTCGTTCGACACCATAATCCGTTAGGCACCCTGCACCGTCAAAATACATATCTTCAGAGCGCGCTTTCCCGGTGACAATTAAATATCTAGCAAGCTGCACTCGCCTATATGACTCAATTGAGGGTTGAGGATGCTTTTCTAGGCGTGTCCCGCGTACTGGAGTGAACGCGAATAGAGCAGGCAAAACGCCTATTTCAACGCATCTTTGGATTAAGCTGATAATGTCGTTTTCCGTTTCGCCTAACCCAACAATCAAATGGGTACTTACGTTTCCTCTGCCAAATACCTCAAGCGCCTCATTCAGTTTTCTAAACTGGCTTTCCCATGTGTAAGGACCAGACACGCCGGCTCCTTTAGTCTCATCGAACAGTTTCTCGGTTGCTGCATCCAAGGCTATGCCAATTCTGTTTACGCCAGCCTCAGCGAGCCGCAGCAAGTCCTCGCGACTTAAAGGTTGACATGAAACGGAAATGGGAATAGCCGCATGCTGCTTAACTGCTTTGACCAGCGAAACCAACTGCGCAGTTACATTAGGATAGTTTAGGGCTTGAATGCAGACACGCTTTATTCTTCGCTGGGCACAGGCAATTTTAATCGCTTTGAGAACATCGTTTGTTAAAAAAATTGGCCAAGAGACTCGTGAGAGCATTTCATCTTTGCTTCGGCTTTCCCGCGCTTGAGGGCAAAAAGCGCAGTTTGCAGTGCATTTGCCAGTTACGTACGTCATTAGATAAGCAGTTGTGGGTTCAGCATCAAGTTTGCCTTTCGATAGCCCTAGAATTATTGCTGAGCCTATTGAAACTCGAATTTGCTGCGGTAAATCTGCTTCGTTATAGCTTGGATGCGGCGACAAATAATTTCCTCGATACGGGTTTTGAAGAGATAAAAATGAAAAGAAGATATATTAGCTTAGAGCTAAGTGTGCCCGAAGCACTTGAAAATGCCCGCTCTCTACGCGTATGTTTGGTCTTTTTAGAAAGGCGTTTTAAGGTGCCATGTTTAAGCGAAGCAGCATTTTTGATTTGACATGAATAGTGTTATTAAATCATTTGCTGTAAATATTTAGCGGGCTTGTTTCGTATGGAAATGGACGAAGTGCTCTCCGCACTTGAACGCTTTATGGAAACAAACTCCAATGTTGTTGATGTTCAATGGGATCGACGAATGAGCCCAAAATTACTTGTCAACCCCTATTCGGAGGACTACGAAGAAAGAAAGACAGCCGCACATTATTTCTTGTTGGCTGCGTCGATACTTGAGGAGGAAGTTGTTGGCTTCTCTGAAAATGCAAGGCGTTTGCTAGTTTATCTTCACGAGAAATTTGGCAACCGCCTCTTTGAAATTCGTAAGCCCCACCTGTTTGAGGAGGAAATCATGAAGTGCGGGTTTTACCATACTCTGGGACCCTACAGGGAGGTTATCCCTGAAGTTCTGGTGCGCGTCAACAATTTCGTTAAAAACAAAGCTGAAAGAAATCTTATTGAATACGCCAGAAACTTCAGTAAGCCTGCTGAGCTTGTGGAAGACCTGATAGAAAATATTGAAGTGCCTAACATGCCGCATAAGGATGAAATGTGGAGTTACCTACGGTGGATGGTGCGTGGTAAACCTGACTTGAAACTTTTTGAACACTTTTCACCCGAAGACCTCCGCGTTCCCTTGACTAGGGAAAATGCAGATGTCGCGGCGAGTTTAGGTTTGATAAAGTCATCGGCACCTTATTTATGGAAAGACAGGAACTTGGCAATGAGGGCCCGCGAGACAATAACGGATTTTGCTAAGCAGCTTTTTCCAAAGGATCCCGCAAAAGTTGATTACCCATTTTTCTTGCTGGGCAGGTGGCTGAGGCAAAAGAACTTAAATAGAAATACGCTGAAGGAGGCGCTGCAGTTTTTTGACCACATGCATAAGGTGACGGGCCAGCCGCATGCGTATTATCATAAAATGAGCCGCTATAAGAGCGGGTGGGAAAAGAAGACAGCAAGCATTCTTTCTAAAATGAAGATTCACTACGGCTACGAGACCATCACTTTCCCGCTTCCTGGCGACACATACACACCTGACTTTATCCTTGACAAGTCAATTCAGGGCAGGCGCATCATTTTGGAGCCTCATTATGAAATGAGTCGAAAACAAGCGCAGAAGTATGCGTTATTTAAGCGAACTTATGGGCATGAGTTTCTTTTGATTTTACTGTTAAAAAACGACCTCATACCCTATTATCATGAACGAAAAGTGCTTGCAGATGACGTATGTGATGACGTGTGGCCCATCGAATTTGTTGATCTACTTGTAGAGAGGATCAGAACAGGAACCTACGGCCAATAAAAATGACGATTTGCTTATTCTAAATTATGTCATCAAAAGTTGAGTGCTTACGTTAAAATACTACGCTATTACGCAATTTTTTGCTTTCGCCCTTTTATATTGCTGAACCTCTATTGCGGAATAGACCCTCTATAGGTTTCTGCAATGAATCTCTAATATGCACCAAATATGAGGATATGCTTGCTTTTGATTGAGCTCTTCTTGATGGTTGGTGATTACTTACATAATCTACAGCAATGACGGGCAACGTAGCTTAATAGAGGTTAATCTTTTTACCTTATTGAGCATTTCACCCAGAGAAAAAGAGGCATAAAGAATATCATTTATATTTTCCACCGCTGCTGATACTATCTAAGTGACAGCAATAATGAACTATCGGGAAATGGCCGATGCGGTCAACGTCAGCGTCGAACTGAAGGAAGCTGGCTTTCAGGTTTCCCAATTGTGCTGTTCACGCCCTAGCTGCTTCGATTTTGCAGCAAGAAAAAACGATAAAACTCTCCTAGTAAAGGTTAACTTTGAAGCCGACGCATTTTCCTTCCAAGATGCACAGGAGCTCAAAGTAATCGCTGATCGCCTTTCTGCGGCGTCCTTGATAATTAGCCAGCATGCGCATGGTAAGCCCTTAGAAGATGACACCGTTTACTCGCGGTATTCGATTTTCGTGATAACAGCAAAAACTTTGAAAAATATAGCGTCCCAAACTGCGAATCCGCTCGTTTATGCTGGACCTGGGGGGTACACTGTTGAGGTTGATGGGGCGCTTATTGAGAAAAAACGGAAGGAGCTGGGTCTTTCCATTGGCAAGCTTGCGGCGATGATAGGTGTTTCTCGCAGAACACTTTATGGCTACGAGAGGGGTATGGCTAGGGCGTCAGTGACGTCAGCATACAAGTTGGCGCAGACGCTCGGGGTTCCTGTTGTAAAGCCCATAAATATTCTTGGGCATGTAAAGAAATATCGTAGATGTCGCGCTAGAAAAATGAGACATGATTTCGCTGGCAGAGTGCAGCTTCAGAAAATTTTCAGTAAATTCGCTTTCTGCGATATTTTTCCTGTTGAAAAGGCGCCTTTTGATTTTGTTATAAATGTTCCAAATGAGCGGTATGCGATTGTTGGAAGCGTAGCCGTTAACGGCGAAAAGAACATGGACAACAGGATAGACGAATTCTTAAGCATCTGCCTTGTAGTCTGCGCGTACCCAGTTTTAATTACAAATGGGCAAAAACACTCGGGTAAAGATGTGCATTGCGTTGGAATGGACGAATTAGCCGAAATACGCACGCCTGAAGACTTAATTGCCAGCTTTTAGCAAAGTTTCTTTTGAGCCACATCGTATTCGTTTATAATACGCTTAGCCGGTTTCCAAGATTTCCTAACACAGTCCGCGTGTTCATCATGGGTTTTCAGCCATTCTCTTAGAAACTTCATTGTTTTTTTATCTGTTAGGTATCCGCTGCCAAAATCGCCGTACTCGGCTTTTAGAACTTCAATTTCTCTGTCACGTTCAACTTTAGCTATAATAGACGCAGCAGAAACAACAGGGTAAATCTTATCAGCTTTATGCTTCGCGATGACTACGGCGTTGACGGCTAAGCCTTCTTGAATATGCTGCCCAAATCGCTCTTCAATCACGTCAGCTGCATCCACGTAAACGATGTCAGGCTTCAAATTGTTTATTACTTGCGCCATCGCTTGCGCTTCCAGTCTGTTCAACTTATGCAGCTTTCTCTTGTTTTCCACCGCGCGGTCAATATCCATTGGCGATAATTTAACAGTTAAGCACTTTGCTGCAATGCAAGCGATTTCAGCGGCTAGGATTTCGCGTTTTCTCGGAGAAAGAAGTTTTGAGTCTTTTACGCCTAACTGGACTAGAAGAGGCACTTTTTCTTCCTCTATTAGAACCCCTGCTATTACTAATGGACCAATGACGCAGCCGCGGCCTGCTTCGTCAACACCCGCAATCAACATGCACTAGCTCGCCTTATCCATTGATTAACAGATATAGTCTCAATTATAATGCTTTCATAATAATCCTATGCAGAGAATTAATTTGAAGTTCTCCATAGTAAGCACGCAGAGCCTTTCGTTTCAAATTCTATTTGTTTGGGACTTAAATTAACGCGTAAACCATCTTCTTCACATAACTTATGCGTCATCTATGCATTGTTTAGCCATTTTTTATGGTAAAAAATGGATTTTGGATTCATATAACTTTTATATACTCCTTGATAAATGAGAAGCCGAGAGTTGGAGAATCCTGCCCCAAAGCTCCACCTTCTAAAATTCTCCCTCTCCCTTCTCCTTTCTCCCTTATGGGGCAGGATTCCCCCTACTTCTGCAATTGATTCGGCAAAAAAGTAGGATTTACTTTTTTTTGGTTTTATCGCTGAAATTGTTACGCTTACTACAGTATCGGCAAGTTGCCTAGCACTATAATTGGATGTTTTTAGTTTTTCTGCAATAGCTTTTGCAGTGGCGTCGCTAAGCACGAGTTCAAGTGGCAAATGGGTTTCTTTAATGACTTTGACCTGTTGGAAGCCTGCGTTTTCTATAAGCCGGAGATATTCAGTTTTTATTTCTGCGCCTGAAACGCAGCCTATGTACGCCTGCATGTTCTCCTTCAAGGCTTCTGGCAGCTCGTTAAGCAAAACCATGTCCGAGATTATCATGCGTCCGCCTGGTTTAAGCACGCGGAAGGCTTCGTTGAACACTTGCTGCTTGTTAGGTGACAGATTTATCACGCAGTTGCTGATTACTACGTCCGCGGTGTTGTCGGCAACTGGCAAGTTCTCTATTTCGCCCAAGCGGAATTCCACGTTTTTGTAGCCGCCTCGTCTGCAGTTTTCCCGTGCCCTCTCAAGCATTTCAGGCGTCATGTCAACGCCTATCACACGTCCCTTTTCGCCCACTTTTTTCGCTGCCAAGAAGCAGTCTAAACCTGCGCCTGAGCCGAGGTCAACCACGATTTCGCCTTCCTTAAGCGTCGCCAAAGCCACAGGGTTCCCGCAGCCTAAATTCAGGTCTGCGCCTTCAGGTACGCTGCCCAACTCTTCTGGGCTATACCCTGCATTCTCGCTAACGCTGGAGTCGCAGCCGCAGCCACAACTACACTTTTCCGCCTTAGCTATTTCCCCGTAGGCTTTACGCACCATCCGCTTTACTTTTTCTTCCTTCAATTTCCTTCACCTGCCTGAAAGGCTTCCTGCAAAATTGGCCCAAGCACCTTTTTCACTTGGCTACCAAGCGCATCAGCCTTAACGATGACGAAGCAGCAGACTTCGCCACCGCACTCGCAGCCTATGACTGCAAGCTTATCGTTTGGGGCGAGCTTTGCTTTTTCTCTCAAATCTTTTGGAAGAATTATTTGCCCCTTGGCGTCTACTGTAACCACTGCTTCGATTTTGCAGCATTTTCCGCTGGACATTGCTTTCCCTCTATCACGGAGTGAATTGATTCGGAATATTTATACTTTTCATAAAAATCCGAAAAATCAGAAAAATAGGAATAACCCTGCTTAGACCACGCTGCTTCTGCTGCTACTAAGCTTCGCAGAGAAAAATCGAAGGATCCTCGAAAACATTAACTATAGGCTTATGTTTCAGAACGCGAAAAATTATACTGCATGATGCACGTAGAAAAAATGAACTCAGACGATTTTCCTTTTGCTGTTCAGCTTGCCAACACAATGAATTGGAACATGACCATGGAAGATTTCGAATTCATTATGAAGCTTGAGCCTGAAGGTTGCTTCGTTCTGTTCAGCAGCGCCGAGCGGCTGGGCATATGCACCACAATCAGCCTTGGCAACCTTGGCTGGATAGGAAACCTAATAGTTAAAGAAGTTTATCGTAAAAAGGGTGCGGGAAGCCTTCTGTTAAAGCAAGCAATAGCCTATTTGCGAAGCAAGCAAGTAGTAACAATCGGGCTTTACGCTTACCCGTATCTCACGAGTTTTTACGCAGGTTTCGGTTTTAGATCTGACATTGAATTCCTTGTGTTGCAGGGAAACGTAGTGGCTTCTCCAGCCGAAGACGCTACAGTGCGTCGAGCAGAGAATTCAGATATTCAAAAAATAATAGAGTTTGACCGCCAATGCCTTGGCGCTGATAGGCAGAAGTTGCTGGAAGCGATAATTCTCCAATCGAAAAATTTATGTTACATCTTGCCGCGCAACAATGAAATTTCTGGTTACGTTGCCGCGAAAGTTTATGGAGCGGATGCTGAAGTAGGGCCGCTCGTATGCCATGCGAATCATGTTGAAGCGGCGGAGAAGTTGTTGAAAACCGTTTTAAACAGCCTAAGCGGACTTAACGTTTCCGTTTGCCTACCAAAAAAAGAGGTCGAGCTGCTTGATCTGCTGCATGCGGCGGGCTTTAGAGAAAAGTTTCGTGTAGTGAGAATGTTTTTAGGTTCTGCTGTAGCTAAAAACTGCATATACATCGCAGAATCTTTAGAGCGAGGATAATGCATAATGAATAATGATTTATGCCGCCTTCTCACAGAGGATTTCCTTAAAACCTGCTGGCCATGCTTAACAATACTCGTCGAGAAGCTCAAGGGCTTAAGAAAGGAAAAGTCTGGAAAAGCTGTTTCCCTGTTCAAATTCAGAAACGGCCAGAAAGTAAGCGCATCGTTTGACGACCGCTACTTTTTCCTGCGCGGCTCAGTTGAGTACTCTAATCCACAGCTAACTCTGGAGGAAGTCCAAGGCATCATAGGCGCCCGTATGCTGGAAACCTGCGGAAACCACTTCATCAACCATGGCTTGCACACGCCTGACGCAGCGGACATTGCCGAAATCTGCGAAGCCCTAAAAAAGCCGTCTGAAGGCCCAATAATCGCTTTTCTGTTTAACACCGACGAAATAGAAGCTGACCGCTATTCCATGAATCCGCTACGTGAATCCATTGTAGCGAGCGGGCAAAGCGCGTTTCCCGTAGCCTACGTCAAAACAGACCAACTCAAAATCGACCAAGAGTTCGTGCGCAAGTATGAAGGCAAATTAATATCAAAACAAGAGGTTGAACTCATCAGCCGCCAACTTGACTGCTGCCGCGGCTCCTACATGGACTTCGTGGACTCAGTGAAATACGCGCAGATGGAAGAACTCTCCAAAGCCTTCGGAATGGACCTGTCGCTTTACGCGCTTCGCATGCCTTTGACGACGCTGCAGGCAGAAGCCAAATACGACTTGCTGCACTACATAATCAGCGGTGTACACAGAGATTACGAGTCTGTAAGCCAAGCGTACAGTTGCATGGGAAGAAGTATGACAAGCCGGACGACGTTGCTGACTGTGCCGCACTCCAAGAAGGGCTATGGCTCCAAACGAGCCGCGCGGGGCAAAATCCACTTTGAAGGCACCGCGCTGGAAAGCGTCAGCGTCACCTATCAAACCACTATGCTTTATCCGAATGAGATAGATCCAAATGATGTTAGCATCGCGAAAGCTGATGATCGATTCGCAATAAAAGGCACCCAGCTTACCGATTATAGCTTCTCGGAGACGCCGTCTTCACCTCAGTTCTTTCTCTACGCGTTGGCTTCGCCTGAAAACGCGGCTTTGTGGCATGGCATCGGCGCCTTTGCTGCGCCCAAACTTTTGCAAAGCTACACAGCCATCCGCCATAGCATCCGCCAGGGGAAGCTACTAAAAGATTTAGCTGAGAGGTATGGCATGAAAACAGACGTGCCCCTGCAATTTAATCTTAAGCCTGAAAGCATGTGGCGCCATCCCGTGCACGGCAACATTGACGCCAGCATCGGCTGCATAGGGAACCCTGCGGAGTTGGCGCGGAGAGGCATGAAACTAGAGTATCTTTCGGCTTTCAGGTAGGAGCGGCAGACGCTTTGGAGTGGATAGAATACCTTGTGTTTAGACTAACGCGGCTCTTCAGAAGACTGCCTATAAACAGGCCATTGCAGCTAAATGTTTCAACATGCTGTTTCACAGAGTACTTCCGCGGTTTCGAGAAAGTAGAGGCTGTAAGAAGACTTTTCGGCGAAAAAACCAATGAGGTTCTCCGTAACCTCAAGATTGACTTCACCTGGCTCGGCGGATACATGTATGTTGACGCTGAAACAGGGCATCTAGTGATAAGCAAACGCTACCTAAGCACAGGCAACAAGATCGACATATACTTGGACATAATCCATGAACTATGCCACATCAAGCAATGGCTGGAGGGCAAGGAACTTTTTGATAACCGCTATAACTATGTGGATCGGCCCACGGAAGTTGAGGCTTACCGTTACACAGTTCATGAGGCACGCCGGCTAGGCCTCAGCGATAAACGCATCTGCGAGTACTTGAAAACTGAGTGGATGAGCGACAGCGACCTTAAGCGCTTAGCGAAAGCAGTAGGCGTCAACTGCTAAAGGCTTCATGGTAAACCTGTAGCATTTTTTGGGCGCAGCTTTGCCAAGAAAAGTACTTCGAAACAAACTTGCGGCCCTTCGCGCCCATTTTCGCTCTTAAACGCGCATTTGAAAGTAGCTTCAGAATAGCGCCAGCTAACTCGCGGCTGTCAGGTTTAATCAGCAAACCCGTTTCCCCCGCTTTCATCGCTTCAGCGACGCCGCCGACATCGAAGGCAACGATGGGTATCGCGGTAGCTTGCGCCTCCAGCAGAACTATGCCTAAGCCCTCTTGAATAGAAGGCAAAACAAACACGTCCGCGCAATTATACAACGCGGGCAGCTGCTGCTCATTTACGTCGCCAAGGAAGCGGAAATTGCCTAACATGCTGTTTTCCTTCAGATAAGCCAAAAGCTGACTGCGCATGGGGCCGTTGCCAACAATTAGGAAAACTGTCTCTTTGAACTCCATAACTATTTGCTTGGCAGCTTCAACCAGGAAGGAAAGCCCTTTTCTCGGGATTAATCTGCCCACGAAAAGCACGCATGGCCTGTCTGCTACGCCAATTTGCCGCCGGATTTCCTCACGGTTTTCCATAGGCCTGAATTTTTGGATGTCGACGCCGTTGGATGCTATTCTTATCTTCGCTCTATCCACGTTATAGTATTGGGTGATTTGTTCTGCGGAGTACATGCTAACGGTTACTACAAGCGTAGCGTTTTGGGCTGCGGTCTTCTCCAACCGAGCGAGCTGCCCCATGAAATGGTTCGCAAGCCTCGCCCTCAATGTCAGTGCGCCACCTTGAAGCGCCTTCACGTACTCATCTGCTAGGACGCCGTGCACCGTCTGTATGAACGGCTTCCTTATTTTTCGCTTTTTCAGCGCCTGCAAAAAGCCGTAGCCGCTAACTGCATGCGCCTCATAAACATCCGCCTTAAGGGCATCTGCAGCGGCCGAGAGGGTTCGGTTGAAAAACCAGTTATCCACTGGATAAGCTATGTCCGTGGAGAAGCAGGGTATGATTGCAGCGCCTTCGAGGCGCGTGGGCATTTTGAAGCCGGCTTTCGTGCCGCAGTAAACCGTCATATCTACTTCATTGCGGAGCAGCTTAGCCGTTTCCATTATGCGGCGTTCTACACCGCCAAAATAGAGATGCGGCGGCTGCGTGTTAAAAACGGCTAAGCGCAACTTTTTCATGCGAACACTTTTCCATTTTCGCGATTGCTTTTGTCTATCTTTTAAGAATGCTAATGCTTTTATATACTATCTTCTTGTATTTGCGGATGTGCTGGGATGCATGGTGTCTGCCAAAAGCAAGGATAACTCTGAAATTGGTTTAGCCGCGGAGTATCGCCCGCTGGAGCTTGAGAAGGAAATTCGGGAATTCTGGGAAAAACGCCAGACCCGCGCTAAGCTGGAAAATCTTAGACTAAAGGATAACAAGGGCATTTTAGGCTACGTGGAAGGCCCGCCTACGCTTAATGGAATCCCGCATATTGGGCACGCAAGAGGCCGCGTCATGAAGGATATTCGCTATCGCTGGAAGAGCATGCAGGGCTACTACATGCCTTTCTGGGCTGGATGGGACTGCCAAGGCTTGCCAGTGGAGCTGGAAGTCGAGAAGATTCTGGGCGTGCATAACAAGCGGGAGTTGCTTGAGCGCGTGGGCCAAGAGCGGTTCGTTGAGGAATGCAAGAAGGTCATAATGCGCTATCACCGCGAGTGGCTGGAGGCTGATAAGCGCCTTGGCATTTTCATAAATCAGGACAAAGCATACTGGACCTATCGCGACGAGTATATCGAAAGGGAATGGCAGTACCTTAAGCGCGCTTGGGAGCAGAACCTGCTTGAGGAGGGCTACTATGTCGTGGCTTACTGCCCTGGCTGCCAAACCTCACTGAGCAGCGCCGAAGTAGGCTACGAGGGCAGCTACAAGGAAGTAGAGGATCCGTCGCTTTACTTCAAATTCAAGGTGGCAGGCAGCCGAAACGAGTACTTCCTTATCTGGACAACAATGCCCTTCACCATCATAACAGACACGATGCTGGCGGTGCATCCAGATGCGGAGTACGCCAAAGTCGCTGTCGGCGATGAAGTGTGGATTATGGTGAAGCCGCGTGTCGAGCCCTTGATGCAGGAGCTTGAGATAAAGAAATACGCTGTCATCGAAACCATGCCGGGTAAACGCCTTGAGGGCACACGCTATGAGTATCCACTTAAGGATATCATTCCCAAGCAAGCGGAGCTTGAAACTAAACACGCGCTTGTTCACACGGTTATATGCGAAGACTTCGTTGACGTTAACACCGCAACGGGCGTGGTTCACCTTTCGCCTGGAAACGGTGAGGAGGACTTCTGGGCTGCGCAGAAACGCCGTGTGCCCATATTCTCGCCTTTCGATGACGAAGTCAAATTCACAAGGGACGCCGGCGTGTTTAACGGCGTTTTCGCCAGAGACGCCGATTACTTGGTGGTTGAGGAACTGCGCAATAGAAATGCGTTCGTAGCTTTGAAGAAGGTTAAGCACGAGTATCCCACGTGCTGGCGTTCGCATCACAAGCTCGTGTGGCTTGCCAGAAAAGAATACTTCCTAAGAACTGATAGGATAAACAGCAAGGTGCTTGAAGCCGCGGAGAAAGTGGAGTACTACTTCGACGAGCCCAAAAACCGCTTCCTCGCCTTCCTCAAAGAAGGCAAGCCGTGGTGCATTTCCCGCGAGCGCGTCTGGGGCACTCCGCTGCCGATTTGGACATGCGAGCAATGCGGGAATAAGCGCTTAGTCGCCAGCAAAGCCGAGCTAATAAAAGACGCATTGGAGAAGGTGCCGGAAAACTTTGAGCTTCACAAGCCATGGGTTGACCGCATCACGTTTAAGTGCGGAAAATGCGGCGGCATAATGCGCCGAGAAGACTATGTGCTGGATACGTGGCATAACAGCGGCGCCTCGCCGTACGCGCGCTTCACGGATGAGGAATTCGCCAACTTTGTGCCCACCGACTTCCTTACAGAAGGCATAGACCAAACCCGCGGCTGGGCAAACTCGCTGCTGCTGGAATACGTCATACTAACAGGCAAGCCTGAGGCGCCCTACCGCGCGTTTCTGTTCCAAGGCTTGACGCAGGATGCTAAGGGCCGAAAGATGAGCAAAAGCCTCGGCAACGTGGTGGAAACAAGCAAGCTGCTGGAGAAGTATTCCGCTGACCTCTGCCGCTTCTACATGATGCGCAAGTGCTCACCAATAGACTTCATGAACTTCGACTTGCAGGAGCTCAGCAAGCGGCCTTATCAGGTTTTGTCTACGCTTTATCACCTTAGCCGCTTTTTCCTGCAAAACGCCCTGTTCGACGAGTTCACGCCGGAGCGCTACCAGCTTGTGGGCAATAAAATCTTGCTGGATAGAGTCTTGGCGCCGCTGCAGCCCGCAGACAGGTGGGTGCTTTCTAAGCTGCAGGAGGCGATAGCGGAGTACACGCTTAAGCTGGAACGCTGCGAATTCAACGCGGCCATGACTATTCTGGAAAACTTTGTTATCGAGACGCTTAGCCGCCTCTACGTGCCCATGATACGGAAGGAGCTGTGGACAGATGACCCTGAAACCCTTGAACGGCGGCAGACAATCTACGCCGTGCTGCACTACACGCTGAAGACTGTGACGCTGCTCTTTAACCCGGTAACGCCGCATCTCAGCGAGGCATTATACCAGAAAGTCTATCGTAAGCTCGACGCGAAGCTGCCTGAGTCCGTAAACCTTGAATGCTGGCCTGAACCCGACGAGAAAATGCGCGACAAAGCCTTAGAGGAAGAGTTTGATATCCTGTTCAAGTGCGCCTCGCTGGTTTACGCCGCCCGCCAACAGGCGAAACTCAAGCGTAGATGGCCACTCGGCAAGGTAGTCGTAGCGGCGCCAGAGAAAACAGCCAGCGCCCTGCAAAAGCACGAAGCACTCTTCTTGGAGCTTGTTAACGTTAAAGCCGCCGAGTACACCAGCCGAATTCCAGAGTATGCCGGCGGCGAAAATTGGGTTTCAGCGTCTGAAGGCGACATACATGTGCTTGTAAGCGGACAGCGTGATGAGCGACTGCTCGGCGAAGGCATCATGCGCGACTTAGCCCGCCGCGTGCAAGCCCTAAGAAAAGAGCTTGGCTACCAGCCCACCGACATCCTCGACGCAGTGCACATCAGCGAACTAGACGACGAGAGCATACGGCTGCTGGAACCCTACCTCGCGGAGATGGCGGAGCTGGTGCGCACCCGAAAAGTCTACCTGCACCGCAGCCGCAGCGAAGCCCAAGCGGAATGGCACGAGTCAGAGCTGGACGGCAAAAAAATCTACATAAACATCCATTAAGTTTTAACCAAAACACTTTATTTCCACAGCCGCTGTTCTACTTCCAAAAGGGCCGGTAGATCAGTATGGTATGATCGCCGCCTTCGCAAGGCGGAAGCCGCGGGTTCAAATCCCGCCCGGTCCACCAATACCGCCGCCTTCGCAACGGGGTCGGGATTATTTATACTTTATATAAAGTGGTTATAGACTACACCAAAGCACAACCGACAGCTCACAGGCAGCTGTAAAGCTGATTTCGCAAGGCTTTTTCCGCGGTTTTTAAGCTAACTCTTAAATGTATCTGGCATATTGATTACTGATTCATAATTGTTAATTATAAACTGCTATCCATGAAAACTCACTAAGACGTGAAAGAGCATGATGAAAAAAGCAGTAGCTAAAAAAAGCGTTGCCTACACCATAGATCTCACAAAGATTGATGGTGACGGCTCATTTCCCTGTCCAAAATGTGGCGCTGTAATCTCCCCCGAAGACGAGTCAGAGGAAGTCTACAAAATCGTGGATACAAAAGTAATCAACGACGAACTCGTGGAACTTATCATAGTATGCAATAACTGCGGCAGCACCACAAGGCTTACTGGTTTTCAACCCGCCGTTTAAACTGCAGCCAGCTACAACACAATATTTAATCAAATTTTGCCGAAAACCGCAAGCACTTGACAGCTTCAATAGGCACCGTTGCTGTTCCTGCAAACCTCAGCGGAACGCAGAACCAAAAAATCGAAAGGCCACGCGCTTATTTCTCGCTCCACACGAATTAGCCCTTTTTACTAATTAGACTCTAATCGGGAATGACAACACAAAAATCGCTATTAAAGCCCCAATAAGCCATTTTCTACTCTTCGATAAACCAGACACATCATCCAACGGACCTGGATGCCTAAACATTGACATGAACACTATCAAAAACGCCATGAGCATGAACTCTGAACCAGAGAAAAGCAAAATCGCCACTGACGCAAAGGTCAAAACGAAACGCTGCCGGTCGCTCATCGTCGCCGCGCGCGCCACATGCCCACCATCAAGCATAGCCGCCGGCAGCAAATTAAGCATCGTAACAACCATTCCCGCCCATCCCGCATACCCTATCGGATGCATATACCAGCCATTATTTGGCGGCACAAGCGGCGGAATCAAATTTAAACTCGCCAAGCCATTAACCAAAATCACCCAGCTTACCGGCACCAGACTGCTCTCGCTTGGCGGAATCTGCGCGGGAATAAGCAGCGTCATGCCGACTGCGCTGAAGATTAAGGCGATTATGAAGCCGGCTATCGGCCCGTTCGCGCCAACATCAAATAGTGCATCGCGGTTCGGCGGAAGCGACTTCTGCATTATTACAGCGCCCCATGTGCCCAGCGGCGGCAGCCCAGGAATAAAGTAGGGCGCAGTCGCATCCATCCTCTTTTTGTTGGCTGTCAGCTTATGGCCCATCTCGTGGACGCCAAGCACTGTCAAGATAGACGCGGAAAAGATTATTCCGCTTACCACTGGCGGAATTCCCGCGGTAGCTGGAAGCATAAAGTAGCCAGTAACAAAAGTGGTGCATATCGTGGCTAGCAGCATTATCAAGTTTATGCGCGAGTTGCTGGGTTTCACAGGCGGCTTCGGAACAACCTTCAGCACAACGCGTTCGTCCACTTTTCTGAGAAAGGCGATTAACTCCATCCCCTCAAGCGCCTGCAGCAGCCTCAGAAAGGCTTGTTTGGTTTCTTGAGGCCACGTTAAGTAATAGGTAGGTATGCCGTTTTCCATTAGGGCTTCTTGAATTTTAAACTCTGCAGTAACCAGCTGCGTTATTTTTTCGAAATCCGCCTGCTGAAAAGTACGTGTGCCCACGAAGCCCTCTGAAATGTCGCTCATATCCACCTGCTTTCCTGCTTTCGTTCGTGTTAAAAATTATGGCGAAGTAAAAAAGGATATTGGCTTCCTATCGCGCATGCCGATGCTGCCATTCTTTACGTTTGCCCGCTTTACTTTATTTGGAGACTGCAAATGGCGAATACTTTATCTGCCTTCGCTCCATTCGAGAAAATGAACGCACATGCAGATTCAAGCCTTCACTGTTGGCATGCTCTCAACGAACTGCTACGTCGTCAACTGTGAAGCGACGAAAGAAGCCATAATAATTGACCCTGGAATAGAAGCCACTTCAGAGGCTGAACAAATTTTCCGTTACGTCGAACAAGGCATGTTGAAAGTGAAGTTTATAGTTAACACGCATGGGCATCCAGACCACATCAGCGGCGACAGTCTCCTAAAGAAGAAATACGGCGCACCCATCTGCATTCACCCGTACGACGCGCATTGTCTCCATGGCTTGGATGCCGCAACGCAACCTGCCAATGTTATGCTTGCAGATGGCATGGCGCTTGGATTCGGTAAGGTAACGCTAAAGGTGTTGCTTACGCCTGGACATACCCCGGGAAGCGTATCTCTTCTTGGCGAGCGTTTGGTATTTACCGGCGACACCTTATTCGCAGGATCCATTGGTCGAACTGATTTTCCAGGAGGCTCTGACCATGACATGCAATGTTCACTTAGAAAACTACTGTCGCTTCCTGATTATTATGTGGTTTATCCCGGGCACGGTGCTCCTTCAACGATAGGCGAAGAAAAGCGCTTTAATCCTTTCTTGCAATGGTTATAACCCGCCGTATTGCATACGCGGCGATTTGAAGATACCTGCATGTGCTCATTTCTTGTGCATACTGAATCCGTACCA
Organism: Bathyarchaeia archaeon; assembly: GCA_038848695.1. Classification (GTDB taxonomy): domain Archaea; phylum Thermoproteota; class Bathyarchaeia; order Bathyarchaeales; family Bathycorpusculaceae; genus JAOAIV01. The sequence goes on from JAWCNL010000007.1 coordinate 92,609, forward strand.
CATGAAGACTTTGGCTATTATGGGAATTATAATTCCCGTGGCAGTGCGTGTTGCCACAGTAATCAAAAAGCCGTCTAATCCCGTTATCACATTCGCTGGCGAAAGTTGCATTATTGCAAAAAGGAAGATTCCGCCTATTGTTGTGGCGGCTACTCCTGAGATGAGCATTCTCCGAAAGTCTTCTGAGCGCTTGTTTAATGCGCCTGCAATGTATCCTGTAAGCATCGCGCTGAGAACCCAGCCTAGCATGGTTGGACCGAAGCCCATGGATCCCCGTGGAGACGCTGTAAAAGAGAAGGCGCCGAATTTGACGGCAAACCACATAGCGTAGATGCCGCCCGTAATAAAGCCTGCTGCACCGCCAGCCCATCTGTTCCAAACAAGCCCAAGTATGAGTGGAACGCCAACAATAATGACAAGCTCTTCAATCTCGCTTATGATTCCGATTACTATGCCCATGGCGCTGTCCATGCCGCCGCTTCGCATAATCAATGGGCCGATGAAGTAGAGGCCAACGATTACCAAAACCACGAGTATCGGCGTTATTATTCCATAAATGATGTCGCTTCGACTCCAATCCTTCCATCCGATGGACATGCAACCGCATCTCAAAAGTCATGGTAAACTTTAGTCGTATTTATCGTTTTACCAGAATCTCGACCAAAAATTATCCTAGCTGTTCCTTTTTATTCCCTTCATGTAAAGTGTGTAAACACTTTTCTCTCTGACCGCCTTCATTGCCTTCTCAGATAAAGCTTCTAATGCGGCAATTATTTCAGGTAAAAGTTTAGCTGGAATGCCAATGAACATGTGTTCAGGAGGTACATCAGTGGCCTGTCGGCAGCCATAGCAGCCCGGCGCCAGGTTTACTTCTCCAGTTAAGTAGGGCACTATTGTCACGTCAACACATTCTGCTTGGAAAATTGACGAGTTAAAGCTGAGCCTGCCACCTTCCTTGAAGTTTCTAGCCAAAGCAAGCCACATTATCTGCTCTGGAACGCCTTCAACCACGATAACATCTGGCTCCATAGGGAAATCTCTTAGCGGTCCAGCGGCAACGGCTTTCGTTGAACTAGCTTCTAAGTGTGGTATCATGCGCATTGTTTTGGCTGCAGCTTCCCGACTCATAAATAAACCCAGCGTGCATAGCATCTCGCCACTAGAAATTTTCTCAGGTAATGGTCCAAAGCCTAATGCTGCTTTTGCGGCGGGGCAAGCGATGCTTTCATCGGTCAGCATCAGAGTTTGACCTTTCCTCGCTAGCATCAGCAGCTGACAATATCTGCTTCTTTGAGTTGGCTCTTTTATATTTGGCAAAGGCTCGTCTGCTTTTATTATTTTTACTGCTACTGATGAAGTAGTTAATCCTAAAATGTCTTCCAGCTTTTTGCTCAAGATTTTCCTGTCCATTTTTCTCACACAAGTTTCGTCAGCGAATAAGTACATAGCAAAATTTAAATGTATTTATAAACTTAATGTTTGGCTATAACAATAAAATCTTCTATTGGAGTGAACTCAGAATGAAAGTAAAAGTTGAGGTGATAGGTGTTAGCCCACCTTGTCAGAGATGTAAAACAACTGAAGAAAACGCGAAAAAAGCCGCTGAAAAACTGGCCGCGGAAGGAATAAAAGTTGAAATAACAAAATTAAATGTAACTGCCCAAGAAACCATATCCAAATATGGCGTAATCGCTTCGCCAGCAATTGCAATAAACGGCGTAGTAAAAATCATGGGTAAGGTTCCAGACGCCAGCGTTATTGAAAGACTGATACGGCAAAGGATAACTAGCTAAAAAGGTGATGAAAAATATGTCCCCGATCAGTTAAAGTTACTATCACCCATTTTTTTAATTTTTAAATGATGTTTCAGCGCTAATTTGGTAAGGGAGTTGGTGAATTTATTGGAGAAAAAGCGTATTCTTAAAACGATTTTAATGCTTGCTTTCATCGCTTTCTTTATAGTGATGATGTTCCGGGCAATTGTTAGCGCCTACACGCTAACGCCAACTTCTACTGCAGAGGCTCTGCAGCATCTGCCCCTCTGGGAAATCCCGCTAGTTTACATGTGGGACTATGCGCAGCATGGCTGGATATGCCTCGGCTTTGCCTTTGTTGTTTCCGGCCTCCTCGCGGAATTTATCCCTAAGCCATTTATGATTAAGTACATGAGTAGCAGAAAACCAATAGCATATGTAATCGCCATGTTAATCGCCCCACTTTTCTGTGTGTGTTCCTGCACAATGGTTCCTCTCTTTTCAGGTCTAATTTACGCAGGAGGCGGCATCGGCCCAGCGTTAACCTTTCTTCTCGCTGCTCCAGCTAACAATCTATTGGCTGATATTGTGACAGTCCAAGTGCTTGGATGGCAAATTGCCGTCGCAGATATAATTGCCGCTGGAGTGAGCGCTGTTATTATTGGCTTTGTTGTTTCAAAAACTCCTTGGGGAAAAAGATTCGAGCAGAAATTCCAGAAAAATCAAACACAAACAGCCGCTATAGAACTTGTAGAAGAACCCTTTGACATGCGGCTTTGGAGCGCTTTAAAGTTCGGCGGTTATCTTGCAAAAAGAATAATTCCCGCGTTCGCCTTAGGCCTTGTAGTAGTGAGTTATGTTCAAGCGTTCTTTCCCGCCGAGATTGTAGAAGCCTATCTGACCGGGCCAACAGGCGTTGTATACGCGGCAATATTAGCTGGACCATTGTATACGCCAACTTTGATTGAAGTGGCGTTAGGTAAAGCTCTTGTTAATTTGGGAATGGCACCTGCCGCAACAATTGCTTGGCTGATGGGTCAACCCTATGACATACCCAATATGCTGTCAACTTCGCGCATAATAGGCTGGAAAATCGCAATTACCTATGGATTTTCAGCCTTTTTGGCATCTATTTTCTCGGGGTTGCTTTATGGCGTTTTAACAGGGGGCTTCTGAGCTTTAATGTCAAGAAAAAGCGTATAATTTTCTTTTAATTGTTAGGATGAGGCGTAGGCATAAAAACTTGACAGCACATAGGTAGATGATGTTGGCAAGTCCAAAGACACCTTGGTTTCCACTTATTTTTTCTGAAAAATGCGACGGGTGCGCCAAATTGGGAAAGCCCCGTTGCATTGAATACTGCCCTCATGGCGTTTTCACATTC
>JAWCNL010000008.1:0-93803 GCA_038848695.1 Bathyarchaeia archaeon
ATTGCTTCTTCTTTGCGAATACCTGAAATCTTTGTGAATTCTAAGTAAAGTCTTTCATTGTCTCTAACCGTTTGAGTAGCCTTGTTATACCAGTCAAGAATGTCTGAGCTACTAGCATTAAGTATTCTTAGGAATGACTCAAAACTGTTTTGTCTCTTCAATGTTATTCCATGGTTTTTGAGTGATTTTTTGAATTCCTCATATTGACCTAGAAACTTTGATAGTACAATTAGGGCTTTAATGACATTGTTTTTGCTGGTGTCTTTTATGAGGTCGATACGTTTTGCATCATATAGCCATGTGTAGTATTTTTTAGTGTAGCATAGAATGTTGTATGCATAGGTTTTGGAGTATTTGCTGTTTAGCCATTGAGAATATAGTTTCCAGTCAACATTAGTTACCTTAGGAGGGTGATGCTCTATCCGTCCTGAACTACCCGCCCATACGCGGCGAGAAATATTTGGAGTCTTCAGATTTTAACTTGCCGCTTATGGATGCAAAAAACTTAAAGGTGTTGAGCAGTGAAGTTTAGTGGCTGGTGCGGGGGTACCCGAGCCAGGTCTAAATAGGTGGCCAGATGTTGAAGCGCCTAGGATATGGGGGAGGACTTAAGATCCTCTGGCGTAGGCCTTCATGGGTTCGAATCCCATCCCCCGCACTTTGGTTGTTGTTTTGTTGGTGGTTGTGTTCTGGAGTCTGATGGGTGTTGTCTCCTGTAATGTTTCATGTTTCGTAATATAGGTTAAATCTTAAAAGGAAGTTATGCGAATACTGGAATAAGGTTAAAGTGTGGTGTGTTGGTGATGTTGATGAAGGTTGGAGATGAGGAGAAGGTTAAGCATATTCTTACTGACCCGAAGCTGTCGGCGATTAAGGCGATGCTGGAGAAGGATCATGCGATTGACTGTCTGCTGCTGCTGTATCTTAATCGCGGGAAATGGAAGGAAGCTAAGGATTTCATGCGGGAGAATAAGCTGACGTTGAGTGATGGCACTTTCCGTGCGCGGATGATTGAGATTGAGCAGCTTGGCTTGGCGAAGAGCGAGCGGATTGACCCGCTGAAGAAGTATTATATGATTACGGATTTCGGCGAGAAAGTGGCGGAGCTTCTTCTCGAATTCTTTGACAAAGTTGCCGTTTAGGCTTCACTTGTGTGTGCTTCGCCCTTTTTATGCTTTCTTTTTTGGGGTTTTAGGTAGTTGTTTCTGCCATTAGTTTTTCAAGTAGGTGTTTTATTGTTGGCAGGTCGGTTTTTGCTGTGTCCCATAGTATTTTTGGGCTACTCCGAAGTATTCGTGGATGAGTTTGTCGCGCATGCCTGCCATTCTTTTCCATGGGATTTTGTTGTGTTTCTTTTTGATGGCTGCGGGGATGTTTTTGGCTGCTTCGCCTATGACTGCGAAGTTTCTTATTGTTGCGTCTATTGTTTTGTTGTCTTTTGTGAATTCTTCGAATGTTAGCTCTTTTAGGTATTGGTCTATTCTTGTGATGGCTTCGAGGATGTCTTGGATGTAGATTTTTGGGTTGCGTTTCAAGTGTAGATTGTCTCCTTGAGTATTTGCTCTTTCATTGCGGGTTTCAGTGCGTTTTTGGTTACGAGGTCTACTTTTGCTTGGAGTTTTTTTTGTTAGGAATTCTTCTAGTTCGAGGAATTTGAAGAAGCCTATTTGCGCGTCTTTTGTGAATTCGATTAGTATGTCTATGTCGCTTTTTCGGGTTTGTTCTCCTCGTGTGTAGGAGCCGAATATGCCTATAGTTTCCACTTGGTATTTCTCTTTGAGTATCGGCTTGAGTGTTTCTAGCTGCCTTTTTATTTCGTTTATTGTTCTCATGTCTGCTTCTCTTATTTGATAGCTTATTTCTTTTATTTTTTAGTTTATGCTTGTTTGTTTTTGTTTGTGATTAGTTTGGCGGCGTCAAGGATTTCCTGTGCCTGTGCGGGGTTTAGTCGGAATTTCTTTTTGCCTAGTTCGTTGATTGCTTGTTCTATGCCGTTTAGTTTTATGTAGTCTCTGCTTAGGGCTTCGAGGAGTAGTGTCCACGTGTTCCATGTTTTGAGTCCGTGCATTTTTGCGAGGTGTGCGAGTATTTTGTCGTCGGTTAGTAGTTCTGCTTTTTCGGTTGTGGCTATTAGTAGTGTTTCGGCGTCTGCTTGGGAGATGTTTTCGCCTTGGGCTAGTTTTTTGGCGGTTTGGGAGTGTTTTTTGGGTAGGGGTTTGGTTTTTAGCCAGCCTTCGGTTAGGGCTTTGCTTATTGCTTCTGCGTCCTTGTAGCCTAGGGCTAGGCCGTTGTCTATGGTTTCTTTTTTGACTTTTTGGGTGATGTAGATGTCGCTGAATAGTTGTTTTAGTAGTGGGAGTTTGTTAATTTGTGCTAGGTGGATTAGTGGTCCGGCGTCGGCGACGGCTATGGGCAATGGGTTTTATTCTCCGTATTTCTGTTTTAGGTATTCTTTGATGCTTTCTGTGTTCCAGTTTATTGGGGTGCCTTTTTGTTGGAGTAGTTCTAGGAATTCGCGTAGTGGTATGCCTAGTATTTCTGCGGCGCGTCCTGCGCTTATTTTGCCTTGCGCGTAGAGTTTTACTATTCTCTCGCGTAGGCCGTTTTCTATGAATTCTTTTAGTAGTGTGGAGCGGTCGACGTTTTCGAGGGCTTGGACTGCTTCGACTTTGTGTAGGTTTCTTTTTGATAGGCGTATGGTGACGATGGCGGTTTGTTCGGTTTCGGTCATCTGGTTTCACCGTTTATTTTGTGAATACATTGTAATACATAAGGGTTGTGTGGGCTTGTTTTTGGCGTGTTTTTTGTGGGGTGTGTTTTATGTTTGTGATGCATATTTGTGCTGTGCTGTTGTACAGTTTGTTTTTGTATGTTTGTTTTTCCATGGTTTTTGGGGTTTTTGGTTTTTTTGTGTTGTTGTGTTCTACGCATGTATAATATAGTGTATTAAGTCGTAAGATTTAAATGAGTATTCGCGCCTAACAATATCAGCAATCCCAAAAGGAGGGACAAAAAGAGAAATGAAAAACCTAAGACACAGCAGGAAAGCCCTAAGCCCCGTAGTCGCATCAATCATACTCATAGCCGTCACAGTCGCAGTCAGCATCGCCGTAGCCGCATGGATGGGCGCACTCACCACAGGATTCATGGGATCATCCTCAATAACAATTACCGATGCCGAGTTTGCTGATAATGAACCCAAAATTACCTTGTATGTGAAGAATACTGGAACCAAGACAGTGACAATCGCTGCAATAAAGATAAACGGTAAACCCCTGAATTCAACTGATACTGATCAAGCCTGGACTCTAAAGATTGGAGATACTGAGAAGCAATCGATTGATGCTGCTGCAAGTGGTGTAATCGAGATCACTGGATACACTTGGATGCCTGGGAATTCCTATAAATTCGATATATACGACAACAGTGGGCAAGTGGTTGGCTCATATCAAGCTGTACCACCAGCCTAAATTTCCCCTTTTCCATTCTTTGCTCTGTGCGTTTCGGGGGTAGGGTGAGCTAATCTTTAGCTCTTACTTTCCCTTTCTCTTGTTTCCTCTTTGGAGGTGCAAAACAAAAATGGTAGTAGAAATAAAAGAGTATACTTCAGCCGAAGAAATAGCCCAAAAGCTAGACAAGGACATCGCGGACACAAAAAGCACACTAGGCGAATACCTGCGCCGCCTAGATGAGATCCGTACGCTAGCGGAGAAATCAAAGAAAATCCGCGAAGTAGTTATGAAACTTGCAGGAAAAACCAAAACCGCAACCGAAAGCCTAGGCGAAATCACCGTAGGCGACCTAAGCATAGTCTTAGACGCCAACCCATTCCACGAGCTGACAGCCATAGAATCCGTCGTACGCAGCCACCAGGAACGCCTACTCGTCCTACAAAAAGCACGCGAAGCCCTCAAGTGGCTAGACCAACTCGGCGACACAGAAGGCCTAAAGTACCTAGTAGTCCAAAACGAAGGAGTCCCAGAGCGCATACTCTTCAAAATAAGCTAAGCAGCCGCCGCGCAAGCACAGCCAAAAACAACCATGCAGGGGTCTGAAGAAACCGTGAGCAACAACGTCTACGCCTTCGCACTCCAGAACACGCTAGCGGAGCTGCAAAACGCCTGCCAAGACATTACACACGCTCTAATTTTTAAAGATAACACGCTTCTTGCCAAAACAGAAAACACCAGCCAAGAAGCTGCAAACAACACCCTAAACGCCTTCCAAGCAATCGCCGAAAGAGCTGACGCCATAGGCGGCATACAAGCCACCACCATACAAGCCACCAACGGGAAAATAAACATCACCCGCGTAAACGACTTCCACATGGCAACCATCCTAACAAAAACGGCAGACGAAAAATACATCAACGCACTAACACGCACCATAATTCCAATAGTAATCAAACTCGCCGAAAACATCGCGCCAGCACAACAGAACGCCCTAACAGTCGAGCTTGAACCCATAAAAGAAACCACCATAGAAGAACCAGAGCAAGCCCAAGAAGCCGAACAAACAGAAGAAGCCGAAGCAAGCGAAGAAACCGCCAAAGAGCCTGAAACCCCCAAAGAGGAAGAAGCAGTTGAAGACGAAGAAGACGAAGTCAGCACACCAAAGCCGCCAGTAACCCAGCTAATCGTCGAAAACCTCAGCGGCTTACTCGTACGCGCAGACACCGTGCAAATCGACAAATCCCTAATCGCAGACTGGAATGAACTCTACGGCGAAGACACAATCAAAGAAGTCCACATCGAAGCACTAAACGGGAAAACCGCCCGCTGCAAATTCAAACCAATCAAAGACTCCAAACAAGAAGGCAAAGGCATAATCAAAATACCAGAAAAAATCCAAATCGAACTAGAAGCCACACAAGGCGACCTAGTCATGGTAAAACCGGTGGTCGAATAAAATGGAAAAACAAGCAGCAAGAAAAAAGCGAAGCATACACGAAACCAACACGCCAGTAATCATCGAAGAAGCAGCAGCCCTAAACGAAGAAGAAACCTACACAAAACTCAGCAAAGCACTCGCAGAAATCCGCAAAACCAAAGACGTAACAGGCTACATACTACGAAACACCACAGCCGCAACAATAGACCTACAAGAACCCGCAAAACTCGTCCAATACGCAATCCTCTCATCGCAAGCGCTTGAATCCAGCCAACAAATCGCAGAGCAATTCCAACTCGGCGAAGTCGAAACCACAATAATAGACGCCGCAGACGCCAAGCTACTATGCATAAACAAAAACGAAATCAAAATCGCCATATACATGGAACCAAAAACCGACCACAACGACATCCAAAAAAGAATCCCACTTTAAATTATAAAAAAAATAGCACGTTTTTTTAAGGAACAATTTCAAAAAGCAATTTTTTAAAATCAGGATTAACCCTAACAAGCCCACGCGCCCTATCAACCTGTACAAAAGAATATTCACACAGAAACGCCATAACCTCCTCCGCAGTGCACGCATCCAACCCAAGCCTCTGATGCAACTCCACAATCTCATGCCATTCGCCGTCAGCAAGCAACTCGAGCATAACCTCTAACTTGGACACGGCAACCAGCCCTACCCAAACACTCTAAGAATGCAATATTTAAATCCAATAGAATTTATAATTCAGAACAAAAATATAGAAAATATAATTCCATAATCAAATTAAATTCTAAAAAAAGCCACAAAACATCAGCCCGGCAAAAGCACATAAAAAAACCACGAAACACCCAACCAGCCACAGTTAACCTTTAATCCCTCTCACCAATTTTAACTTCATAAACCACCCCCTATCAGCAAACAATAGAACTTGCCAGAAAAGGAGAAAAAAGAGAAATGCACAAAAAACTCCTAATCCCCGGGCCCACAGAAGTAAGCCCAAGAATACTCCGCGAGCAAACCCGCCCGCTCATAGGCCACAGAGAAAAAGCCTTCTCCGAACTCTACAGCCAAATAACCGAAAAACTCACCAAATTCTTCGAACTCCCCGCCGACTGCAAACCAACCGTAACCACCTCCTCAGCCACCCTCTGGTTCGACATCGTCGGCAGAAGCATCGTAAAAGAAAAAGCCCTTGCATGCGTCAACGGCGCCTTCGCCGAAAGATTCGCCAAAACCCTGCAAGCCTGCGGCAAAAAAACCGACATCATAGAAGTAGAATGGGGCAAAGCCATAAAACCCGAAATGATAGCCGAAAAACTCGAAACAGGCGAATACGACACCGTAACCGTATGCCACAACGAATCCTCCACAGGCGTACGCAACCCAATCCACGAAATCGGCAAACTAATCCGCAGAGACTACCCAGACGTCATACTCGCCATCGACAGCGTCTCAGCCATGGCAGGCGACAAGACGCTACCAAAAGAAATAGGCTGCGACATCATCTTCGCCTCAACACAAAAATGCTTCGCGCTGCCGCCAGGCTTAACCGTAAGCCTAGTCACCGACCGCGCCATAGAACGCGCCAAACAAGTCCCAAACCGTGGCAGCTACACCGACCTCGCCGAAATATTCGAATACGAAAAGAAGCATCAGACACCCTTTACCCCAAACATATCATTACTCTACGCGCTGAATAAGCGCCTAGACCTCATGCTCGAAGAAACATACGAGCACATCTACCAACGTCACAAACAAATGGCCACGTACACACAAAAATGGGCCAAAAAGCACTTCGCCCTGTTCCCAGAGCTAGGATACGAATCAATAACCGTAACATGCATCAAAAACACCACCGGAAAAAGCGTACAAGACCTCAAAAACAAACTCGCTGAAAAAGGCTACATAATCTCAAACGGCTACGGCAAACTAGCCGAAAAAACCTTCCGCATCGGCCACATGGGCGAATGGCGCCTATCAGGCATCAAAAAAGTCCTCAAACTAATCGAAGAAATCTGGGAGCTGAAAAATTGACCTTCAAAATCCTAATCTGCGATAAAATCGCAGACGAAGGCATCAAACTCCTAGAAGAAAGAGGCTACCAAGTCACAAAAGCCTGGGACACGCCAAAAACCCAACTACCCAGCATAATAGGCGAATACGACGCCCTAATCGTCCGCTCCGCAACACGAGTCACCGCAGAGCTCCTAGCCAACGCGAAAAAACTCCGCGTCATAGGCAGAGCAGGCGAAGGCATAGACAACATCGACACAGCAAAAGCCCAAGAGCTAGGCATCACCGTGGTAAACACGCCGCACGTATCCTACATAAGCGTCGCCGAATTAACCATCGGCCACATGATCGCCCTCGCAAGAGGCATAGTCGAAAGCACAAATTCGCTTCGACAAGGAAAATGGATAAAAGAAGAACTCATGGGCACCGAACTCAACGGAAAAACCCTTGGCATAATTGGCTGTGGCTACATCGGCAAAACAGTTGAACGCCTAGCCATCGCCCTCGGCATGAAAGTGCTTCCAGTAGAAGAATGTGTCTTCGACCGCTTCGTGCCGCTAGAGGAGATGCTTCCACAAGCAGACTTCATAACCATCCACGTACCGCTAACGCCACGCACGAGGCACATGATCTCCACACGAGAATTCAACATGATGAAAGACGGCGTAATGCTAGTCGACTGCTCACGCGGCGGAGTAGTCGACCAAGAAGCACTCTACCAAGCCCTCATCTCAGGCAAAGTGAAAGCCGCCGCCATAGACGTCTTCGAAGAAGAACCACCAAAAAACAGCAAACTCCTCACACTCAAAAACGTAATCGCCACGCCGCATATAGGCGCTCAAACCCAAGAAGCCCAACTAAAAGCGAGCATACAAATAGCCCAAAAAATAATCGAAGTGCTAACAAAATCCAAGAGCTGACCCGCCTTTGGTTGACATACGCCCCTTCAAAGCCATAACTTATACCAGCAAAGCAGGCGCCCTCCAAGACCTCATAACCCAACCCTACGACAAAATCGACCCCGCCATGCAACGCGAGTACTACGCGAAATCACCCTACAACTACTGCCGCCTAATCCTCCCAATCGAAGAAAACAAGTACACGGCAGCGCGAGAACGCATCCAAAACTGGCTAAACAACGGAATACTCACAAAAGACCCAGAACCCGCATTCTACATAGCCCGACAAACCTTCACTTTCGAGGGAAAACACCTAACCCGCACAGGCCTAATAGCCGCACTGCGCCTATACCCATACGAGGAAAAAACAGTGTTCCCACACGAAATCACATACCACGAGCCCAAAACCGACAGGCTAAACATGCTCCGCGCCGTCCAAAAAAACCTCGAACCCATCTTCCTCATATACTCAGACCCAGAAAACGTCACCACCAACTTTTTCGCTGAAGCCACAAAAACCACGCCCACCATCGAAGTGGAAGACCAACTAGGCGTAACCCACACAGTATGGAAAATAGCCGACGCAAAAAGCCTTGAATTTCTGCGGAAAACCATGGAAAACAAGAAACTAGTAATCACCGATGGGCATCACAGATACGAAAGCGCCATCGCCTACAGAGACGAAATTCGCAAACACGGCTCATGGACCGACAACGCCGCCTTCAACTTCCACATGGCCTACATCGTCCCAGTCCAAGACCAAGGCCTCATCATCCTGCCCACGCATAGGTTGCTAAGAAAACTCGAACTAACCAGCAACACACTAACGGAGCTCAAGCGCTACTTCGCAATTAAAGAAATCCCGCCGACAGCCGGCGCCATAGAAAACTTTCTGGCAACACACAACAGCGAACACGCCATCGCCATCTATGACGGCGCAAAAGCCCACGGCCTCATCCTGAAAGACGAAACCGCAGCCGCCACACTCGCCAACGCAGATTGCGCCGATAAAGCATGCCTCGCCGACGTGGCAATACTACACGACATAATCTTCAAGCGAATAATGAAAATCACCGCGCTAAAAATGGACGAAAACATAACCTACGCAGAAACAACCCGAAACGCCATAGAAAAAGTAGACAGCGGACAAGCCAACATCGCCTTCATCCTCAATCCCATAAAGCCTGAAACAGTCTGGCACATAGCCCAAAACGGAAGGCGCCTACCAGAAAAATCAACAAACTTCCACCCCAAACCAGCCTCAGGACTAATGATGATGGACATCACACCAAACGAGAAACTTTAATGGCGGACCCACTGGAATCTGAACATACAATCTCCTTTTAGGCTACTTTCGCGCTATTCAGTTAGTTCTTAAGTAACTTTAGGAATTCCTCTTTTGAGAGGCCGGTATCTTTTATAATCTTGCTCAGTAAACCTGAACCTATTTCTTCACCGGCATGCACGGGAACTACCGTGATTCTGCCATCAGAATGCTTTAAAACAACATGGCTGCCATGCTTTCTAACAATTTTAAAGCCTATTTTAGAAAGAGCCTTAATCACCTTTTTTGCCGGCTGCGGCTTTAGACTCATTCAGATTGGACCTCTATGAACTGAACCCCAACAAGCTCCGTGCGCCCATGGCTTTTTGGCCCTTCGACTTCCAACCAGGCTTGGATGGCTTCTTTGATTCTCTTCATTACCTCGTCAAGAGTTTTGGCTTGGGTATGGCAGCCTGGTAACTCTGGAACTGAAGCAACAAAATAGCCATCCTCGTCCTTCTCAACAATTACACCAAATTTCATTCAACATCACAATGATAAATTAGATGGCAAAGAGGACTAAAACCTTTTCGCAAATATCCGCGAATAACCACTTTTGCGCAGGTTATGGCGGGCCCGCTGGGATTTGAACCCAGGACCTCCGGCTCCGCAGGCCAGTGTCATAATCCGTACTAGACTACGGGCCCATCCCGTCGAGATTTACATTACTCGTGTAATATAAATGCTAAGCAAACAGCCAGCTGCAAAACCATGTTGCATAACACTTCTAACTTAAAAAGGAGGGCTTGTTGCGCTTGTTATTTCGTGTTTAATGCTCGCTGCAACGCTGAGATAACGTTCTGTTTTCCCATTGCAAGTATGTACGGGCCAAGTCTCGGGCCCTGAGGCGCCCCCAGCAGGATCATGTAGAGCGTCTTGAAGAAGTCTCCGGGCTTTAAACCGCTGCTTTTTGCGGCGTTGAAAATTGCGTTCTGAATCTTGTCTGGGTCATCTTCGGTTTCCAGAGCTTTAAGCAGTGTGGCAAGCGCGTTTTGCTCTTCACTTTTGAGGCTCACAGCAGTCTCTCGGATTTCCTCAAAGTCTCTAGTCCAGTTGACGGCGTACTCGATTCTCCGCGCTAACTCCGCGTCAATGGTCTGGTTTTTCTGAAGGTAGCCGTAACTCTGAAGCTTTTCTGCAACGAATTCGGTTAGGCACTCTTTGGGCGCCATTTTAACCAGAAACGTCAGCAAATTATATGGCACGTGCACGCTTGGTTTGGCAGGCGGTTTCATAACCCAGCAGTACTCGTATAAGCCGCGGAGCTTCGTCAGCTCCTTCGGGTCTTTGATGGGTTTTTTGCCGAAGTAAATATCCTCCAGATTGTCCAACTCGTTCATGTAAGCGGGGATGTCTGAGACATCAAGGGTACGGGTTCCCACAAAGCGCTTCAGCATAAGCAGAAGCAGCGATTGCGGCGAACCATAACGGAACCACACCTGCGGCGTGAACACGTTGCCAGCAGACTTGCTGATTTTCCGCCCGCTTTTGTCCAGGAACATTTCGTATTTCGCGTGTGAAGGCGGCTCATAAGAGAGGACTTCACGGCTTATGCGGTCGTTTATGCGGACTGAATCCGCGATATCCTTGCCATAGGCTTCAAACCTTATGTCCAATGCGCGCCAGCGCGCAGCGAACTCGCCCTTCCAGCTTAGTTTTCCCTCACCACGGCGTATGTCCGCCTCGCCTTTGTGCCCGCAACCTTCAATCCACTTGCCTCTGATTTCCAAGCCCTCGCAGACGTAAAGCACTTTGTCTGTTTCTGGAAGGAACTCTAGGGCTTTTGTGGTGTAGATGCGGCCGCATTTCTCGCAGACAGGAAAGAACGGTAAAACCTCAGTATACCGCTCCTGCCCCACTTCTTCCTTAACGATTTCGCCGACTTTTTTGGCATTCAAAAGTATAGTTCTAATCTCCTCAAGCAGCAAACCTTTCTCATAGGCTTCCTTCGCAGACATGTAAGTGTATTCGATGCCACACTTGTCCAATGCGTCAAGCAGAAGCGAGCTCATGTGTTTGCCGTAACTTTCATGGCAGCCAAACGGGTCGGGAATGCTGGAAACTGGAAAGCCCAAGTACTTCTCTAAAGATTTGGGCAGTCCAGCGGGAACCTTGCGCAGTCCATCCTTGTCATCGCAGAAGGCTATAAGCTCAGAATTATAGCCCATCTCCCGTAAAGCCAGCGTCACCGCGTAGGATCGTGCTGCATCGCCGAGGCTGCCTATATGTGGAAAACCTGAGGCGCCGAGGCCCATTTCCGTGCGGATTTTGCTTAGGCTTCTGCCCAGTTTCTGCTCTCGGCTAATTATCTTCTGAGCCATCTTGTCGTACCATGTGCCGCGACCGATTGTTTCTTCGCTCATTTCAGATCCTAACTCTGCCATAGCATAAACCAAATGGAAATAAAAACGTTACAAAAAGAAACCAATAACGCTATGTAAGCATACCTAAAGTGCACTTTTTGTGGGCGTTAATATTTTGGAAAAGCCGCAGAAAATCAAAAAATGAAAGAATTTATAGTTTGGTGCCGCAATTGGAGCAGAATTTTGCTCCTGCTTGGTTTTCAGCTCCACATTTCGGGCACTTGACCGCAGCTTGCAGCGGCGCTCCGCAGTTTGAACAGAACTTGGCTCCTGCAACGTTTGCCGATCCGCATTTCGGACAGTTTACGCCACCCAGCGCTTGCTGTGTCTGAAGTAGTGTGCCGCAGTTGCCGCAGAATTTGTTTGTCTGCGGATTCTGGAATCCACATTTAGGGCATAGCACCATCACTTGGGTTTGGCCAGCTGGCGGCTGCTGAAACACTTGCGGTAGTACAACTGCGCCGGCGCCTACTGCTGCGCCTGAACCTTTCGAGAGGCTTTCGCTTGATTTCTGAACGGTTTCCATTCTGAGAACTTCTGTTCCACTTACTCCGGTTTTTATGTAGAATAGTCTGTCTCGCCATTCAGGCGTTGTATCTATTCCCTCAAACTTTACATCAATCAGTTCAAGCCCGATTCTTGAGAAGGCATCAAAGAGCGAGTTTTTTGCGAGCAAGCTTGTTTCGTCTAGTTTGCCGTAGACTTCTGCAAGCGAGTATTGGCTTAAGGTGTCGATGAGCCGCTCGTTAAGGTATCCTCTTAGGAAGCTTTGCAGTCCATCGGTTGTATATGCGCCTTGGCTGCCTACAACTTCGTTGACGAAGAGGTTTGGCTCCTCAACTCTGAACCAGAAGCCTCCGAAGAACTTCAGTGGCGCAAGCTCTTTTGTTTGTCCTTGTGCGCCGAATTTTCCTTGGAACTGCTTCAGCGAAATAAAGATGATAGTCGCTCTGAACGGGACTTTGCCGAAGCCCGCTAGTCTGGATAGAATCTTTGTCAACAGCGGCAAATTTGCCGTAGACAAGACATGGCGGCCTGCTCTAAATACGTCATAGGCTTTGCCGTCTCTGAAGAAAACTGCCGCTTCGTATTCGTGGACAATGAGGTTATCGCCCCATGCGATTTCTTCATTCGGGTATCTCCAGACTATGTCGTTTTCTCTTGCGCTTGTCCACTCAATTACCTTTGGCATTTCTATGCTTCACCTCCCAGTCCCCTCAGAATCTCGGCACGTTCATCAACTAGTTTATCCAGCTCCTCAATCTCCGCTATAACCGCATCCATTGCCGCGCGCCAATCCTCGGTTCCCGCCTCGATTTGGCTGGTCTTTTTAACGCTCGCTTTTACGGCTTCAGCTTTCTCTATCAAGCTTAAATCATGCCGGAGAACGGCATCAAGCTTGTTTTCTTTAACTTTAACCGCGTCGAACACGCCTGCATACCCGGCAACTGCGCGGTCTATGCGTTGAGTTACTCTGTCAATCCTAGCGTTAAAGGCTTCAAAACGGTACGTGTCATCGCCTGAAAGCTTCTGGACAGCGGAGGGATTGGCGAAGGCTCTTCGGAAATCCATTTTTGCAGCCTTAAGCCTGTTGACAACTTCCATTCTTACCAGTCGGTCGCTTTCTCTTCTCAACTCTTTTTCCTTGTAGCCCCTGTACCCTGGAATGTAGCTCATGATTTTTTCCAGAAGGGTGCGTTCACCTTTGACTTTTTCCAAATAATCTTTTTCACTCATTCTTTACTCCTCTGATATGCCAAAATACCTATGATGGCTATGACAACGGCGAGAACGCCTACTATGACAAAGGGATTCACTAGCATATAAAGCGCCGATATAAGGGCGATGGCGAACATTATGCTGCCCCAAACCAAATAATAAATTGCATCCTTGCCTGCGATAACCGCATAGGCCAGCGTGTAAGCACCTATAGGTCCAAAAATCCATGCGGGAAGATTCAACAAATTGAATGCCAACAAAGGTAAACCGTAAACTACCGCGGCACAACCAAGCGATGCAACGAGAACAGCAAGGGCGCCTACTCCATAACTTAAAGTTTTTCGGCTGCTTTCCATCCCCATTACCTCGTAGGCACCGGCCAATTTTAGTATGGAGTGGAATCTCTCTTTTAAGAGTTTAGTTAAAAAATTCCGAAGCCTTTCTGCGGTATTTCGCCCTTTATAGCCGTACCTGTGGCGCCATCTATCAGCAACTGATAGCTTCTACCCTTATACTCGTATTTTATGAACCATACCGGCGCATGCAAGTAAACAGCCTGCTTCACATCGAACTCGGTGCTCATCTCAACTATCCTGTCCAGTTCCTGTTGCAGAAGAAAGCGATGATGCGCTTCGATTTGCTGCTTCGCTATTTCTAAAGCCTCTTCCCTGTCGATTTCGCTGTTCAAAACTTTAGCAAAGCCCTCAATCTTGCGGAAATCATAGGGGATTTTGCCTTCTAATGGCACGTCATATTCTCTGGTTGGGAATCCTGCGGCTTCTCGTGCCAAAACAAGCCAGTTATACTCTTTCTGAATTTTCCCTTCCCTAACGATCGGCGGTGTTATTCGTTCGAATATGCCCTTATAGCTTGTTTTAGCTTCAACAGAAACAATCCAAAACGGCAAATAAACAAGATTCTTCTCCAGAATCTTCGACTTTCTGGCGAGGTCCGGAGGCTTCAGAAAGCCTGATTGCATCCAACTCTTCACGGGCTCCTCTATGCGCTTTTCGTCATACTTATTCAGCAAGAGCGCGTGCTCAAAATTATAGGCTTGCCCAGTTTCAATGACAGTCATGAAGCCGCAGTATCTGCATGTAGCAATTATTTCGCCTGGGTTGAATTCCACAGGCGCGCCGCAGTGCGAGCACCTAATGCTTTGGGCTACAGCCATTTCCCTATGCCTTCAGCTTTTCCCTTCTAAGTATTTCTCTAGCTACTATTACACCTGAAGCTGAAGCTTGCACTAAGCCTCTGGTAACTCCTGCTCCATCGCCGATGGTGAACATGTTCTGAATTTTGGTTTCTAAGACATTGCTCAACTGCAGATGTGACGAGTAGAATTTCACTTCTACACCATACAGCAGCGTGTCCCGTGAGTGAACTCCCGGCGCAATCGTGTCCAGCGCCTGAAGCATTTCTCGTATATCCGCCAAGTACCTGTAGGGTAATACGAAGCTTAGGTCTCCCGGCGTGGCATTCTTCAATGTGGGTGTTACGACGCTTCGGGCTATCCTCTCGGGAGTTGAGCGTCTGCCTGCAACCAAGTCGCCTAGGCGTTGTACTATTACGCCGCCGCTGAGCAGGTTTGAGAGTCTCGCGATGTATTTTCCGTAGGCTATGGGCTCCTTGAAAGGCTCAGTGAACGACGTGCTCACGAGAATGGCGAAATTGGTGTTTTTCGTTTTCCTTTCAGCATAACTCTGCCCGTTAACAGTTAACACTCCATCATAGGACTCAGTTGTAACCTCGCCGTAAGGCGAAACGCAGAACGTGCGAACCTGGTCATCGAAAATCTTTGAGTAATAGATGAGCTTTGGCTCGTAGAGTACTTTGGTTAATTCCTCCATAACTGAAGCTAAAACTTCAACCCTCACGCCTATGTCCACAGGGTTATTAACGGTTTTCAAGCCGTGAAACTGTGCTTCATTCTGGAGCCATTCAGCGCCGCTTCTGCCCGGCGCGATTATGACGTATTTGCCGTAGAATTTTTCGCCATTCGCGGTTTCAACGCCTTTGACAGTGTGGTTTTCCACTATAAGACTCTTAACATCTGTTCTGGGCTGAAACGTGACTTTGCCGTTCAACTCTCGGCGCATATGGCGCAGCGTATCCGCGCATTTCTCCGTGCCCATATGTCGGATTTTCTGCCTGATAAGCCTCAACCCGGCCAGAGACGCCTTGCGTTCGATTTCATCAACCTTTTCCGGATCCTCGCCGTAGACCTGTGGATCAGCGCCGTACTTCAAGTAGACGCCGTCCACATATTTTATCAGTTCTTCAAGCTCCTTGTTTGTAATGTACTGATTAAGCCAGCCGCCTACCTCCGTGGATAAGGTAAGTTTGCCGTCACTGTAGGCGCCTGCACCGCCCCAGCCCGAAAGCACTGAGCATGGATCGCAGTGTTGGCAGTCTAAGCCGCGGCTTGAGGGGCATCTGCGCTTGTCAATGTCTGGACCGCGGTCGAGAATTAACACGTTAAGTTTGTTTTTTTCTGTAAGCTCTAACGCAGAGAATATGCCTGCTGGACCTGCACCCACGATGATTACGTCATATTTCAAAGGGTATCGTCCTCGTTGGAACCCAAACTTACATGTAACAACTAGCATATATCTCTAACGAATAAGCGGAAAAGAAAACGAGTACCTACTTCCATATTTCCATGCATAATATGTAGATCTTGTTTGGTGTCTATTTGCCTATAAAAATGAAAATTGCGTTTTTAATGAAATGAAAAATGGTTACGGAGGAACAACATGTTAGTCTTTTATGGCTTCTATGAGGCTCATGACGTTCCAGAGTTTAACTCGCGTGTAAGGCGGCATGTTCGGGTCCTGCAGGATTTCGTCTAAAAGCGATATGGCGTTTGAGGCTCGCACGGCAGGCGTGAACTCTGGGCTTTGCAGTGCGTTCATGGCGTCTTTTGCTGTGCGTCTAATGTTTCTGGGTGTTGTGTTGTCTTCTGAGACTTCGTTAAGTACAGCTAGTGCTTGCTTGATTTTCTCTTCATATTCTTCCATCTTTTTCTTCTTTACCATAAGCATCCCCTTATTCTAATGCAATAGCGCAGTAACCAAGTTATATAAGCTTTGATACGTATTTACTTTTAGGGTTCAAGGATGCAGGAAAAAACCACAGACGCTCACATTAAACGCATGGCTGACCTGCTAAGGCAAGGCGCAACTTTAACCGACCTGTCATGTCCCGCCTGTGCATCGCCGCTTTTTAGGCTTAAGGATGGAACGCTATGGTGCGGTAAATGCGAAAAGAAAGTTATAGTGGTGAAAGAGGATGAAGCGCCCGAAGCATTAAGCAGCATGGCTTACGACAAGCTTGAAGCCACGTTATTGGCTAAAGTCGCGGCGATACAGGAGAAGATTCAAAACACCGAGGATGTGGATGAGCTGCAGAAGCTCAGCACCGCTCTCTCCGAACTGCTAAGCAGCTTGGAAAAAGTTAAGAAAATGAAAAAGCGTTAGAGAAGAGCTGAAAATGCTGGGGTTTTACGCGAATTTTCCCACAAATTTCCATAGCGTTGAAAGCTTTGCTTCAATTCTTTCAGCTAAGAAGCTTCAGCAGAAACTGATACAAGTGTTGCGTGATGTGAACCGTAAGCCATTCCGTTTTGAAGAAGTCGCAGACCCCACAGTGCCCAATGGCTCAGTAATATTCGAAATAGGCTTGGCTGAGGATACCAACTTCAACTATATAGACGAAGAAGAAACAAAGAAAGTGCTCGGCAAGTTAAGGAAAGGCGCATTTCAGTTAATGGATTTTTTCTGTGTCGCTCGCTACTATAAAGATGCTGGCGAGAAGAAGACGCCATTGAAATTTGACTATTACCTTGTGCGTTTTGTTTTCAGTCAAGCCTCCGTGGAAATCAGGGTTCATCATGAACGAGGCCCAAGATACATTTCCCCAAGAGACCTCACTGCCTTCTTGGTGGATCAGATTAACCAGGCTTCTGCGAGGAAAGCGCTAAAAACCGTTGAGACCGAGTCTTCTCAGTGAAACGTATCTAGGAACCTTTTCACTACCATGTACAGTTCTCGTGCCACCGCATTTTTAGGCTGGTTGCCGTTTACTCTGACGAGGCTACCTTTCTCCACAAATTTAAGGTATATCTCCCGCACTTTCTGCTGGGTTTCCAGATTCTCCATCACAGACTTATGAGGTTTAAGCCGCCTCATCGCAACTTTCGGGTCGACATCTATGAAAACCGCCAAGTCTGGCTTAAGAGCATGCTCATTTATCTTTTCTATCCATTCTATGCTTAGGCCAGCAGCGCCCTGATATGCTATGGATGAGTAGAGATAGCGATCCGAAATCACAACGCGCCCCTGCTGTAAGGCGGGAAGAATTTCTGTTTCCACGTGTTCCATGCGGTCTGCAGCGAAGAGTAAGGCTTCAACAGCGCTTGAAAGGCGTTTTTCGCCGTAAAGGCAATGCTTGCGGATGAAAGCGCCGATTTTGCCACGGCTGGGCTCTGCCGTATAAACCGCATTATAGCCGGCTTTAAGTTTTTCAGCAAGCATTTTTGCCTGTGTTGTTTTTCCAGAGCCATCTAAGCCTTCGAGACAGATGAATGCGCCTCTTTTAGTCATCTTCAGTCAACCTTGGAGTAGCGCTACACATTATAATGGGACACCTAAATATAACTTACAACAGCGGAGACGTTCAGAAATGCCTAAGGCATATTGGGGCGAAATCAAGGATCCCGTGCACGGTTACGTGTATATCACTGAGGCGGAGAAGGAGCTTATTGACTCGTATCCGATGCAGCGGCTGCGTCGGCTGCGGCAGCTGGCTGGCTCCGAGTATGTTTATCCCGGCGCGAACCACACTAGATTCGAGCACTGCGTTGGCACCATGTACTTGGCGGGTAAGGTTGTTGAGAACCCGAATATTTCCCGTCTTGTCGGCGACGAGGAAGCCAATTTAGCCCGAATTGCGGCTTTGCTTCATGATGTGGGTCACGGCCCGTTCTCTCATGTTTTTGAGCAGCTGCTGATTAAGGATCTGGAAAAAACGCATGAGGACATCACGTCGTGGATTATCGAGAAAAGCGAGTTAGGCGACAAGCTCGCCAAAATGGGCTATAAGCCCGCAGAAGCGGCGAAGCTCGCCGTGGGCAAGCTTCACAAGCCTGGAAAAGCCTTTCTCGACCAGATAATAAGTGGCGCTGTGGACGTGGACAAGCAGGACTTCATTGTTCGCGACACCTTCCACACTGGCGCGGAGTACGGCTTCATCGACGTGTTCAGGCTTATTCACGCGGTGGACGTTTTAGGCGAGGACTTGGCGGTGGAGGTCGGCGCGCTCTCGGCGCTGGAAGCCTTCATGATCGCCCGCATCGAATCGTTTAAGAGCATATATTTTCACCGTGTGGGACGCGCAGCGCAGATCATGCTTGCCATGGCCATGGAGAAAGCCAACAAGGAGCTTGGCTTAACCGCGTTTAAGACGCCTGAGGAGTATTTAGCCATGGATGACTATACTATTTGGGCTGCGCTGAAAAACTGCCGGGCATCCAAAGAGATAATTGCGGATTTGGAGCGGCGGAGAATGCTGAAGTGCGCCTATGAGCGGACATTCTACCAGAAGGACACCATGATCTCGAACATTTTTGGGCGCGAAGCCTACCGCAGGCAGATGCAAAGCGAAATCGCGAAGGAAGCAGGTGTGGCAGCCGAAGCCGTAATCATCGACGTGCCCACGGTGCCCTCAGTGCCTTATCATCACGCCGTGCTTATGGAGTCCATGGAGATACCTGTCTTCAGCAGAAGCCAAGCTGGCAGGAAAACGCCGCATCGCCTAAGCGACGTCTCAAAAATCATCGAGAACCTGAAGGGCTTCATCAACATCATGCGCGTTTACACGACAGCAGCCTACCGCGAAAAAGTTGAGCGCGCAACAGCGAAGATTCTGGGCAAGATTCCTGAAACCGCAAAAATCTCCTACTGAACCCCGCAGCGCCGCAGTCTCGCTGGAAAGCATAAATTAGAAATATTTTGAGCTGAAAAAGAGAGCAAGGTTTATTCGAGTGAAAAAACATTTGCATGATGCTTCGGCTTGACACGTGCTCCGGTAGTATAGTCCGGTCAAGTATTTCGGCCTTTCGAGCCGAAGACCCGGGTCCGAATCCCGGCCGGAGCACTAAGTTTTTAGTATTTTTGTCCTGTGCCGGTCATTCCTTAAGGGTGCAGGAATAAAAAAATATTAGATGCGGCACCAGTTTAATTGTTGGCGTTGTCCTTGAAGAAAGCGGCATTAGCCTTGGTTCTCAGCCTATTGTTTCTAATTGTGGGGATGGTTGGCGCGCAAAGTGTAAGTTATTATGGGCGGGATTCTGGCGTTAACCCTGCTGCTTTCACCTTGATAATGTATAGTCCGGGCAATGAGACAGCCTATTCGGGTACGATGCTGCTTAAGTTCAACATAACTTGGACTACATTTCCACGTATCTTTGGACCCGAACAATCATTAGACGGCGTATATACCTACCGTATAGACGATAATCCGCCCGTTAGCATCGCGCCTAATCAATCTGCAAGTGACCGCGTCTACGTTACTCCGCTGAACAATTTCACAATTAACCCTCATTTTTCGTATTTAGTAAATATCGCCAACCTAACAGACGGCTACCATAAAATTGTGATAACAGCAAGCTTGTACATTAATGGCAACCACTTATATTTCAGCGAAGCCACTTCGCCCATCGGTTTCTTGGTTCAGAATCCAACACCTACGCCAGCGCCCGAAGAATCTTGCCCAAGCGTGTTTATAGTGGTTGCTTCTGTAGCGTTAGCCGGCGTCGGCGCTGGTTTGCTGCTCTACTTCAGGAAATGCAGGCATTAAGCGGAAAAGTGTCGTTCCATTTTTTTATTAGGGCATCAGCTTGACAAAGTTTTTCTACGCAACTCCCACTATAATTAAGCTAATTGTTGATGGATGGATTAGGCATGCTGCGTTCTGAGGAGAAGAAAGTGAAAAGCTTGATGGAACTAATTTCTTTAAGTGGCAAAACCGCTTTGGTCACTGGCGCCGCTTCGGGCATTGGTCGGGCAATAGCTTATCGCTTCGCTGAGGCTGGCGCAGACTTGGAGCTTGTCGACGTAGACGAAGCTAAACTTGAAGCCACGCGGGATGAGCTTGCAAAGTTTAACGGGAAAATAAGCCTCTACAAGGTGGATTTAAGCCGTAAATCTGAAATTGACCAGTTATGGCACAAGCTGGAGGGCAACGAGCCGGACATACTCGTGAATAACGCGGGCATCTATCCGCTGCGGGATTTTTTGGAAGTTGACGAAGCCTTTCTGCAGAAGGTTCTGGACATAAATTTGAACTCGGTTCTGTGGATGTGCCAAAAAATGATAAAGAGCCGCGGGAAACGTGGCGGCGTAATAATTAACATCGGCTCTGTTGAAGCCGTAATGCCCGTCAAAGAGGATCTGGTGCCCTACGGCATAAGCAAAGTCGGCGTCATAATGCTTACGCGCTCGTTAGCCGCAGAATACGGCAGGCACGGCTTCAGGATAAACGCGCTTATACCCGGCGGCGTCTTCACCGCTGGCACCAAAAAGCTGGTTAAGGAAGCGCTCAAATTCAACGTGGGCATAATCCAAACAGGACTGAAATACCGCCAGCGGCTGCCGCTTGGGCGGCTGGGCGAACCCGACGAAATCGCCCGCATGGCTCTCGTGCTTGCCAGCGACCTATCAAGCTATGTGCACGGCGCGCTCATCGCTGTTGACGGCGGCTTCCTCTCCGCCTGACCCGCCCATGAACAGGCGCTCAGCAGCTTAAAAGTCAAGCGTCCCTCGCAGAAGAACTGTCTCATTTTTGTTGCGGTAGCGGAAATTGCTTAAATCCAGCTTTGCGTATAGCACTTCAGTAACAATCATTGAAGTTGAGTTGGTATGAGAAGTGACGAAATAAAAAAAGGAATCGAACGTGCGCCTCATCGCGCGTTGCTAAAAGCTTTAGGCTTAACTGACAAGGATATTGAGAAGCCCTTCGTTGGCATCGCTAGCAGCTACACAAACATTGTTCCAGGGCATATTCATCTCCGAAGCATAGCCGAGGCTGTAAAGGAAGGCATAATCGCCGGGGGCGCCACACCCTTCGAGTTCAACACGATTGCAATTTGCGACGGCATCGCTATGGGACACGAGGGCATGCGCTATTCCCTTCCAAGCCGCGAGCTAATAGCCGACTCAGTTGAATCCATGGCGCAAGCGCATCGCCTAGACGCGCTAGTTTTGGTGACAAACTGCGACAAAATCACGCCCGGCATGCTCATGGCGGCAGCGCGACTAGACATTCCAGCCATTGCGGTGACAGGAGGCGCTATGGAATCTGGTATGTTCAACGCAGAAAAGGTCGGCGTAAGCACTGTCTTTGAGGGAATGGGTAAGGTTCTTGCTGAAAAAATGACGCTTGAAGAACTTGCGGAGCTGGAAACCTCCGCGTGCCCCGGCTGCGGCAGCTGCAATGGCATGTATACCGCGAACACCATGGCTTGCCTAACCGAAGCATTGGGCATGTCGCTGCCCTATTGTGCCACGGCGCTGGCTACAAGCGCCCAGAAACTACGGATAGCAAAGGAGACAGGAGAAAAAATTGTTGAACTTATCCGCAGAAAGCTGACGCCATCCAAAATTTTAACTCAAGAGGCTTTCGAGAACGCTATCGCTGTGGACATGGCGCTTGGCGGCTCCACAAACTCAGTGCTGCATCTTTCCGCGATAGCACGCGAGGCAGGAATTTCTCTGCCGCTTAGACTCTTCGGCGAGATAAGCCGACGCATCCCACACCTGTGCAATATGGTGCCCAGCGGACCCTACGATTTGGAGGAGCTGCATAACGCTGGAGGCATACCCGCACTGATGAAGGAGCTTTCCCCCATGCTTCACTTGGACGCGCTTACGGTAACAGGCAAGACTGTTAAGGAGAACATTGAAAGCGCCAAAGTCTTAAACGGCAACGTCATCCGACCATTAGCCGCCCCTGTTCACAAGGGCGGAGGAATCGTCATCTTATACGGAAATCTTGCCCCGAAAGGTGCTGTGGTGAAGACGGTTGCGGTTTCGCCCAAGATGCTCAAGCACACTGGCTCCGCAAGAGTTTTCGATTCAGAAGCCGATGCTGTGGCAGCCATGAAGAAGCGCGAGATTCAGCCAGGCGACGTCGTGGTCATTCGCTATGAGGGGCCGAAAGGCGGGCCGGGCATGCCTGAAATGCTGGTGCCTACGGCGACGATTTCTGGCATGGGCTTAAGCGAATCCGTGGCTTTGGTGACTGACGGCAGATTCTCAGGCGCGACAAGAGGCCCATGCATTGGGCATGTTGCACCGGAAGCAGCAGAAGGCGGGCCCATCGCCATCGTCAAGGACGGCGACAAAATTACCATTGACATTCCTAACCGCGTGCTGAAGCTGGAGTTGACAGATCAAGAGATTGCGAAGCGTTTAGCTGCGTGGAAGCCGAAGAAGCCGCGGGTGACCAAGGGCTACTTGGCGCGGTATTCGCCGACACCTATGGAATAGGCTCAACGCGGCTGTAGCGAGCCTCCTTTTCTTTTTGTGAATGATTCACAGCTGTTTTCCGAATTTGATGTCTTTCGCGTTTAGGTGCTTATTTTTGGCGGTGGGCGTATACGTCTTCCAAGTTTTATGCGCAAAGCTATGCGATACAGTTTTCTCAAAGACTTTATCAGCTGCTCAACATTTGGCGCTGCCGAATAGATGAGTGGTATCTGCTCGTATTCTGCTAATTTTATTGCGTACTCATCTGGTTTGGTGCGGTGGAACACTACCACTCGAGGCTTTAGGCTACTAACGCGGACAATCATCATCGGCAAATGCGCCACGTCGACGTTTATGAAGACTATGGCGCGTTCGGTTGTTGCACCGAAAAGTTGCGCATACTCCCAGCCTGAAAAGGCTTCCACAACTTTTCTGCTGTCCACCACGGTGTACCCGTTAACTTCCTTGGTATACTTTCCCGCGCATGCTACTACTTCGCCCTCGATGGCCTTGCAGAGGTATTCAACGCGAACTGAAATGGGAAATTCTCTAAGGTCCAAGATAGCCATGCTTGGTGAGCTTGTGAGCTTGGCGAATTCTCTTGTGAAGCGGCTTCCTTTTTCCTCGTCAAGCTGCAAAAGCGCCATGACAAAGCGCCTGATAAACTTGGCGCCTGGGCTTTTCCTTCTGCCGCTTTCGTAATCGCTTATGACTGAGGAGGAAAGCTGCATTTTTTCTGAGAGGCTGATCTGCGATACTGCAAAAAGCTCGCGCCACTTCCGCATGGTTGCGCCTGGCTTGCTTGACAAGATTATTTCTCCAGCGATTCGTCTCGCGAGCACTTCGCGGCTGCTAGGCGACACAGACATTTTATACACTCCAGAGTGCACTTTTCCCTTTAATAATTAGGTATAAAACTTTGCTGCTTTCGCAATGGTACGCCACCTTTATTTGAATTGCGTTTATAAGGGAGTTCGTAATATATGAGCAATGACGTTCCATGTCTAAGGAGAGACGACGTAGAACGTTACAGATGCAACAACAATAAGCAACAAAAAAGAAGGAGTGATGGAAAATGGCAGAAAAATCTGATGTGATCTTCGTTGGGAATAAGCCTCCGATGAGTTATGTGCTGGCTATTATCACGGCGTTTTCTTCTGGCAATGCTAAGGAGATTACGTTGAAGGCTCGCGGCCAAGCGATTACAACGGCTGTTGACGTTGCGGAGATAGCGCGGAACCGCTTCATGAAGGACTTGAAGGTCAGCAACATAACCATTGGCACTGCTGAGATGCCGCCGAGGGAAGGCGAAAACAAAAGCCGCATGGTCTCAACAATAGAGATAACGCTGACAAAAGAGTAAGCGTTGCGGTGCAGTGAAGAGCGCTGAGTGCCCTCTCCACTTTCTTTTATTTTTTATATGATTTCCGGGAAAGAACTTTAATTAGCGTGCGAGTATGTGCCCTTTTATTTTGTTGAGGCTTTTGGTTCTTCTATTTCCTTGAGGTAGGCTTCAACTTTCTTGACAATTTTGCTGAAGGCTTTAGCTACTGGCGAATCTGCGTGCTCAACCACGAATAATGTGCCTTTATCAGAGTCCATGCTCACCTTTGGGTCTAATGGGACGCTGCCGAGAAACGGGACACCCGTCTCTTCCGCCAGCTTCTTTCCTCCGCCCGACTGAAATATGTCAATTTTTTCGCCGCATTTTGGGCAGACAAAACCGCTCATGTTTTCCACTATACCTATTATCGGTAAGCCCAGACGCCGCGCAAACGTTATCGCTTTATTAACGACAGCCCGTGAAAGCTCTGAAGGCATCGTCACGATTATGACGCCGTCAATGTCGGGCAAAAGCTGCGCGATGCTCAGGGGCTCGTCGCCTGTTCCCGGCGGCAAATCGATGAAGAGGATGTCTAGTTCTCCCCAAACAATGTCTGAGAGTAGCTGTCGTATCGCCGTCATTTTCAGCGGGCCACGCCAAATGGTTGGTGTGCGCTCTTCGGATAAGAAGAAGTCTATGGAGATGACTTTCATTCCTAATGGGCCTTTTACTGGGAAAGCGCCCGGCGGTCCTACTTTCGCTTGTTGTCCGGTCAAGCCTAATAGTCGCGGCACGCTGGGGCCATGCAGATCAGCGTCTAATATGCCTACTTGCTTTCCAAGCATGGCGAACGCGGCTGCAAGGTTCACGGTTATGGTGCTTTTGCCTACGCCGCCTTTTCCGCTTATTACGGCGATTTTATGTTTAATCTGTTTCATTCTGTATCTGAGAAGTTCCTGTTGCTCCAGCAACCGATTCCTAAATGTTTCAGCTGGATTCGAGTTTTCTGTTTCGCTCATAAAAAGCACCCTTTACGCCTTGGAATGTGAATTGTTGGGTGCACTAAATAGTTTGCGGTATGAGTAATACTTGCTCAGTAAAGGCCGTCTTCAGTGCTATTAAACTTCAGCTTTTAAGCATATTTACGTTTTTATTGCTACAGAAAAGGCTCATTCTTGATAAATATTCTGAATTCATAAGTGTTTTAATGTTTTATAGTGAAGTATTAACTTGCAAGGTGAAGTTGCATGAGCGAACAAATCCTCAAAGCTTGCAAGGAATTAATTGATGACGCAAAAATAGGTTGCGCCGACCTCGTTTTTAAGGACTTGTGCCTTGAAGTTTTGTCCAGAGCGCGCCATGTCCTCTCTGACAAGCAATTTAACCAACTTGTCGCGTATGCCGCAGATAAAATGAAAGAGAAAATCCCGTTTGAAGTCCAAGCGGAATTAACAATTCAAAGATGAAATCAGAACTGCTTTTATTTTTCACTGCATGATGCTTTGCAGGGCTTGGAAGTCAGCGCCAACTTCACCTTGCCCCTTCCCATTTCCTCAGCGTCAGAGCTTGTAGCCTATTTTCCTCAGAAACTCTTTCCTCTCTTTAATGTCCGCGTCTGTTTCTATGCCCTTGCTCTTTAATCCGTCAACTACGCCTATTACTCCCCTGCCCTGTGCTGTCTCCGCAATTATCACTTCCAAAGGATTCGCGGTGGCAGCGAAAATCGTGCATACCTCGGGCACCTTCTTGATTTTGTCTAAGACGTTTATTGGATAAGCGTTCCTGAGGTATATTACAAAACTGTGGCCGCATGCGATTTCAAAGGCCTTTTCCGCAGCTAACCGCCGCAGTTCCTCATCATTTCCCTCATGCCTCACGAGGCAGGGGCCTGAGCTCTCACAGAAGCCTATTCCAAATTTAACGTTTGGCACAGAGTTAACTAGCGCCTCATAGAGATCCTCAACGGTCTTTATGAAGTGTGCCATGCCCAAGATGACGTTGCAGTCTTTCGGAGGAGTAATTTTAACTGTTTTAAATTCAACCATCTGTATGCCCTCCAAAAGTAAAGTATACGCATAATTGAAGTATAGCATTTTCTATTTTTGATATGCGCTTTCCAGCTAAAGCAGCGGTTTTCATTTTCCTTTTATACGCTGCTTTTCAATTGGCGGAATCACCGTTTGTGATGACAAGTTTTATATTGCTCCATGCAGTGCATAAGCTCATCGTGCAAGAAGCAATTTTTGCGCGTGAATCAAGAAATAGGAGTTGAAGTAGTTAATGTCCGATAGAGAGATGCACAAGGCAGTCTGCTCTGAATGCGGTCAGGAATGTGAAGTTCCATTCAAACCTGACCCGAACAGGCCTGTTTACTGCCGGGAGTGCTGGTCAAAGAAGCGACCGCCAAAAAGACGCTACTAAGCTTTTAACGCTTAAACACGTAACCAGTTTTTATTCCGTATTTTTTCAAGGTATTTGGTTTAACAAGTTTTGTTCTGTGAACAAAAACCTAAATATCAAAGAACTGCTCTATGCATTCAGACTGCATGCGGGCCGGTAGTTCAGTTGGTATGAACGCCTGACTTGCACTCAGGAGGTCTGGGGTTCAAATCCCCACCGGTCCACCACTACGCTGACTTCTACTCAACCAAATTGTTTATATGCGCTGGTAACTATTCTTAATTCGGTGATTTTGGTTGGAAGTGGAAATTAAAAGCGTAGATGACCAAGGGAGAATTTTATTACCAAAAACTTGGCGAGATAGGTATCTTAAGGGTAAAAAGGCGATTATTATATCGAGAGGCGAAGTTATTGAGGTACGGCCGTTCGCTAAGCCTGATTTGGCACAGTACTTTGACAAGGTTGAGGTGGACTTGAAGTCGGATCTCTCTGAGTGGCATAAAGTTCGCAAGGAACTACGGAGACTTTAGCGTTGCCTACCGCATTCGTGGATGCAAGCGTATTTGTTTACGCTTTTTTGAAAACGAAGAGAAAGCTGCAGCCTCATGAAGCAAGCATTAAGGAGGCAGCGCAGAAAATCGTCTTGAGAATCAATGAAGGTGAGGAGGCGGCAACTTCGACTGTTCATTTCAGCGAAGTCTGTAATGTTTTAGACGATCATCTTCCCGTTGAGGAAGCACTTGCAATAGAAAAAAGTTTGCTATTTCTAGACAACATTGTGATTTACAAAGTCTCTAAAGAAGACTACCTGAAAGCGTTGTCGATTGCGGAGGAGCAGCAAGTCGGCGTCAATGATACGCTGGCATACGTGCTCATGAAAGAGGCAGGACTTAACAGGATTTACTCTTTTGATAAAGACTTTGATTTATTCAAAGACATCAAGAGAATCATTGAATAGTTTAATGTAAACGCCTAACTTGCACTCAGGAGGTCTGGAGTTCGAATCCCAGCCGAGCCGCTATCACGCTAACTTCTCAACAAGTTCTATAGCATGTCCAAATTTGCAGAAGCCTAACCTCACTGTGTTTCAGTGATAAGCAAAAATGCGAAGCATGGAGTAAAACCGCTAGTGCCTTCATATTTGCCGCCTATTAGAGATTCATTGCAGAAAGCTATAGAGGGTAGGTCTAAGGCCCTCTTTTCAGAACTATTTAAAGAGCTTGTGCATACGAGACGCTATAAACTGCGCCGAGCATAACAGCATCACGACATTATGCGGCTGAATTATGTGCAAGAGCCTGTTGAATACGCTGGCTTTTGGTTTTCCAATCAAGTGCTTGTGATAATCAATGCCTTGTTCTCTGGGAAGAACAGGTTGTTCCGTAGAGAGAGTATTAAGCCTCTTAGCATTTGAAGAGAATCAGGTGATCCACATGGATAAGCGAGGCAAGGGCCTTTTTGCTGTTACTCTCCTTCTTCTATTAGTAACGGTTTCATGTGCCGCTTATTCTTTGACGCTTCATCTGGGATTGCTTCAGAAAGACTCGAGAATAGACGAGTTAAGCAGATTAAATACTGAACTTAAGAAGCAGTTAGATGCCCAGCAGAAACCCTATCTGGTCACATCTCTCGGTGTTTCAGTAGAGCCGAGAAATGTTACTTATCCTCATCCTCACTTCACATTTGAAGGTGTAGTTTTCAATGTCGGCTGCAGAACCGCGTATAATGCGAGGCTAGAAATCGCTGCATATTACAAAAACGGGCTTTCAGCTTTCAACCTATCAATCCCCTTGGGAAATCTGGAAAAATGGCAGGTAATACAAGTAAACAGGATAATCGCCACTTCTGACTGGATAGGCAACTACACTATTACTCCAGTCTGGGATGACTTCTCATAGAAAAAGCGAAGAAGCACTATAAAACATCTTTAACCGCTGCTGGTGCATTTATAAAAATATCCAATAGGGCAAAATGTGGCTTCAGTGAATGTAAGTCAGGTTTTTGTTCTGGTTCTCCCTGATTTCCTTCAACGCTTCGTACTGCGCTTCCAAAAGAATCTTTAACGCATCAATGTTCTTTTTCACGTCCTCAAGCTCAGCAGTCTTCTGAAGAACCCCTGACTGCACAAGCTGATTATTGATGTTGTCAACGGCTATCTGCAGCACTTTCGCTTTGAAAGCAAATATCTGAAGAACATAAAGCAAACTCAGCTGAGACGACAACCGCTCCAAACGGTCTAATTCAAGCGTCTTCCTCATAAAAGCCTTAATCTTCTGCTCTTCAGTTGCCCCTTCCGTTTTGAGCAGCGCCTCATAAGCAGCTGCATACTTCTGCGCCGCTTCCTTGCTTTCATCAAGAGCCTTCTGGATTCTCTTGGCGGTTTTATCTAGCATCTCTAAAACTTCATCCAAACCTTAAGCCCTCTTTGTTGCCTCTCTAAATGATTTAAGATGCTTTTCAATTTTTCTCCGTTCCAATGCAAAAACAAGAATGACAACTTCATGCCATTTTTAATAAATTTTAAAAAAGCAGGTGGTGCTTAAAAGCGATTTGACGCTTTAACGCGTGAAATCTGCCTACTTCGAAGGACGATACAGCTCTTTCATCGCAGGCAGCAGCTCTGGAACATTAAACGCTATATCCAGATAGGTAAGCATGCCCACGAGTTTGCCGTTTCTGGTTACCGGTAAATGCTTGATTTTCCATTCTTTCATCAGCTTGGCTGCTTCTTCCACCGTTGCAGTCTCTTCAATCGTCACCAGCGGGTTAGTGTATATGGCTCTGGCGATAACTACGCTTGGATCTAACCCTTGAGTTAGCATCCGCACTATAATATCATGCTCTGTTATGATGCCAGTCGGTTGCCCACTCTGCTCCACCATCACATAGTCAACGTCGCAGCTTGCCATCCTCTTCACAATTTCCAGCACTGTAGACTCGTTCCGGAAAACATTAACCTTCGTAGACATCAAATCCTTCACTAAGATTTTACTTGTCATGCAATTTTTCTCCTGGTGCTATGACAAATGCCCTTTGGCATTTATCTATTTTTTGTTTGCGCATCAAACATTTTATTAAGATATTTCTAAGCTGTGAAATTTTTGCTGCTTCAAAACGCAAAATAAATTTCAGAAGACTAATAGTAAAACTTCTAACAAAATAAAAGGGTACTTAGTGATTTACATCATCCACTTTGGTGTTGCACAGGCTTTACTTGAAGGCTTAGCCTACGATTTTTTCCCAGCTGGCGAAGAAGTCTAATACTTCTTGGCATCCGTAGGTGCGTAGTCTCTGTCTCAGCTCAACCTTGTCCACTACTGCCTTCTGGAAGTCATAGATCTGGCTAGCTTTGTCTGCAAGATACAATATTCCATCGATGCCTGTTCTTCCTGCACGAACTGAAAGCGTTATCAGCTCGCTTGGCGAAGGCACTTCGCGTGGGTCGTCCCCTGGACCGAAAACGTAAAAGCTAACGTAGACAGGCTTCTTAAGTAGCTTCTTAAAGGCTCTGCAAAGCATCTCCCAGTACCATGGAGTCGCATAGTTCTTTGAGAACATGACAACGTTGAACGCGTCAGCGTATGGTGCAAGAGCATCGAAATCAATGCCGAAGCGCTCGTAAGAGTTCACTGGGTCAGGAAGCAAACCTATTACTAACTCGTTTTTTACGCGTTCTCTGATTTGGGCAATGTAGTCTGTGACTTCTTTTTTGCGCCACTCAAACCAGCTGAGCCCGCTTTTCTTCCACAGTTCGTTGCAGCGTGGGCAAGTGCAGTGTCCATGATCAGCAAAGTGTATGCTGTTCAGCCAAACTCCCGGCGAACGCTTGGAAACATCTTCGATGTAGTCAAGCTGTTCCGCTCTGTGTTCTGGCTGTGTGTGGCAGAGAACGTCCCAGCGCAGGTTAAATTGGTCATTTGTTCTCCAAGCAGGGCCAAGAGGCGACTGCGAAATCCAGTCTGGATGATTTCGTGCAGTGACGTTATCTCCGAAAATTGCAACGTTGCTGTACATGTCTGGTACAGGCGGTAATCGCCTGCCAACTTCTGGTTTTACACGGAACAAATGGAAGTCAAAGCCTTCAGCCTTCTTTGGCTCAAATACGTATGTACCGAATTTCAAATGTTTCCACCTTTTTAGAAATGCAAAATGCTGGGCAATGTAATAAAGTTTTGCATAATCAACCCTCAAATTCACTCAAAAACAATCTGCGGCATATAACTTGGTTGAACAGTCGCTTTCCATGCGATTATACAGTTAACTGATTAAAGTTTACTTTGATAGTATGCGCTGTGGCAGTCTTTTTTAAGTATTCTTGGCGCATCCTACTGCAACATGCGGCTTAAGCGCTTTCAGTCGGAAAATTAATTAAGATAATATATGTGATTACTCCATGCCTAACAATGGTGATTATAAATGGCCATAAAAGTAGGAATTAACGGATTCGGAAGAATCGGCCGGCTTCTTTACAGAGCAGCACTTGAACGCAAAGCAAAAATAGACTTCGTAGCCATAAACGACCTTGCAGATGCAAAGACAAACGCGCACCTTCTGAAGTACGACTCGATTCACGGAAGATTCCCTGGTACTGTGGAAGTCAAAGGTAACGACCTAGTTGTCAACGGCAAACTCCTCAAAGTCCTAGCTGAAAAAGATCCTGCGGCGCTTCCATGGAAAGACCTTGGTGTATACCTCGTCGTAGAGTCAACAGGCTTGTTCACTGACCGCGAAGCTGCATCAAAGCACCTGCAAGCTGGCGCTAAGAAAGTTCTCATCAGCGCACCAGCCAAAAACCCTGACATAACCATAGTCATGGGCGTAAACGACAAGCTCTATGACCCCGCAAAGCACAACATACTCAGCAACGCCTCATGCACTACAAACTGTCTTGCACCAGTCAGCAAGGTTCTCGACGACAACTTCGGAATAGAAAAGGCCTTCATGACCACCACGCACTCATACACTAACGACCAGCGGGTTCAAGACTTAGTCCACAAGGACTTACGCAGAGCCCGTGCAGCCGCATTAAACATTATTCCAACAAGTACCGGCGCAGCAAAAGCAATCGGCGAAGTTCTGCCCTCATGCAGCGGCAAGATGAACGGCATCGCACTCCGCGTGCCAACCGCAGACGTATCCATCGTAGACTTAACCGCAGTGCTAAAGAAGGAAGTCACAGCTGAAGAAGTCAACGCAGCAATGAAAAAGGCCGCAGAAGGACCGCTTAAGGGAATATTGGAATACACCGAAGACCCAATAGTCTCATCCGATGTGCTGCACACACCGTACTCTGCAGTATTCGACGCTCAGTCAACAATGGTCCTAGGCGGAAAGAGCAACTTCGTCAAAGTACTCGCATGGTACGACAACGAATGGGGCTTCTCCTGCAGAATGGTCGAACTAATCGAGCTGGTCGGCAAAAAAGCAGGACTCTAAGAAGGCTTCAAACGCAACTTAAACTTTAAAAGCCCTCTTCCTATTTTTCTTTTGACCTAAAAAATGAAAGTGATGTGGTATGGCAAAGTACCTAACTTTAGATGATGTTCAAGTCAAAGACAAAGTCGTTCTCGTCAGAGTAGACTTCAACAGTGAAA
Source organism: Bathyarchaeia archaeon (assembly GCA_038848695.1). Lineage (GTDB taxonomy): Archaea > Thermoproteota > Bathyarchaeia > Bathyarchaeales > Bathycorpusculaceae > JAOAIV01. The sequence goes on from JAWCNL010000008.1 coordinate 32,043, forward strand.
TTGACCCAGCCACCAAAAAAGTCACAAGCGACGTACGCATCCGAGCACACGCTGAAACCACACTTAAGGAACTCGCGGAAAAAGGCGCAAAAACCGTTGTCCTCGCCCATCAGGGACGAAAAGGCGACCCTGACTACACGCCTCTTAAGGAGCATGCGGAAATTCTCGGGAAAATCTTGAAATGCCCCGTGAAGTACGTGGATGATGTTTTCGGCGAAAAAGCAAAAAAAGCGATAAAAGCGCTGAAAGGCGGCGAAATTCTCGTTCTCGAAAACGTGCGTAGCTGGGACGGAGAAACCAAAAGCGGCACACCCGAACAGCACGCCAAAACCGAACTAGTGCAGAATCTCGCGCCGCTGGCAGACCTATTCGTTAATGACGCTTTCGCCGCGGCTCACCGTGGCCACGTTTCCATGGTAGGCTTTACCGCCGTGCTTCCTTCCGTTGCAGGCCGAATAATGGAGCGCGAGTTGAAGTCACTGGCGCGCGCCTTAGAGAAGCCTGAAAAACCATGCGTATACGTCATGGGCGGCGCCAAAGCAGACGACTCATTAGAAATCAGCAAATACGTGCTAAGCAACGGCATCGCAGATTACGTAATAGTTGGCGGCGTAACAGCACAATTATTCCTTGCAGCTAAAGGCGTGGACTTAGGCAAGAAGAACATGGACTTCCTCGCGAAGAAGGAGTTAACCGGCTTGATTCCAGGCATCAAAGAGCTCATGCAAAAGTATCCAGACAAAATCATGGTACCTGTTGACGTCGCGCTGGACGTGAATGGTAAAAGGAAAGAAATAGGCGTGGACAAGCTGCCAACAGAATACTCAATTTTCGACATAGGCGCGAAGACAGTGGAGAACTACGCGAAGCTTATCAGCAAAGCCAAATCTATAGTCGTCAGCGGCCCAATGGGCGTATATGAAAACAAAGAATTCAATTATGGCACCAAGAAAGTTTTCGAAGCAATCGCCAACTCGAAAGCTTTCAGCCTAGCAGGCGGCGGAAACACCATCGCAGCCATACAAGAATACGGCTTAACAAGCAAAATCAGCTACATCAGCACCGCAGGCGGCGCATTAATCGAGTTCCTTATGGGCAAGAAACTCCCAGGCGTCGTAGCACTGGAAAACGCCGTTAAAACCAAAAAAATCTAATCTTCTCCTTCCTTTTTATTTTATCCTTCCTTTTATACCCGAAGCATGCATTTTCGCTATTATTAAATCCTTAAAACACATTCTTTAAACCGGTGAAGCAAATGCAAGACACAGCTTCCGGTAGCAAACAGTATCATATTGCATGCGCAAGAGGCGACTTAGCTGAGTATCTGCTGGTTCCAGGCGACCCAGATCGCGTTCCAAAAATCGCCCGCTTCTGGGACACCGCAAAAGAAGTTTCCGCCAAACGAGAATTCCGCAGCTACACAGGCACGTACAAAGGCATTGCCATTTCCGCGCTATCCAGCGGCATAGGCCCCGCATGCATGTCCATCGCTGTAAACGAGGCATCCGCCATCGGTGCGCACACGTTCATCAGAGTAGGCAGCACAGGCGCCCTACAGCCCGGCATCAACTGCGGCGACGTCATCATTGCGTCTGCGGCGGTGCGCTTGGACTACACAAGCAGCTGCTACATCATGCCAGAATATCCTGCCGCAGCAAACTATGAAGTTCTGCTTGCGCTTATCGAGGCCGCCGAAACTCTCGGCATCGCGAATTATCATGTTGGCTTAACGGCGACAACAGCAGACTTCTACGCAGGCCAAGGCCGCTCCAGCGCGCTTTGCGAAACATGCGAAATGACCAACTTAATGCCCAAGCTGCAGAAAGCGCGTGTGCTTAATGTGGAAATGGAAACCGCAACCCTCTACACGCTAGCCAGCCTTTTCGGGCTACGTGCGGGCGCAGTGCTCGCCGTGTATAACAGCCACTTCACAGGCGAGTTTAAGGCTGGCGCAGGCGAAGAAAACGCCATAAAAATCGCCAATGAAGCCGTGAAAATCCTATCTGAATGGGACGCGAAGAAAAAGAAAAGTAAGAAGCAATGGCTTTTCCCTTCAATGCTAACTTCAAGTGCGGAATGAAAACTCTTTTAGATGCGACCGCAATTTTTTAATTAAGCCGGGGTGGCGGAGTGGTTATCGCGCTGGCCTCGAGATCAGTGCAGGCGTACATGGGGCCTAAGACAAGCCAGCCAGTGGGCCTTTGGCTCGCAGGGGTTCGAATCCCTTCCCCGGCGCCACCCTTTCGGGTAAAAATCCCTTCCTTCACTTTTTAATTATCAGAAACTTTTCTCTATAAGGAAAAGTGGCTGCGATATGGATATATGATTACCCGCAGCGGATACAACGCTGCAAACGCTCAATAGTATCGTTCGGCACAAGGGGTGCGCTGGCGCGAGTGAACGAGGCCCGATAAGAAGTTAAATGCGTATGCTGGTGCGCTATGCAAGTGTGGTTGTTGCATGCGTGAAGCACGTGGGTCCTCTGAGGTAGCGTGGATTAAGCTAAGGGTGAGTGGCTTTTGTCAGGGAAGGAGTTTGAGGCTCTATTGTGCGCTGCAAATAATCATGCAATAAGGTTTTGCTGTACGTGCTGTTCGAGGGCGTACTTAGGGTCGGAAAAGATTAATCTAACAAGACAAGATAGCTAAAAAAGCTATGTTCGCGGCTGTAGTCGTGGGAATTTAAGTTGCCCTATGTACTTAATTATCCATTGTACAAGCTCGTCATATGCTTCTGATCCAGCCTTAGTTAAAACGACCAAGCCTTTTTCATCAATTACAACGAAGCCCTTCTTTGACATCCAAGCCAAATACTTGATCAACTTGTCATAGGCTAGTCCAGTGGAAGTGGCAAGCGCGGTTTTGTTAATGCTCTTTTTTTCCTTGAGAGCCTTTATAATTCGGGCAATGACGTATATGTCAGGTTTAAAAATTTGTACTTCTGAGTTCATGGCTAAATCTCTGCAGCTCCCAATATAGCCTGTCTATCGCTCGGATTTCATTAAAACGTCTTGAAAGGTCTTTTCTCAAATACAAGAAAGTAATGAGAAGAGCGCAGTGAAACGAAGCATAACCAAGTGCACCTAGTCGATGCAGGGCTATATAGGTAATAAAATTAAACACAAAACCTAGTATAAAGAAGGATATGAACCCGTAGGCTGCTCCTTTTACTAGGCCATACATGACATAACCCAATCTGCCTGAAGAAACAACATCAAAGGTCTCATCTAAATCTATTTCCGACAAGATTTTTAGTGCTGAAGGAAACCCCTGTGAAAGCTCATCTTTCCACTCGCCAGTCTTGACTGCATTTACTTTACTTCTAACAAGAAGAATACCTATTGCGACTCCTACTGCTGGAATAAGTACTATAGGAAATGTCACAAAAAACCGTTGAAATTCATTGAATGTGATTAAAAAACTCGAATAAGCAACTAAATTGTAAACTACTATGCAAATTATGATAGAGCTAACAACGATCGATGTAAACATTTTTAAATGCCTTGCTAAAACCCCGTATTTCTTGATTTTGTCAAGAGTTTCCATTAACTCAGCAACTTTCGCGACGACACTTTCCTCTGTCAGTTTTGAATTATCTTTTTCTTTCATTTTTCTCACAAACATCTTCTGATGATTTAGCTGTTAAAAAACTTTGGTGCGTTTGAAGCTAATTTAAATTTAACTCCCTTCCAATGAGCCAAACTAATTAGCTTACACGCTAAACAATTAGAAACGTAAAATTAAGGAGAAAAAGAAAAATGAACTTTGGAAAAGACAAAACTAAGGCTATACTCGCTACATTTCTAGTGTTATCTTTTGGAGTAACATTGATTGCCTTGCCAATTGCTAACGCACATTCGCCACCGTGGAAAATAACTACGCACGCCTTTCTTACCGTTAACCCCAACCCTGTGGGTGTGGGTCAACGCGTGGTCATCGTAGCGTGGGCAGGCTTAGTCTTGCCAAGCGCAGTAGTAACTAATGACATACGCTTCCATGACTACAAAGTTACTATCACAAGACCTGACGGAGAAACCGAAACAATAACATGGGACGTTGTTTGGGACACGACATCAACAGCATGGGCTGAGTACATACCTACCCAAGTTGGCACGTACTCTTTCGTGTTTAGCTATCCTGATCAAATATACAATTGGAGCGGCACTTATCAAAATGATATTTTCCTAGGCGCCACAAGCAAAACAATATACCTTACCGTACAGGAAGAGCAGTTGCCTAATCCTATAACTAGCTATCCCTTGCCAACAGAATATTGGACACGCCCAATAGAAGGACAGAATACAGATTGGTACAAGATTGCATCACATTGGCTGGGTTATACGCACCCTTCAATTTACAGAATGGTTCAACCTGACGGCACAGCGCCTAACAGTGCACATATCATGTGGACGAAGCGTATTGACGAGGGAGGCGTCGTCGGAGGAAGCAACACTGGTATAGAAGGCAACATGTTCTATAGCGGATCAGCATACAACCCTAGATTCGCTGCGCCAATAATAATGAACGGGCTGCTCTTCTACGAGTTGCCACTGATGAATGCAGGCACTGGCGGCGGATGGATGTGTGTTGACCTACGTACTGGCAAAGAAATATGGTATAACGACAAAATGGGTGTTGACTCGACTTGGCCAAGCCCTTCATTCGGTTACCTCTATGCATGTGACACCGAGAACCAACACGGCGTCATCCCCAGAGGCATCTTATTCTCAAGCAACTTTGGTACAGCATATGACCCATGGACAGGACAAAGACTATTCAATGTAACCAATGTCCCTTCAGGCACAGCAGCAGTCGGACCAAAAGGCGAGATACTGCGCTACCAAATAGACCTAAGAAACGGCTGGCTTGCTCAATGGAACTCTTCTAGACTGTGGACTACATCTGGAGCTGGTTGGACTCCAGACTGGAACGTAACAAGAGGATGGGTAAACGCGAGCACAGCATCACGCTATGACTGGAACGTAACAATACCAACAACTATACCGACGTCGACTTCCCCATACTTCGCTATATGCGATGACATACTGCTTGGCAGTAGCAGCTTCGCTGGCCCCTCAGGCATCGGAACTCCAGATCCTTATACCATGTGGGCTATAAGTCTGAAGCCAGACTCAAGAGGAACACTGTTATGGATCAAGAATTATTCAGCACCACCAGAAAACATCACTCGCTTCTTACAGGTAGTGGACAAAGTGAATCGCGTCACAATTTTCCTAGACAAAGAAACTTTCCAATTTTCGGGCTATAGCATTGATAACGGAGAAAAACTATGGGAAACAACACCACCCGCAAATATGTCTGATTTCTCGTACTTTGATGTGACTCATGCAGCAGTATTCACTACAGCCGCCTATGGCCGCCTTTATCATAGCGGTTGGGGCGGGGTACTCTACTGCTACGACACGAAAAACGGAAATCTACTGTGGACTTACGGTAACGGTGGCGAGGGCAATAGTACATTCGGCGGTCTTCAAACACCTTGGGGTAACTATCCCATCTTTATAGCTTCCATCGCAGACGGCAAAGTCTTCTTATTTAGTGGTGAGCACTCTCCCAACACGCCGCTCTACAAAGGTTGGAAAATAAGAGCTGTTAACGCTACTAATGGTGAAGAATTATGGACTCTACTTGGATCCATGGGTTATCCCCCACGTTCCTACTATCCTGTCGCCGAAGGTTTCATTGTTTACCATAATATGTACGACGGACAACTATACTGTATCGGCAAGGGTCCAAGTGCCACGACGGTTACAGCATCACCAAAGATTTCAACACATGGCAACAAAATACTGGTAGAAGGAACAGTTATTGACATTTCCCCAGGCACAAAACAGGATGCACAAGCAGCACGTTTCCCGCATGGTATTCCTGCTGTTAGCGACGAGAGCATGGCTGAGTGGATGGAGTACGTTTACATGCAGAAGCCTAAGCCAGTGGACGTTAAGGGCGTTGAGGTAGTCATTGAAGTGCTTGACCCGAACGGCAACTACTATGAAGTGGCTAGAGCAACAAGCGACTCTAACGGCTTTTACAGCGCCACATTCACGCCGCCAGTCCCAGGCAAATACACCGTCATCGCCCGTTTTGCCGGCTCGGAGTCTTATTGGCCTTCGCATGCTGAAACTGCCATATACGTTGAGGAAGCGCCGCCAGCAACGCCGGAAGCCACGCCGACGCCTCAGGAGCCCTTAGGAACGTACTTTGCCCTTTCGACCGTTGCCATAATCGCCGCTATCGTGCTTGTTGGGCTTCTGATGTTTAGGAAGCGATAGTCATGCTGGCGCAGAGCAAAACTCATTCCCCCTTTTTTGGATTATCTGGCTGTTCAGGCTTGGAGGGGCTGAGTGGGCTTTGGGCTTAGAAGCGTTTGTAGCCGCAATAAGTTCATTCTCCTATTCTCCTTTAGTTTGGCGCCCAACGCCCCAGCAAACCTCTTTGTCATGTGATTCTCTCAACTGATGGTGTTGCGCCGCTTTTATTTTATTCGAAGGAGATCCGCAAACGTTTAGCTACAAGGCTTGTTTAGTAGAGGCTTGTGGTTAATTATTGTTTTCGTCTTTAAACTTGGATAAGCGAAATAGATTAACGGCTTTATACCCAAAATGAATGGTTAATTTTCCATAAGTTTTCCTTATGGTTTTGTTGCTGTCTTTAGGACAAAGACTCCTGTGGTGACTTGGCAGCTTGAGCTTATTAGGAATAGTGGCTCGAAACCAATTTGGCTGACTATTATTGTTGATGTGACCGCAGCTATGGCTTCAGCGACGTCATAAGCTGACTCGAAAGTGCCTAAAAGGAATCCACGTTTGTCTTTCTCGCTTGCGTCTATGATGAAAGCCAGAAGCGCTGGTCGCTGGAGTGCATAGGCGATTGCAAAGAATAATTCTACAAAATACAACTGGAATATGTTCGTTACAACAGTGTAAGCGAGAGTGCATGCGGCGCCAAGCATGAGTCCTGAAAAGAAAATTTTCTCCTTACCGTATAGGTCAACAAGCTTGCCTGCTGGCGCCTTAACAAGCGCAGCCGTCAAAAGAATAACCGTGTATAATAAGCCTACGTCTATAAGTGATGCGGAGAAACGGTTAACAACAAATATGGGGTAAACTGGACCCAGCAGTCCCACTCCTAAAGAACTGAGCGAGCCCACTGTAATTAATGGCAAGAGCCTTTTTTTCTGCATATGCATTTCTCCTTTCCGGTAAGCTGCATATGCTTCTTAGACTGCACGGGTCCATTTTCGGGTCAGTTTGCCTCCACAAAATGAATTAGGTAAAAGTAAGAAAGATAAATTTTTCTCAGCGGCAATCCGAAGTCCTCGCTTAAAGGATAAAAAAGGCATTTTGCGTTGTTTTCTGTTACTCTCTATGATTATCTGATGCTCAGTGTGTCCGCTGCTGTTTTAAAAGCCAAATATTGTTTTCTCTTTCTTTTTTTCGCCATGCTCCTGGTGCTCATTTTCATCTTCTGCGAGTATGTGATGTGCAACATGGATGCCTAAGCCCGTGGCTGCGCCTGCTGCAAGACCAAGTAACGTTTCAATTAGCCACTCATACTTGTTAAGCAGCGCCGCTATGACGAGTACATCGAAGATTATTGCGATGGCGAGGTAGCCGTAGCACCATGTTTTGATGCTTGTTCCTCTTGGCTGTGTTATGCCTATGCCAGCGAGCGCACCGAACATTACTAAAAATCCTATCAAAGCGTAAATCAATTGTTCTCCCTCATGATGTAGGCTAATGTTTTAGTTTCGCGTGCTTAATAGCTTATCTGCTCGCATACCGCTTTTAAGTTAAAAATGCGCGTAAACCATTAACTTTTTTTACCATTACTGAGGTGATAACCTCTAAGGTTGGTTACATCCTTGGTTAAGTTTGATAAAAGGAATTGCCACAAATGGGCTTTGCTGCTCCGTGAGAGACGAGAAAAACTCGATCAAGCGTTGGCTGCCATAGGCCGCGGAGATTTTGACGGTGCCAGACGCTTGTTTTCCGAAGTCTTTTACGGCGTTTCAGGAAAGCGCGCTGATCCCGGCATGGCTGGCTCTCTCCTGTATCATATGGCTATGGTCACAAAGATGGAAACGGAAACGCGCTTACTTCTAAATGAGCTACGCCTAGCTCCGCCAGACATCGCTGAGGCTTTATCGCGTTTTACCGAAGAGTTCGTTTCTGACATGTATGAGCTTACAAAAACAATTGTGCCAATTAATTTTGATTCGCATGCTGTTGCTATTAAAGCAAGTTTAAACAGCGATGAAAAAATTGATTTATTTACCAAATTAAACAAAAAAGCCAAGGCGTTAGAAGCCATGCTTGCCAACAAGCAAGCTGAAGCAAGTAAGCAGCTTGAGGACTTGTTCTCTGAATGGGCGCAGTATATCGCTGAGATGCGTTTGCGGCAAGAATATGAAACCATTAAGGGCTTCCTAATTACCGCTGCTCTTGCAAAGGCTGTGGGCATCCAGCGTCTAAAAGGTGCCATGATAAAGGTGCAAGAAAGATTCGGCGAAGAAACCGTTCGCATTGCTTTAAATGTGACGCTGAAGGTTGGCATGCGCAGGGAAAAGCTTCAATCCGTCATGCTAAGCGACCACTACATCAATTATATGATGAGCATGGAGCAGCTGGACGGTCGCATGCAGTTCTTAAACTGCCCAATCTTTGGCAGCCACAAGCGCATCTCCGAGGAATCAGGTATAAGCAGTGAAGTTGCATCTCTCTTCTGTACCCATTTCTGTTTTGCCCATGCGAAAGCCATGCTAAACACAGTTCTCCCATTCACGTTTGAGCTGTGGCAGCCTCGGCAAATAGCCGACGACGGAATGTGCGAGTTTTACCTTAAACTTGCCTACTCGCCTGCAGCGGCAGCTACGGCAGAAAAACATGTTCCGCTTGTTTTGTCTTGGAACTTCACTAGAAAATGCAACTTGAAATGCGCTCATTGCTACATAAACGCCACCGCACAGGAACTCACGGATGAGCTAACCACTGAGGAGTCGAAGCGGCTAATAGATCAAATCTGCGAAGTCAGCAGGCCGCTGCTCATCTTAAGCGGGGGTGAACCTCTTTTGCGCCCCGACGTTTACGAAATCATCAGGTACGGCGCTTCTAAAGGGTTAAAGATGGGCTTAGGCAGCAACGGTAGCCTCATCAACGATGTAGCGGCAAGGCTGCTTAAAGAAGCGGGCATAGCAACGGTCTCAATCAGTTTGGATTCGCATATACCAGAGCAGCATGACGAGTTCCGCGGTGTAGCGGGTTCATGGGAGAAAGCCGTCGGCGCCATCAAAGCCCTGCGCGAAAACGGCGTGCTTGTCCAAGTGAACACGACGGTGACGCAGCAGAATTACAATCAAATCGATGAGATCATGTCGCTTGCGGAATCATTGGGTGTGGAAAACTTTCACTTGTTCTTTCTGGTGCCCACGGGCAGAGGCGCCAAAATCGCTGACATATCTCCTGCTAAATATGAAAGCATGATTAAGGAGGCGTTTGCCAAGGCGGCTAGGCATAAACTTAATGTGCGGCCTTCGTGTGCGCCCCAATTCATGCGGATAGCAAAGGACATGGGCTTGGATATGCGACAGTGGATTAGAGGCTGCATTGCTGGTTTGTACTACTGCCGTGTTTACGCAAATGGCGCTGTTACGCCATGCCCGTATCTTCCAATTAAACTTGGCAATGTCCGCGAGAAGTCTTTCAAGGAAATATGGTTTGGCTCAGATATGTTCAAGGCTTTGCGGGACTTTAATGCTTTGAAAGGCAAATGCGGCATCTGCGAGTATAAAGCGCTATGCGGCGGTTGCCGTGCACGTGCATATGGGCTTTCAAGCGATTTCATAGACTACTGCGGCGATCTACATGAACCCGCGGAAGTGAAAGGCAATTATCTGGCTGAAGATCCATGGTGTATTTATCAGCCAGAAAAGCACTGAAAAATTGTTTATCTGGCAAAGCGTGTACTTGCATCTCATGCAGAAACTTATTTAAGCAGTATAATGCACCACAATAAAAGTTTGGGAGTGCACTTTAAAGTGGATCTTGGCAGCCCGCAAGCGCTCGCGTCATCGGCAGGGTGCCTGTGGATGGCCGAAAAAGAACGCCGAATAGAAGGAGAAAAAGATGAACGGGCATCACATCGCTTACTGCCAATTCGATTTTTCAGAAGCGATAGCGCTCCACAAAGTTGTAGCACCCGGCCTTAACTCAATCAATTTCTTGTTGCATAATCTTTCCAATTTTCTTGCTATGCGTGTTTTTCTTTCCTTAATTGCATTAGAATTCAGCGGGAGAACTGAAGCATGACGCACGCAGGCGCAACAAAAAGTTTCTTGGGAATGTTCAAAGAAACATCTTTAGCTTATTTCTTTGATATAGGCGGAATATTCGCAGGCTTTATGGTTGCCTCTCAACTGGACATTTTTCAGCTTTCGCCATGGGCTATAGCACTTTATCCAGCGGTTGTCAGCGCGAAAGGCGTCATCGGCGGCTTGCTTAGCGGCAGGTTAGGCACAGCCTTGCATCTTGGCATAGTTTATCCACGATTTTTTAAGAATACAAAGAACTTTTATGAATTAATTCAAGCTCTAATCGTTATAACTTTGGTCACAAGCGTCGCAATGAGTTGCATTTCCTTAGTTTTTGGTTACCTATTTTGGGAGATAACATTCGCTGATTTTCCAGCTATTCTATCAGTTGTTTTGGCAACTATGGCTTTAGGTCTGGTTATTACCTTGCTGACGATTAAGGTGGCTTTTATCTCATTTCAGCGAGGCTTAGACCCTGACATCGTGGTTTACCCCGTAATGTCCACCACAGCGGACATTATCATAACACTCTTCTATATTGCAGTGCTTAACATATTCTTCTTCGGTTTTATAGGTCCATGGATAATTGCCGCGATAGCTTTAGTTCACGTCCTACTTTGCTTCTATATTCTGCCTAAGAACTTACACCAACTTGAGTTTGTAAAAACCATCAGAGAATCTATAGCTACCTTGCTATTTGTAGCTTTCATCGTTAACGTAACCGGCACCGTTCTCAAGGATATTAGTAATTTTGTGGAGAACCGCAAAGAGGTCTATACAGTTTATCCTACTTTGATTGACATGGTTGGTGATGTGGGCTCCGTAGTTGGTTCCACCGCTACAACAAAACTTGCCTTAGGCTTACTTTCACCATCTTTCTCTTCAATCCGAAACCATGCAAAGAATATTTTCAGCGCTTGGTCAGCTTCAATTATGATGTTCGTTATCTTGACAATTTTGTCTCTGACAATGCTTGGAATGTTTTCATTAACCTCTTTTCTAAGTCTTCTTTTAATCCTGCTGATTGCCAACGTTATTGCTGTAGCTGCAATTATGATTGTATCTTACGCAGTTTCAATATTAACCTTTAGTAAGGGGCTAGATCCAGACAACTTTGTTATTCCCATAGAGAGCTCTCTTGCCGACAGCCTAACCACCGTTGCCTTGCTAATAGCTTTGCTCATGATAGGCTGATAAAAGTATAATTAAAATATTTCATGGATCAATATATAGTGCGGGGCGTCTCTTAAAGGAATGCCAAAATTTGAAAAAATAGAATACAAGCCTATCCCTGTCCGCGAGCTTTTACTGGAGATGAAAAATCTCTCCGAGCTTATGATTGATTTGGCTTATTCTGCAGCCTTATTTAACGACCACGATCTTGCTGAAGACGTTTTGGAGCTAGAGAGCCGCATTGACAATTTGGCTTACCTTCTGGATATAGAAATTATGATTGCAGCCAGAGATGCAAAGGATGCGGAAAGCCTGATAGGTGTTTCTACAGTAGCCGCTGCCGCAGATAAAATTTCTGATGCTGCTGCTGATATTGCGGCTATAGTAACGCGTAAAATCGGCGTACACCCAATTGTTGGCGAGATTTTTGAAAAGGTTGAAGAGCGCTTAATGAAAGCCACGGTTAAAGAAGATTCCGTGATAATTGGAAAGCAGATAGGTGAACTTAATTTAGCGCCGAAAATGGGCGTTGACATAATTGCCATCCGCCGCAACAAAGATTGGATAATAAATCCCAGCAAAGCTGAGCGTATATTTCTAGGAGATGTTCTGATAACACGAGGCGCCCCGCTTGGCATCAGCGAATTCAAGAAGCTAGTTGAGGGGCAATCAAAAGCGGAGGTCTCTATATGACTGAGCTGAAGCGATTCGAAGAAATTGTGGAACGCTTTGTTGAGCTAAAGAATACCTCGGAGCTCATGATTGATTTAGCTTACTCTTCGCTTATGTTGAACAGTAAAGAATTAGCAGAGGAAGTGCAGCGTCTCGAGGAATATGTGGATCAGTTGCATACCGATTTTGAACTTTTGACTTTAACAAGCGATTTTAAAAAAGAAGAGGCACCTGGCTTTTTAGGGCTTATCCGGCTTGGAGTGGCAACTGAAAAAATTGCAGACGCTGCAGCTGAAATAGCTGAGGTTGTCTTAAGAGGTATCGAACCGCATCCTATATTAAAATTAACCATACGCGAAGCAGAGGAAACTGTTACCCAAGTCTGTGTTACAGCGGGTTCGCCGCTTGTGAATAGAACTCTAAGAGAGGCACGGGTGCATGAAGAAACGGGCATGTGGGTCCTCGTTATAAGACGAGGTGAAAAAAGTTTGCGCCCGCGGCCTGATACTGTTATTCAGATAGGCGATATTTTGCTTGCTTCAGGCTACGCTGAAGGCGTTGAGGACCTCAAAAAGCTTGCTTCGCCAGAGCAAGTCTGCAATCTTGAGTAGCTCAGATACTTATCTCAAATTCATTAATACTATAAGCATGTAGCTTGCAATTTTTCTGTGGGAGGGTTAGCTATCTCCAAGCTTGAAGAGAAACCCCGCAGAAGTAGTGCATATACTTGCCCGAATGTTTCTTGCGGCAGAGTTTTCACTAAACCTATTAAAGTTTTAAATCTGCAACAAGCCTCCCAAGCGCCATATGATGCATGTCCATTTTGTTTTACTGAAATAGCGATTAAAGATGAAATGCCTGTTTTGGTTGATGAAGCCAAAGAAACAGTGGCTGAAGAAAAAATGCCTGCAGAAGGTCACGTTGAAACTTATGAGAAACCTTCTGGGTGCAGTTACTACTTGGGTTATTTAAGTGAAAGGTCTTCTAAGGACAAGATTCCAGATGAATGCATGATGTGCAGAAATATCGTTGAGTGTATGTTGAAGAAAGCGAAGTAGGTATGTCTCGCCGTGATACACACACTTTCTTTTAAGCAGTTACTCGTTTTTCTAAAGAATAGTTAGGAGACGCTGTTATTGGCAATACCTTCGCAAGAAACAATTCCTGAGGCGGCTGTAACCTCTGCAGAAGCTCAACCAAAAAAATTGAATGCTGAAGTAGTCACGATGCTCTCAACTGCTTTTCTTAAGCGGCTAGGACACAAAGGTCACTTGAAGCCAAAACGGGTTGCATTGGAAGGCGAAGTCTACACGGTTGAAGTTGAAACACAGAAGTTCACCGCTGTCGTCCGCGTTGATGCAGCAGCGCGTGAAATTAAGGAGTATGATGTACAGCCTAAGAGTGAAGAGAATGCTTTTTCGTTCTCGCCAAAACTTATTTTAACCGTCCTCGTCGTCTCCGCTTTGGTTAACGCGGTGCTATATTTTGTTTTTAAAGCGCTTGGCATATAGCGTGTTTTGCTTAAAAGTTGACGACTATAAAAATTAAAAAAACTAATAGAATGGGGTTCTATTGTTAAATTTGGAGCTAAGCCTTCTTCTTTTCTTCTGAGGCTTCGGTTGTCTTCGTTTCAGCTGGTTCTTCTGTCTTCTTCTCTTCCATCTCTGCTGTGATTTCTTCGATGGGCTTCGGTGGTGGCGTCGTGGCCATTGTCCAGCCTATCCAGGCGCCTATGAGCAGTATCGCAATGAAGGCTATGAATACGGGTATTGCGACTACCCATAATTGTGGAAATTCGTAATCAATTCCGATCCATGACGGCCAGTTTGGAACAAACAGCGAAAGCGTGTAGCCTACAGCGACAAGTAAGCAGACAACTAATATTGCTCCACCTATTGCTTGATCTTTACTCAAAGCTTTTCACCACTTATAGGGCATGTTATATTCTTAATCCATTTAAAGTTTACCATAAATGCTGATATACTTCTGCTATGTGGTTCCCATTTCCCATGTAGCCAAATACTTCCGCTGCTCAGGCGTGAGTTCGTCGATTTTTATTCCCATAGCTTTCAGCTTCAGTTCCGCAACTGCTTCGTCTATTTCCTTTGGAACAGTGTAAACCTTAGGCGGCATCTTCGCGGTTTTGGCGATGTGCTCCACGCATAGGGCTTGATTTGCAAAGGACATGTCCATAACCTCAGAGGGATGTCCTTCAGCCGCAGCTAAATTTACCAGTCTACCCTCGGCTAAAAGGTAAAGTCTTCTACCATTCTTCAGAGTGTATTCTTGCAGATTGGGTCTCACGAGTCGTTTCGCTACCGCTAATTCTTCTAAATCTTTCAAGTTGATTTCCACATTGAAGTGTCCGCTGTTCGCGAGTATAGCGCCATCCTTCATTGCCTGCATATGCTCTTTCCTTATCACGCTGATGTCGCCTGTAGCTGTAACAAATATGTCGCCTATTGCAGCTGCCTCAGCCATCGGCATAACACGTAGCCCATTCATTGCTGCCTCCAAAGCTCTAAGCGGATTAGTTTCCGTTACCACAACATTTGCACCCATGCCTTGCGCACGCATGGCTATGCCTCTTGAACACCAACCGTAGCCGCAGACCACGAAGGTTTTGCCCGCCAAAAGCGTGTTTGTGGCTCTTAAAATTCCGTCTATGGTGCTTTGTCCTGTTCCATAGCGATTGTCAAAGAGGTACTTTGTGTAAGCATCGTTTACAGCTATAATCGCGTACTTAAGGCTTCCAGCCTTTTCCATTGCCCGCAGCCGCAGCACGCCTGTAGTGGTTTCTTCTGTTCCGCCCTTAACATTAGCCAATTCGCCTGTTCGCTTGCTGTGTAGCGTACCGACGAGGTCAGCGCCATCATCAAGGGTTATCACTGGTTTAAAATCTAACACTTGGTTGATGCACCAGTAGTATTCTTCCGTTGTCTGTCCGCGCTGTGCAAAAACGTGGACGCCATTTTCTGCAAGCGCCGCGGCGACGTCGTCCTGTGTGGAAAGCGGATTAGAACCGCACAAGGCAACTTTGGCGCCTCCCGCCATTAACGTGTCAACCAAAACTGCGGTTTCCTTCGTTACGTGCAGGCATGCGCCAAGTGTCAAGCCTTTCAGCGGCTGTTCCTTGCTAAATCGCTTTTTGATCTGGTTGAGCACGGGCATGTGTGCTGAAGCCCACTCTATCTGTAGGTGACCTTGTGGCGCTAACTTTTCGTCTTTAACTTGAAATTCCTTCATAGCGTAATCCTTCTTTTTCAGAAAAGAATTGCCCTCTAACTATTTAGCTTTGTCTTTGTAGTGAAGCACTGCGGCGTATTTGCTGTTTTTCTCTTGTGCTTTCTTGCTGGAAAAGTTTAATTATGTTTTCACCTCAACTTCTCTTTGAGAGGATGCCATTGAAGGAACCTTTTGCTGAGTTCGTCAAGAAAGAGTTAGGCTCCAACGTTTTGCTAATCACTTGCGGGTTGCCTGGAACCTGGAAAACCGAAACTTCCGAAGAAATCTCAAAGATCAAGGGATATCCGATTCTCAGGAGCGATTTGATCCGCTTGGAAGTTCTCAAAAACGAGGATGTGTTTGACCCGAAAGTGGCTGGGAACATGAGCAAGCGCTTGTCCGTGTATGATGAAATGTTCCGGAGAGCAGAAGACCTAGCAGGCAAAAGCAAGCAGGGCTTAATTTTGGATGCTACTTTTGTTACGCAGGATCTGCGGAGACGCGCCGCTGAAATTGCCGCTAAACATGGCATGACCTTTGTTATTCTTGAAACTCACTGTTCCGAGGAAGCGTCTATTGCGCGGATTCTTAGGCGAACAAAGGAGAATTATGAATCAAACGCTCTAACCAAGGAAGCTTATTACAATAACAAGAGCAAGTTTGAACCTGTTGATGTAGATGACTTGAAGAAGCGTTTCCCGCAGCTTAGCATTATGCATCTGACAGTGGACACGGAGCATGACGCCCCAGAGGACTGGCACATCATCGGCGTGGAGAAACGGTAGCCAGGCAGCTCCATGATCATAGATTTGCATATTCATTCAAAGCAATCTGACGGCGCCTTAACTGTCGAAGAAATCTTCAAGGAGGCTAAATGCCGAAACATTGGCTTCATGTCCATTACAGACCACGATTCCATCGACTGTCAGCCAGCCGCCATCGAAGCCGCTGCAAAAGCCGGAATTCGCTATGTTTCAGGCGTTGAATTAAACGTAACCTTTTCTCACCAAAGGTACCACCAGGGTAAGTCAATATCGCTGGATTTTCTAGGCTACCAATTTGACGTAGAAGACAAGGCGTTAAAGACTAAGCTTGGGCAGATGGCGCGTTACCGCGAGGAAAGAGCCGCCAAAATCCTCAGCAACCTTAACGCAGAATTCGAAAAAGAATGTATTCCGCCGCTAACGAAGCGTGATTTCGACGAAATCCAAGCATCTGTTGACGGAACCCTTGGCAGGCCACACATCGCGGATTACCTTGTGCGGAAGGGCATTGTTCGGAATAGGCAGGAGGCTTTTGACCGCTACCTCGTGAAATGCGACGTGCCCAAGTATCCGCTTTACCTCGAGGAGGCATCGCGGCTTGTGAGAAACGCTGGCGGAAAAATAGTGCTGGCGCATCCCAACGACCCTCATGGGACATCTCTTGTGACGCTTACCCGGTCGCTGGGTGAGCAGACGCAAATAATCGAGGAGGCAATGCTGGCGTATATCGATGGCGTGGAATGCTGGCACTCCAGAAATGACGATCAAACAACTGCGCATTACATACGATTTGCAAAAGAGCATGAGCTAATCATGACTGGCGGAAGCGACTGCCACCAGAAGCCCATAGTCATGGGAACAGTAAAAATCCCAGAATACGTTGCGGAGCAATTTAGGTAATTGTGGCTAAAGGTTCTTCGCGTAAGCAGTGCCTATTTTGAAATAGGCGGATGCTTCCTTTTTTGCGGCGTCTTTTTCTTCACTACGTACATTTGGGTCGTTTAGTTTGAAGCTGACAACTTTCCCGCGAACGTAAGCTCGGTAGCACTTGTAGAATGGCAGAACAGCCATCAATTCTCTGTCAGCAGAGTATTCCACGTATTTTTCAATAAATACTTCAGAAAGGTCTGCGCGTCCTCTGAAGTCTAGGTCCATGGCGAGAAACGCAACATCCGCCGCAACGTCAGAATACCGGAATCTGTCATTGAATTCTATGGCGTCGAATATGTAGATGCCGTTTGTTATGAAGATATTGCCCGAATGTATGTCTCCGTGGCAATCTCTGACCTTGCCAGTTGCGACACGCTCTGCAAAAACCGCTGCGTTTCGCTTCATGAAATTATTGACTTTGCTGCGGATTAGCTCAAAGTCTTCCTTGGATACTGTTTTGCCGATGAACTCCACAGTTTGATCGAAATTTTCTCTCCAGTTTGCCTCTATTATCGGTAGGGCGCCGAACTTACTTATCTGCTGGTTTGTCTCCGCTTTAGCATGGAATTCCGCGATTCGCTTAGCTATCATTTCCACAAGTCTCGCGTCCACCTTGTTCTCTTCGAGGAGTCTGCTCATTATCTTCTCCTGCGGCAGTCGCCTCATTTTCACTGCGTACTCAACAGTTTCGCCGGCACCTTTGATCTTGATGGCGTCTGCCTTGTTGATGGGCACGACTTCAAGATACATGTCGCCGCACAGCCGCCTGTTCAGCTCCAGCTCTTTCTCGCAGAAGAATCGCCTCTTCTCTAGCGTTGTGAAGTCCAGGAAGCCGAAGTTCACGGCCTTCTTCACCTTGTAGACAAAGCGTTCAGTTAGGAAAATGTAGGAAATGTGCGTCTGCTCAAGCTTAACTTTGCCCACGTCTTCATCGTAGGCTTCAGGCTTCATTAAAGCGTCCACAATTTGCTTTTGAGCCAGCATTTGTCTCCTCCAAACTTGTTAATATATTGCCTTATTCTGTAAAAACTTCTTGTGATTATATAGGAATATTCCATGGCAAATAACAAACCTTGATTAAGCAATGTAGGATTCAACAGCCAATAAGCCCAATTTGAGGCACCTATGCGCATTTCTTGACATATTACGATTTCGGAATACAAAGATAAATACTGATTCAAAACACCTTTTTTCTGGGTGCTGCTGTTGGATATTGAAACCGCAGATGACCTGCAGAGAGCCCTCAAAGATGCAGGTTACTCTGATAATGCGATAGCAGAGATTATGAAGTGGTATACTTAGGGGCGTCTCCAACTCAATTTTGCGGTAACTTTGTAGCTTCGCTTTTAGCTTTCTAACCGATTTTGATGAAATAAGATTCCTTTCTACAGACCGTGTCTTCGGCTAGGGCGGCATGTCAAATCTAAAACGGCAATCTTAATAGCGCGATGCTTGAACTTAGCTTATAGGGGATGAGTTATGGCTCAGCAGACAGCGTTAACTATTGCCTTGGAACAGCTGAGGTTGGCTGCTGAGAAGCTGGAGCTTGATGATGGAATTCACGAGCTGCTTAAGAAGCCTAAGAGGACCATCATAGTCTCGGTTACCATAAAGATGGATGATTGCAGCATCGGCGTCTTCAATGGTTGCCGCGTGCAGCATTGGGATGTTAGAGGGCCCTTCAAGGGCGGTATTCGGTATCATCCTGACTTGACTATTGATGATGTAACTGCGCTTGCAATGTGGATGACTTGGAAATGCGCCATTGTTGATCTTCCTTATGGCGGCGCAAAAGGTGGAATCGCTTGTGATCCTAAAAAGATGTCTCAGGGGGAGCTGGAGAGGCTGACGCGGCGTTATGTAAGCTTAATTTTTGATTATCTTGGGCCGCATCGGGATATACCTGCGCCTGATGTCTACACTAACGAGCAGACTATGGCGTGGGTAATGGACACGTATAGTCAGCTTAAGGGTTATAGCGTTCCAGAAAGTGTTACTGGAAAACCCTTAGAGGTCGGTGGCTCCGAGGGCAGAGTGTGCGCTGCATCATTGGGCTTGGCTTTCTGCATCAGGGAAGCTGCTAAACTTTTAAAATTGAACCTTAAGAACGCTAAAGTAGCGGTGCAAGGCTTCGGTAATGTGGGCTACAACGCTGCAAGCATAATGCATAGCTTAGGCTGCAAAATCGTTGCGGTAAGTGACTCATCTGGCGGAATTTACTGCGAGGATGGTATAAACCCCTCTGATGTGCAGGTGCACAAGAAGAAAACGGGTTCTGTAATAAACTACAAGAACTGCCGGAACATAACAAATGAGGAGTTAATGCAGACTGAATGCGACATTCTAATTCCCGCAGCACTGCAGAACCAGATCACCGGGGCCAATGTGGATAAGATCCGCGCGAAGATAGTGGCGGAAGGCGCGAATGGTCCTACAACACCTGAAGCGGACAAGGCGCTTTATGAGAAGGGCGTGTGCCTCATCCCTGATATCCTCGCGAATTCCGGAGGCGTTATAGTAAGCTATTTCGAGTGGGTTCAGAATTTGACGCGGGAGCATTGGCCGTTAGCTGAAGTTAATGCTAAGCTGGAAAACAAAATAGTTAAGGCGTTCTATGAAGTTCAGAAGTTATCGCGGAAGGAAGAGAGTGACATGCGAACAGCCGCGCTGATGCTTGGCGTAGGCCGCGTCGCGCAAGCGATTAAGACGCTGGGTTTATGGCCATAGTAAGTAGTGTTGCCGCTTTTCTCTAAAATCCCAAATTATTTAATCTAAACATTTAAACTGCTCATCTTATATTCTGCTTCGCCGCATAAGTATGTGCCGAAGGGGGAAAGAGCCGTGCCATTACTCGTTAAGGATCTGGATTTTTGCTTCGAAAACTTACCTGTAAAAATAATCGCTGACCGAAACTACCCTGAAATTCAGCTTGCAGGGCTATCCATAGGCCCATTGGAGGAAGGAAACGAATACGAGGTTTATTACTGGGTGGCGCAGGAACTGGTTAAGGCGGGAATTGCCCATTTCCGCGAAGACGACTGCTTGGACGCGACCAAGCTTTACAAGATTCAATGGAAAGAGCGCGTTCAAGCGGCGGGGCAAATCTCCGAGCTATCAGAGGATTTCTATCCGAAGCTTCGTCGTTACTTGGCAAATATAAAAGGCGAAATAGCTAAGCACCCTGAGAAAGTGCAGGAGTACGAGAAGGCGAAGCATTCCGCGTGGGACATAGTGAATTCTCGATTAAAGAAAATTGTCACGTTATCTTCTGGTCCTCCACAACCTGACCACATTCAAAAGAAATTTACATGCGAGGAGCGTTTTATTTACGTTCAACTCAGCAAAATAATCAATGAGTGGAAGGCTCAGATTCTAAATTTTGAAGGAGAGCGTGAAGCAGGATGGCCAGAGAATTAGAGACGGTAGATCCGCAGAAGAGCTTTCTTGAGTTCTTCAAAAAAGAGAAGTATCGCCAGAGAATCTCGCAGATGGCCATAGCCGGGCGTGAATCTGTTACTATCGATTTTGAAGACCTCTTCGCGTTTGACCAGAGCTTAGCTGAGAAACTCATGGAGAAACCAGATGTTTTCTTACAGTATGCCAGCAACGCTGCGCATGAGCAGCTTCAAATAGAAGACGCAGAGTACGCGCAGAAAATCGGCAAAATCACCATACGAGTCGTACAACTACTTGGTAAGGAACCACTGCGCAAGCTTGGTTCCAAAAATCTTGGCAAACTAGTTATGATTGAAGCCATCGTGGTCAGGGCCACATCGGTGCGTCCAATGGTGATGAACGCCGCGTTCAAATGCAAACGCTGTGGCACTTTAACACACGTGGAGCAAACGGGCCCATTCTTAAAAGCGCCGTTCGAGTGCAGCGATCCTACCTGTATGCAAAAAGGGCCTTTCGAGTTCATGCAAGACGAATCCACATTCGTGGACTCACAAGACCTCCGCTTGCAAGAGCGGCCTGAAGACTTGCCGCCTGGTCAACTGCCGCGTACAGTGAATGTTAAGCTCGTTGGCAGCGACATTGTTGACGTTGCCCGACCAGGCGATCACGTTTCAATTGTTGGTATCGTTCGTGCAGTTGCGCCCTCCAAGCCTGGAATAGGTAAACTGCGCACTTTTGTTTTGCATATAGATGCTAACTCAATAACAGTGTTGGGTAAAGAACCAGAGGCTTCTCCGCCTACGCCTGAGGAAGAAGAGAAAATTCTCGCGCTTGCAAGGGATCCGTTAGTTCACAAGAAAATAATGAATTCGATAGCGCCTTCAATCTACGGTTACGAGCACATTAAAGAAGCCATAATGTATCTCCTCTTCGGCGGTGTATCCAAAAGCCTTCCCGACATCACTGTGCGTGGAGAAATAAACACGCTCCTAATCGGTGACCCAGGCACTGCCAAGTCCCAGCTTTTGCAGTATGTAGCTCGAATTGCTCCACGTGGTCTATACACTTCTGGTCGTGGAACAACTGCTGCTGGCTTAACTGCAGCCGTAATCCGCGAAAAAGGCGGAAGCATGAGCCTTGAAGCGGGCGCTTTGGTGCTGGCTGACAAAGGCATAGCATGTATCGACGAGATGGATAAGATGCGCCCTGAAGACCGCGTTGCCATACACGAAGCCATGGAGCAGCACACGGTTTCAGTCGCCAAAGGCGGCATAGTCGCCACATTAAACGCGCGGACGGCAATACTTGCAGCAGCTAACCCCTCATTGGGCAGGTATGAACCGCATCGGACTGTAGCTGAGAACATCTCGTTGCCCGTGACAATTCTGTCCAGGTTTGACTTAATTTTCGTGTTGCGCGATATCCCGAATAAAGACTCGGATGCAAAAATGTTGGAGCACATCCTTGAGATTCACAAAAGAGGCGCAAGCCCTCTGGAGGCGCAGATAGAGCCTGATCTGCTGCGAAAATATATAAGCTATGCCAAAACCATTAAGCCCGTGTTAACCAGTGCCGCTACGAAACGCCTAGGCGAGTTCTATTTGGCTATGCGTTCTGCAAGCGAGACTGAGGGGTCGCCTGTAGCGATTACAGCGCGGCAGCTGGAGTCGCTTGTTCGCATTGCTGAGGCAAGAGCGCGTGTAGCCTTGAGGAAGGAAGTTACAGCTGAGGATGCGGAGGCGGCGATAGCTATCATGAAAAGGTCGCTGGAAGAGGTTGGAATAGATGTGTCCTCTGCTAAGATGGACATTGACCTTATAATGACTGGGAAACCTAAAAGCGTCAGAGACAAGCTGCAAGTTGTGCTCTCCGTGCTAGTTGAGATGGAGAAGGAAATAGGCATGGTGGAGAAGGCTGCGCTTGTAAGCGAATTGGAGTCGAAACATCAGATTCCAAAGGCTGAAACAGAACGCATGCTTAGCCAGCTGCTACGTGAAGGCACCATTTACGAGCCAAGAGAAGGATATCTAAAGAAGACTTGAGAGACGTAGAATCATGAAGACAGTGATGGTTGTCGCGGGCACGAGACCTGAAATAATAAAGATGGCGCCTCTCATACGGGCTCTGCAAAGAAACAAAATTCCCTTCACTTTTGTCCACTGTGGTCAGCATTATGATTATAACATGTCGCAGCAGTTCATTGAAGAGCTGGCGCTTCCACAACCCGACATCGCTTTCAAAATCAAGATTGCCTCGACTGCTGCGC
This sequence comes from Bathyarchaeia archaeon, assembly GCA_038848695.1. Lineage (GTDB taxonomy): Archaea > Thermoproteota > Bathyarchaeia > Bathyarchaeales > Bathycorpusculaceae > JAOAIV01. The sequence continues at coordinate 54,798 of JAWCNL010000008.1, forward strand.
AAACAGCGCGGATAATGCTGAACATGGCTGAGTTGCTAAAGAAAACGGCGCCAGTTTTGGTTCTGGTTGAGGGCGACACTAACAGTGTAGTAGCAGCAGCCCTTGCAGCGAACAAGCATGGAATCTCCGTGGGGCATGTTGAAGCTGGTTTAAGAAGTTTTGACCTACGCATGCCCGAAGAACATAACAGGCGCTTAACTGACCATCTGTCAGAGCATTTATTCGCTCCGACCTCACGGGCAGAAGCCAATTTGAAAAACGAGAATGTTTGGGGCAAAATCTACGTAACTGGAAACACCGTTATCGACGCTGTGCATCAACATCTGCCCATAGCGGAAAAGAAATCCCGAATACTTGAAGAAATACGTTTTGAAAGGTTCGCGTTGGCAACAGCACATAGAGCTGAAAACGTGGATAATCTACCCGTACTAAAGAATTTCATGGGAGCCTTCGCGGAATCGCCGCTGCCTATCGTCTACCCAATGCATCCGCGCACCAAAAAGCAATTACGCAAGAGCGGATTATACTCAAAAGTCAAAAATATCAGAAACATTCAGATTTTGCCGCCTGTTGGCTATTTGGACTTTCTTGTACTAATGAAAAAATGCGAATTAATCATCACCGACTCAGGCGGCATACAAGAAGAAGCTACCGCGCCATGCATAAAGAAGCCCATAATAGTGATTAGGTTATCGACAGAGAGACCTGAAGCAGTAGAAGCTGGCTTCGCCACGGTTGCTGGAACCGAAAAAAATGAGATATTATCCGCCATAGACGCGGCCTTAACGAGCAGAAAACAGCTCCCAAATGCATCTCCTTTTGGTGATGGAAAAGCAGCTGAAAAAATCGCGGGAATCATCAAACCCTTCTTACCATAAACGGAAGTTGCATGCAGAAGACCGCTGCATTTTCACAGTTCGCGCTGCTTAGGCATTTAAGGTGAAAACTATTTATGCCTCACATCTAAGCATTTGTGTAAAGGATGCGGTTATCAGTGCCTACCTTTCAATGTAAAAAGTGCGGCCGGAAAATCATTGGCGACTATGAAGTATGCCACTGCACTCATGAACATAATTGTCACGAACAAAAGAACCCTACATGCTGCGGTCAGCCCATGCTCGAGATAATAGATGACTAGCACCCACAAGGATACGCCTCGTTCTACTCTTTAAGCATCGGGGACTGATTAATTAGCAGTGCTGAAAGCACAGTGCATCTTGGAATTCTTTACCAAATCACCCTTGACAAGTGTTAAACACGACAAAAGCATCTCCTGCACAAGCCTCTGCGCTATTTTCCGCGCCCCTATGAAAGGGGGTATAAGCTTGTGCAGAGCACAAAACTTTGCAAAAGAAACACAAACCACAATGGTAACGTTTATTACTCTAGTTTATTATTGCTAAAAGACGCGAAGCGGGAATACAATGGGTCACAGAAAAACTCATGCGCCAAAACACGGTTCACTTGCTTACCTGCCTAGGAAACGCGCCAAACGGCCAGTTGCAAGAATACGATACTGGCCAAAAATCAGCGTGGACGCTCCTAGACTTTTAGGTTTTGCAGGTTACAAGGCAGGAATGACCTATGTCTTCACCATAGAAGACCGAAAACGCAGCCCAAACTTCGGAAAAGAGGTGATGCGCGCTGCCACTGTAATAGAAACGCCGCCCATGCTTATATGCGGCATTCGCGCTTACACGAAAACGCCCTATGGGCTTAAGAACCTCACTGAGGTTTGGATGAAAGATCCGCCAGCCGAGCTTGACCGCGCTTTAGTGTTGCCTGAAAATTTTGACGCTGAAGCGATGCTTCAAAAACTCGAGCAGAACCTGCCGAGCACTGCTGTCATCCGGGTTATCGCGGCGACACAGCCTAAGGAAGCAAGCCTCTCGAAGAAAAAACCCGAGATAATGGAAATTGAAATCGGCGGCGGTACCATAGCCAAACAATTTGAATATGCAAAATCGCTTTTAGGTAAAACAGTAACTGCTGAGGAAGTCTTCAAAGACGGTCAATACATCGATGTCGCAGCCATCACCACTGGTAAGGGTTTCCAAGGCCCAGTTAAACGCTGGGGTGTCACCATTCTTCAGCACAAAGGCAGGAAAACCAAGCGCGGCATAGCCACGCTGGGTCCATGGAACCCTCACCATATTATGTACACGGTTCCACGCGCAGGCCAAATGGGGTATCATCAAAGAACAGAGTACAACAAGCGCATACTTAAAATCGGCAAGGACGGCAAAGAAGTTACCGTTAAAGGCGGCTATATACGCTATGGCTTAATCAAAGGACCTTACATGCTCATAGAGGGCAGCATTCCGGGCCCGGAAAAGCGTCTTATACGTCTACGTTATCCAGCGCGGCCGCCAAAAGAAATGCCTGAAACTCCACCGCAAATCACCTATATATCGCTTGATTCACCTCAAGGGAAATAACGGAGACTAAAGATATGCCTGCTAAAAAAACCGCGAAAATCTTTGACCTGCAAGGAAAACCCGTAGACAAAGTAACGCTTCCAGAGGTTTTTGAGACGCCAATAAGGCCTGACGTGATAAAACGCGCCGTCCTCGCAGTTCAATCCCGCAGGCTTCAACCTCAAGGACGCGACCCAATGGCGGGGAAACGAACAAGCGCTGAATCTCGCGGAACGGGCATGGGAATAGCGCGTGTACCACGCGTGAAAGGTGGAGGCGGCAGAGCAGCTTTTGCTCCAAGCACGGTGGGCGGGCGGCAACCTCATCCGCCGAAGGCTGAGAAACATATTGTGCGGCGTATCCCTAAAAAGGAAGCGCGGCTTGCATTGTTTTCAGCTATAGCCGCTACTGCTTCTAAGGATGCTGTAGCTACGAGAGGGCATCGAGTGGATGATATTCCTGAAATTCCCTTAGTAGTTGCCGACTCGATTGAGGCGCTGACTAAAACAAGTGAATTGGAAATGGCGCTTACAAATTTAGGTGTGTTATCTGATGTTTGCCGCGTGAAAGAAAGCCGAAAGATTCGCGCTGGAAAAGGCAAACGTAGAGGTAGAAAAATGAAGCAGGCTGTAGGCCCGCTTATTGTTGTGGCTGAAGATAAGGGCGTCCGCTCTGCGGCAGATAACTTGCCAGGAGTAGACGTTGTTACAGTCAATGGTCTCAATGTGGAGTTGCTGGCGCCCGGTGCACAGCCTGGAAGATTAACGCTGTGGTCCAGCAGCGCAATTGCACAGTTAGCTAAGCTTTACGGTGGAGGCGAGAGTGAACAATGAACATTGATGAGGTTATACTTCATCCATTGATGACGGAGTCCGCTAGCCTCATGGTGGAGCGGGATAACAAGCTAATCTTCATAGTTAACCTTAATGCCACCAAGGCTGATGTTAAAAGGGCTGTTGAAGCGCTCTATGAAGTAAAGGTTGCCAAAGTTACTGTCCAGATAACGCCGCAGGGCGAGAAAAAAGCTTTCGTTAAGCTTAAGCCAGAGTATAAAGCGTCAGATGTCGCTATCAAACTGGGTGTCCTGTAAAATTAATGTGGAGGCATGATTAGTGGGTAAGAGGATTCGTGTTCAAAGACGGGGTCGCGGAGGCTCGCCGTTTAGAGCTGCAACTCATAAGCGTGTTGCTCCTGCAAAGTATCCTGTTGAAATATCTTCCAAGGATTATTTTGAGTCTTCAATCAACGGTGTGATTGAGTCTTTTGTGCATGATGCTGGCCGCGGTGCTCCTTTGGCGTTTATCCGTTTCGAGAATGGCGAAGAATGCTACATTGTGGCTCCTGAGGGTGTTTCTGTAGGGCAACAAATTAGCCTAGGCGGAAAGGCTCCTTCCGAAATAGGCAATATTCTGCCTCTAGGGAAAATTCCTGAAGGAACTTTGGTTTGCAATCTCGAGCTTAAACCAGGCGACGGTGGCAAGTTAGCCAAGTCCTCAGGCGCCTATGCTACAGTTGTTGCGCATACACCGCAAGGCACAATGATTCGGTTGCCTTCTGGCCGTACACGTTACGTTAATGATTATTGCATGGCTACTATTGGCGTGGTTTCCGGAGGCGGCAGAACTGAAAAGCCGTTCCTTAAGGCGGGAGAAAAGTTCCATTTGATGCGTGCAAGGGGACGCAAGTATCCCAGGACCAGAGGAAGAGCTATGGTGGCTGCTGTTCACCCCTATGGCAGTAGCAAGCGTAGTGCTCGCAAGGTTACTACAACTTCGCATGGTGCACCGCCAGGACAGAAGGTCGGGTTAATTGCTGCGAGAGGTGCCGGGCAAAAGCGTAAACGGAAAACAGCATGAGATAAGGTTTATAGCATTAAGTGCATGTAAAATTAGGGTTGAGGAAAGATGCCGAGAGAATTCATGTATCGTGGTCATACGCTGAATAGTTTGCAAGCTATGTCTATGGATGAGTTCATTAATCTGCTTCCCTCAAGGCAGAGGCGAAGTCTTCAACGTGGCTTAACACCTGAGCAGCGAATACTTCTGGAAAAGATACGTGAGGCACAAGAAGCCGCTAAGAGGGGCGAAAGTGTTACAATAAAGACTCATGTGCGCGATTTAGTTATCCTGCCCGAAATGATAGGCGTCAAGATTCATGTGCACAACGGCAAAGAATTCTTGCCTGTGGAAATAAAGCCTGAGATGATTGGGCACTACCTAGGCGAGTTCGCCATAACAAACAAGCCTGTTAAACATGGAACTCCAGGTATTGGCGCTTCACGGTCTTCAATGTATGTACCGCTGAAGTAAGCCGTTCAGCTCCCCTTTTTCACTCTTTGGCGATGCAGTAGTTCTTTCACAGAAAAAGTTTTACTGATTAACTAACGTTTTTTAATTAAAACAAGATAAATCCCTTACATCTGTGCAAGTAACAGTACTGCATTTTTGGTTTTGTGGATTTTGAGAATAAAAGAAGAAAGGGTGTTAAGCTTTGATTTTTGCGGCTATTTGCTGCCCGAGTTCAAAGCACTTCTTTAGGTCCGCTTGGTCGGGAACGTACTTCACTTCGATGCTGGACTCGTGAATTTGGAAGCCTGCTTTCTGCGCCATTTCCGTCATGCCCTTTACTGCGCCGCCTCCCCAGCCGTAGGAGCCGAAGAAACTCCACAGTTTGCCTTTAGGCTTCAATCCCGCCGCGTAGGTTAGGAAAGAGCTTATGGTGGGGAACATGCCGTTGTTAAGCGTCGGTGAACCCACAACCACGGCTTTGGCGTCCAAGATTTCCGTCATGGCTTCCGTGAGGTCTGCAGCTCGAAGCTTCAGCACTTTTACTTCTACGCCTTGGCTTGCGGCGCCTTCCGCTATGGCACGCGCCATCTTGTCAGTGCTGCCCCACATTGTATCATAAACAACGACTAACTTGTTCTTCGCGGCGCCGGCGCTCCAGTCCACATAAGCCTTAACTATCCTCGCTGGGTTGGCGCGCCAAATTACGCCATGGCTTGGCGCAATCATAGCGATTGGGATGCCCATCTGGGTGACTTCCTCAAGCTTGCGTGTTATCAGCGGCGCCAGCGGCATCAAAATGTTCGCATAATACGTTTTGGCTTCCTCCATCAGCACGTGCTCGTCAACTTCGTCGTCGAAGCGCGCTGACGTGGCAAGATGCTGCCCAAAAGCGTCGTTTGGCATTAGGATTTTGTCCTCAACCACGTAGGTAAACATACTGTCAGGCCAATGCAGCATAGGCGCCTCTATAAAGCGCAGCGTTCTCTTACCCAGCTTAAGCTCATCGCCTGTTTTGACGACTTGTATGCGGAACTCTGAGCCGTAATGCTCGATTATCGCGTCTTTTCCGCGTGCAGAAGCAATTAGGGTCGCGTTTTTCGCGTACTTCGCAATTATAGGCAGGCTACTTGAGTGATCCATCTCCACATGGTTGACTATTATGTAATCGATTTTCTCTGGGTCTACAAGCTCGCAGATTTTTTGGATAAGCTCATTGGCAAAAGTGTGCTTTACCGTGTCCACAAGCACCGTTTTCTCGTCTTGAATTAGGTAAGCGTTGTACGTGGTGCCTCTACGGGTGACATATCCGTGAAAGTCGCGTATGTTCCAGTCAACCACACCAACCCAGTTTATGCCCTCAGCTAAAACCACCCGACTCATACTTCTTCCACTTCTCCATTCTCCTTTTGCGCCCTTAGCTTGTAGGTTATTTGCACCCCAGCCTTTTCAAATAGGATGCCCACAGGACAGTTTTTCAGTGTTACTTCATGTAGCCGCTGCAGCCTATCCTTCGGCGCGTCAAGCTTGAAGAGTACGTCAAATTTTTCCTCAATTATGGTGCCTGCTTCCTCGCTTTTTACCGCTTCAATCTTGACTTCGCAGCCCTTGAGTGGAAGCCGCATCTTCCGCGCCGTAATCGCCGCGATGGTAGCGTAGCAGCCTGCGTGGCTCATCACGCAGAGCTCCAGCGGTGTAGGTCCAAGCCCAGGAAACGTTGGGGTAGGTTGATCTGCTATGGTGCAGTGTGATCTGCCGTTGTCCATGGCTATTTCGTAGCCTTGGATGATTCTGGCTCTTGCATAAAGTTTACCAGCCAAGTTTTCATCTCCCTTTCTCCATCTTTTTTCAGCCAAAATTAACAGGAAATTTCAACGCGTGCATCGTTTATATTGATTTCGTCTCTCCGCGGTTCCATGGCGAATTTGCCGTAGGCGACCAGCAAAGATAATATGCATGGATGCCGAGTTTATCATTTAAATGTGCATGTGGCTTATGGTTGCTTGTTGGAGGATAACGTTTGAGTCTTATACCTGATGATAAGAAGGATTTTCTTCGCCGTGAGTTAAAGGAGAAACTGGTTAACCCGGTGAAAATCTTGGTGTTCACTCAAGAGGTCGAGTGCGACTTTTGTGCCAACACGCGGCAACTTGCGCTGGAGCTTGCAGCTCTAAGTGATAAAATAGCGGTTGAGGTTTATGATTTTGTGGCTGATGCCGCTAAAGCCAAAGAATATGGCATCGACAAGATCCCTGCGTTAGCAATTGTCGGCGTGAAGGACTACGGCGTACGCATCTACGGGATACCCTACGGCTATGAATTTCAAACTTTGGTGGAAGCCGTCATCAACGTTTCAAGGGGCAAAACAGACTTATCAGAAAAGACGAAGGCTATTCTGAGCGAAGTCAAAGCGCCAGTACACATCCAAGTATTCGTCAGTTTAACTTGCCCGCACTGCCCTGTAGCGGCAACGGTTGCGCATAAGCTGGCCATCGAAAGCGACCTAATACGCGCTGACGTTATAGACGGCGGCGAGTTTCCACATTTAGTACAGAAGTACGCGGTTGTCGGTGTTCCCAAAGTAGTTATCAACGAGAAAATCGAGTTCGTCGGAGCCTTCAGCGAAGATCTATTCGCTGAGCATGTGCTTCTCGGCGCATTTTAGGAGCTGAGCGCATGAGTCAAGCGAGTAAAGAGGGCATTTCATTAGTCTTCGTCTACAGTAAGGACTTCATGGAGCGCGTGATACGTAACCTCATAAATGACCCGTGCTTTTGCCAGTCTTGTGGACTTTATTGCGAGTCATGCAAATACAATGCTTACAGCTTCGTGCGCAACATCCGCGCCGCCATAGAACTGCCGAATCCCGCTGAGCTGCCCGCTTTCATTGACAATCCTGAAGATTATATGCCCAAGAAGCTGCCGCAAGCCGACATATGCTTATCCTCTGGGCTCCATAAGGACTTGCTGCTTGAGCTGCCGCATCACGTTAGCAAGGCCGGCATCAAAGCATTAATTGTTCCAATCGAGGATTGGCAAGAAATTCCTTCAGGCGTAAGAAAACAAGTGGAAGAGAAATGCAGGGAGCTCGGGCTTGAATGCGCGTTCCCTAAGCCCTTCTGCACACTGGAGCCAGAAAAGGGCAAGTCCATCATCGCACGGTTCATTGAAGAAACACGGGTTGGGCGTCCGCTGCTGGAGATTTCCACCACAAAAATTGGCAATGACGAGGTTATTGAATATGCTGCTGTACTCCGTAGTGCTCCATGTGGCTCCACATGGTACATAGCGCGGAAACTTGCAGGCGTTTCCACCAGAAAAGACGTGTTATACGATGCTATCGCCAAGGCGCATCACAGCTATCCATGTACCGCCACCATGGTTACCGACCCCGAGACAAAGGAGCCTATACTGCACATTGGCGGGTTCACTATACGCGAAGAAGTTGAAAAAGCCTTGGAAAAAGATAAAGCGCGAAAACTGAAGGAGAAAAAAGCTGCTTAGTAAGCGGCACCGGCGTCATACGTAATCTTTAACGTTTAACTGGGCTTTTTAGGTACTTTTCCGGGTTTTCTTCGAACATTTTTTTGCAGCCTGGCGCGCAGAAGTAGTATGTTTTGCCCTTGTAGACGGTTTTGTACTTCGCGGTTTTCTCATCCACATCCATTCCGCAGACAAGATCCTTCGCCACAATTTCACCTCCCTTTATTTTGATAATAAGGCTGTATGTTCACGCGACGCAGAAGATTCGCGTTTGTAACTACCGTTACAGAACTGAACGCCATCGCCGCTTCGGCTATAACAGGATGTGCAAGGCCTAACATTGCGAATGGAATCATGACGGCGTTGTAAAAGAACGCCCAGAACAGATTCTGTTTTATCTTGCGGAAAATAGCCCGAGAAAGCTTCACTGTTTTAACAACATCAGACAGGTTGCCTTTCACGATTACTATGTCGCCCGCCTCGATGGCTATGTCTGTTCCCGTGCCAATTGCGATGCCCACATTAGCCTGCGTAAGCGCTGGGGCATCGTTTATACCGTCACCGACCATTGCCACAAGTCCTGCTTTCTCCTGAAGCCTGCGGATTTCCGCCACTTTCCTATCAGGAAGCACTTCCGCGAGCACTCTGGATATGCCGACTTTCCGCGCGATGGCTTCCGCAGTCCGCCTGTTATCGCCTGTCAGCATAACCGTCTCAAGCCCAAGCTTTTCCAGCTCCGCAATTGCCTGAGCCGCATCCTCCTTGGGCGTGTCCGCCTCCGCGATTATGCCCACACATTTGCCATCCTTGGCCACGAGCACAACGGTTTTCGCTTCCGCCTCTAAACGCTGAAGCACCGTTTCCAAGCTGCTATAGTCTATTTTCTCCTCAGCCATGAAGGTTCTGCTGCCAACTAGCACCGTGCTTTTCCCTTCAAGTTGCGCCTTTATTCCTCTGCCCGTTACCGCTTCGAACTGCACAAGCGCATAAAGCTCAAGTCCTTCCTCTGCTGCTTTGCGGAGAATCGCTTCGGCAAGCGGGTGCTCCGAGCCCTTCTCAACGCTAGCGGCAAGCCGCAGCACCTCTTTCGCGCTGAATCCTGCCGCTGCAATTACATCCGTCACTTCAGGCTGCCCCTTCGTTACAGTGCCCGTCTTGTCGAAAACCATCACTTTAACGTCCTTCAGCGTCTGTATAGCTTCGCCGCGTCTTATCAAGACGCCGTTTTCAGCGCCCATGCCGCTTCCAACCATAAGCACTGTAGGCGTTGCCAACCCAAGAGCGCATGGGCACGCGATTATCAGCGTTGCCACTGTGGCGAATATGGCCAGCGATACCACGCTTAAGTTTGGGTTAACCCATGGCAGAAAACTGCTTGCCCAGTGGCTAACAGTGCCGATGGCTGCGGGCGTCATGAGCCACAGCGTCAGCGTCAGAAGCGCTAAAAGCAGAACAGCTGGGACAAAGTAGCTGGTTACGCGGTCTGCGAATTCTTGGATGGGCACCTTAGAGCCCTGTGCTTCCTCTACCATCCGTATAACTTGCGCGAGGAAGGTGTCTTCGCCTACCCGTGTCGCCTTTACTTTGAGGAGTCCACGCTGGTTAATCGTGGCGCCTATCACAGCGTCACCTCGTTTCTTCAGCACTGGCATGGATTCGCCTGTAGCCATGGATTCATCAACGCTGCTTTCACCCTCCACGACAACACCGTCGGTGGGAATCTTCTCGCCGGGGCGAACTATCATCAAATCTCCCACTTCCACCTCGTCTATGGAAACCTCAACTTCCGCTCCGTTTCTGATGACGCGCGCAGTTTTAGCCTCAAGCTCCAAAAGGCGCCTTATGGCTTGTGAAGCTCTGCCCTTAGCTTTGGCTTCTACATATCTACCAGTTAAATGGAAAGCCATTATCATGGCACTTACGCCGGCGTAATTGGCTATGGCTGTAAAAAACGAGGCGGGACCAGTTAGGAAAGACACTAGCGTGCCCAGCATAATTAGCACGTCCATGTTGGCATTGCGGTGCCAGAGGGCATTGGCAGCCGACTTGTATGTTGCAAATCCGGCGATGAAAAGCACTGGTGCGGCAAGCACAATCATGCCCATGTTGAAAACCTCTTGGCTTGGCCATGCGAAGCCAAGGAACATGTCTGGAATCATCCAGAGCACGATGGGTATGGTCAGCGCCCATGCGATGAATACTCTCCTTTTCGCCGCCGCCAGCGCTTGCTGCTCTCTGGCTTCTTCTTCCTCGAACCTTGCTTTCTTTTCCTCTCTTCCGAGGACCTGATAGCCTGCGCCCTCTATGGCCATTTTGATTTTTGCGTAGCTTGTCTTCGTAGGGTCAAAGCTTACTGTTGCCTTCTCGGTGGCCAAGTTAACATTCGCATCCTTAACGCCCTCCATTTTTCTCAGTTCTCTTGTGATAGTCTGCGCGCAGGAAGCGCATGTCATCCCCCCAATGCGCAAGGTGATGGTCTGAGCCTCTTCAACCACGCCGTAACCTGTGCTTCTAATGATTTCCTTCAGTTTTTCATCGTCAATGTATGCGTCATCATATTCGATGTAAGCGGTTTCTGTTGTCAAGTTCACATTTGCCTTCTCCACACCTTTTGTCTTCAAAAGCGCCTTCTCTATTGTCTGCGCGCAAGCAGCGCAGTGCATCCCACTAACTCTAATTTGAATTCTTTGTTTAGCCATTTACCCAGTCCTTCAATTACAAGTCGCCTTTATCAAAACCGATTATCTTCACTTCTATTTTTTGTTAAACGCCCGATATAAACGTGAAAGGCGGCTACTCTAACCGTTTGATGATGTGGTAGCCAAACTGTGTTTTCACAATGCCTGATATTTCGCCTTTTTTAAGCGCAAAAGCCGCATTCTCAAACTCCTTAACCATCTTGCCCCGCGTGAACGTGCCAAGATCTCCGCCTCGCTTCTTGGACGGACAAAGCGAAACCTGCTGGGCAATGGCGCTGAATTTCTCACCCTTCTTCAAGCGCTCTAAAACTGCTTTGGCTTCGCTCTCGGTTTTAACAAGAATATGCGCGCAGTGAACTTTGTCAGGCATAAACTACAATAAACGCATTTTCAATTAATAACTCTTACCAGCGCTGCGTTTAAAGCAACCGAGCCGCCTTCATATTTGGCGCATATTAGAGATTCATTGCAGAAACCTATAGAGGGTCTATCCGCGCAGATAGACTGCCCATAGCAAGTTTAGCTCATAAAAGAGTTATTAAAGGCACGTGTTAACGCGTTTCTGTCTATAATTCCAGGAAAGGTTTATGAAACATCCAATTAAAACAACACAACGCAAAAGAGAGCAACTGAACATGGTTGAAATTAAACTTAAAGCAAAAGGTATATTCTTCGATTTAGACGGCACAATCGTCGATTCAAGAGACGCCTATCTTGAAGCCGCAAAAATCGCCTTCCAAGAAATGGGTCTCAAGCCGCCCACGTTGGCAGCTGCGCTGGAGATCCCCCGAAGACTTGAACAGAACCAGTCAATCAGCGACATAATAAAAAACGTAGAGCCGCTGAAGTTTCTGCCCATATATTTGAGTACCTATTATGCTGTTAGCGCAGAGAAAACTCGACTCATACCCGGCGTAGCAGATATGCTGGAAGCACTTTCTCAAAAGGTTAAGCTTGCGCTTATAACGATGCGCAATGTTCCCCGAAGTGCTGTAGCCGCTGAACTTGAAAACTTCGGCATAGCCAAATACTTCACTTACATCATCACGGCGCAGGACATTCACAAGCCCAAGCCCTCGCCTGAAGCGCTGATTAAAATTGTAAGGGAGCTGGATGTTCAGATGTGTGACTGCGTCATCGTCGGCGACTCCGTCAACGACATTAGGGCAGGGAAAGCCGCGGGCACAAAAACCGTAGCAGTCTTATCCGGGCTCTTCACATGTGAAGAGCTTGCTAGGGAAAAGCCTGATTTAATTCTTGAAGACGCCACGAAGCTCACTGGTTACCTCATGTAAACGCTTTCGTGAACTATTTCTGTAGACGAAATATTGCAAAAAACCGCCTAAACCAGTTATATACCCTCGCGAAAATAAAGTTTAATATAAACCTCCAACTTAAATCACTGTGGAGAGGGCTTCAGAGCGGAGAATAAATGAACTTCCTAGAAATAATGTTGGCTGAAAAGCTTAAGGACGCAAACCCTGCGCTTGACATAACAGGCTCCGACCGCAAAGTTCTACAAGTAGCAACTCAAGACTTCACAAACTACCTCAAATTTTATTGGCAGCTAATTGGGCGAGAAGCAAGCCAGTGCGAGCTTGTTGAAAAGCTTGAGAGACTCTTTAAGGAAACGCCGGCTGAGCTAGAGGAGTTCTTGACTGTGTGGACAGGTATATGGCTTAAGAAGTGGAAAGAGCGAGTTAAACTCCTCATAGGTGAGCAAAACGCAAACAAATGGAGTCAAGCCTCAAAGACTCTCGCAAGAGCTGAGCCTCTTTGGAACCAGATTGAAAATAAGCAGGAGCTTCAAGAAATAGTAGCAGCTACCTTAATAAAGAACGGCGAAATCTGCGGCACAGAGATACTTTCTGAGAACCTGCTAAAAATGGAACTCGGAGAAAAGCGCATCCAAGATCTCAAGGACAGTGAACGAATCCTCACCATCGTAAACAGCGCCATAAGAAAAGCGCGAGGAATGGCTCAAAGCAAGGGGCCACTTATCTTCGTTAAAATTGACAAAGGTTACTACGGCACAACAAATCAATAAACGGTTAGCATCACTACTTTTTACTAAGCTACTTTTACTGCAAAAGGAAACCGTGTTAGACTACTCTTTGGCGCTGAAGAGTCTTCCTTTGCCATGCATATTCTCTTATAACGGTTGTTTCTCCATAGCCACAGGCTGCACATCGCTTTTTGCGCACGTGATAAGCACGTCTGCCGCATCGTCTGCAACGTATATGCACAACTTTGCCTGTGCGTTTCCCCATTGATGGCGTGCCTTTACCCAAGAGCTGTCACCTAGGTGGCGGAGAGATAAGAACCACGTTATCGCCGCGGACAATTATAAGCCCAAGTTTCCGAGTATTCTCCGCGTTTGTAGTGTCATCTGTCTCTTCCAAAACAAGATTTAAATGCTGATCGAACCCCTTTAGTCGACCACGCAGGCTTTTCCCGCCCTTCAAGCGTACGAGCACTATCTTGCCCAGATTCTGTTCAAGGATTTCAGTTGTCATTTCGCTCATTTTCGCATCTCCATATGCCTTTACGCATCTACTACTTGAACTTTTAACATTTAAACCTATCTAAGCAAGCGACAAAATTGTTGAAAGCAATTTACCCAAGCTCCCAATTTTAACGGCGAGTTAAGCTTTAACCTTCACAGTTAGTTTGTTAAGAAACTGCTGAATCGGTAACTAACTATTTAAACTCGAAGGGACTCTATTCTATATGAGGACCGCTTTGGAATCAAAAGACAGTACTCTAATAGCCTACAATATTCTTGAGAAAAAAATTATAAACAATGGTTTTTGTACTTTGTGCGGCGCGTGCGAAGCAGCATGTCCAACTAGCGCGCTGCACATAATGGGCGAGAAAGTTAATCGTTTGTATGACTGCTCAAAAGACATAGACTTGTGCCCAATATGCTACGAGATCTGCCCTCATTCCGAAGCCCTCCTGTTGAGAAGCTTAAAATTCGTCTCAGACGCGCCAATCAAGCACGAGGCTATAGGGTATTACAGAAAAATGGTTCTTGCGCAAGCAGTTGATCCGAAATTACGCCAACAAAGCCGCGGCGGCGCCGTTGTCACTGCACTACTAAATTATGGCATTGAAAGTAAAATCTTTGATAGCGCCATAGTTTCTCAGAGTGAACCTGAGAATCCATCTAAACCGAAACCGTCAGTGGCATTAGTGCCCGATGATATACTTTCAGCGGTGGGTAGCAAGTTTTTTCCTTCCTCGGTTGCGAAGGCCTATGGAAGCGCGGTGTACAGTCATGGAAAAACCTCCATAGCCTTCGTTGGAGTACCCTGCCATGTGCTTGCGCTTCGCAAAATGGAGGCATGGCAGCACAAAATTATTGATAATTTGAAAATAACAATTGGCCTTTTCTGCTTCGGAACCTTTTCATTCAGTTCCATGCTGGACTATATCGAAAGAACTTACAAGATACGTTCCTCCGACATAAAGCAGATGCATTTATCCTCAAAATTTGTCATCCAGACTGAAACGGGTGAAATACGTATTCCTTTATCTGAAATTGAAAAGCACATCATGCCCAGCTGCCGCACCTGTATGGATTTCACCTCCGAACTCGCAGACATATCTGTTGGCGGCGCATATCCTCTGAAGGACTGGTCAACCGTTATAATTAGAACTAAAGCGGGCGAAGACTTCTTCTACAACGTCGTTGAAAACGGAATCATCAGCACATGGGTCATAGAGCAAGAGCCCAAAGTCTTTGAGCGCGTAATGCTGGCGGCAATGCAAAAGCGGACAGAGGCCCTCAAAAAGGCTATGGAAATGGAGGAAGCTTATGGTTATCTTCCTACGTTGCTGCTTAGAGAAACAGCTGATTTAGCCAAGTTTAAGGTTGAGGAGATAATGACCAAGAACATCCAGGTAGTGCAACAGGATGTGTCTGTCAGTCAATTCTTGGATTACGTAGCTAAACATCATCACATTGGTTACCCAGTTGCAAACGAAAAAGGTGAACTTGTCGGCTGGGTTACTATTGAAGAGGCGGCACATGTCGCGAAAAAGAAGCGAGATGAAACCTCTGTCGGCCAAATAGCACGAAAAAACGTGGTTGTTGCCTATCCCGATGAAACCGCGTTGGATGTTTTCAAAAAGATGAGTGAGCATGAAACCGGGCGCGTTATTGTCCTTGATAGAGCGGACGCGAAAAAGTTGCTTGGCATAGTAACTAAAGCAGACTTAATGCATGCGCTGGCAAAGCAGCCTGAGAAGCACATTTAGCAAAAAAGGCCTATTGCAGCAAGCCTCTTAATGCATTACACAGTGATGTAGCATTGAAACAATAAAATTATTAAGTTAATCGGTTTGATATATTTACTGAATTCGGTAGGTTGTTTTGTGCATGGCTGAGTGCAGTGTGGAAACAAAGAAAGAGGGCATCAGCACACTAACTGCTGTAATACTAACCATAGTCGTCGCTCTATCCATTATAGCTGCCGTTTTAACTCCGATAAGCAAAGAATTTATGCCAGGTATTGAAGCAATAGTTGACACGTTGCTTAACATAACAACCAACATGATCTACCTGATCGGCGGCGGCGTTATAATTTTCGGCGCGGTGCTTGTTACAATACGGTTCGTGCAGTGCAAATTGAAGGATCCTTATAAGCCGACTTGCGTAACCCGTTTCTTATCGGGCTATTTGACGCTTAGCCTAGAATTTTTTATTGGCGCTGAAATCATAAGAACCGTAGTTACACGAACATATGAGGAATTCTCACTGCTTATTCTCGTCATATTCAGCAGAGGCCTATTCAGTCTAATCTTGTATTTAGAACGTAGATGGCACGGCACCGTGGAAACAGAATAAACTTGAACTTCCACTGGCGGGCTTTGCTTTTTTTAACGGCTATTTTATGCCGTAACTTCATGGATTATGTAGGGCTTTCTATTGGTCAAACTTTAAATGCTTGGAGTTCCATTCTAAAAGACTAGCTCTGAGGCCTATGGCTATTACAAATATGGATAAAACTCCTTGCGTTGATAGCGATGGCACGCACTTTCTTTTAGACAAATTTATGCTAATTTCAGATTATTGCAAACATATGAATCGATTATTAAGCTTTATATATGCGTATGTCGATGAAAACTTGCTTGTAAGTAGCATATGCACAATTAAAGCAAGCATCACAAACATAAATGAAAAAGCGCTTGAGGCAAAACAAATGATTTGCTACGCAACCTGTGAAGGAGGCAAAGGATACGTTCACTGAATCTATTATTGCCTTTCTCTTAATTTTAGCGGTTAGCTCGCTTATCTATTTCCTTGGTCGCCGCGCTTCACCTAAATCCGCCCCAACCGACAATGAGCAATCGGAATATGCGTGTGGAGAAAAAGCGCCTGTTCAGAGGCTTCGAATAAATGTAACGCTGTACAAGTTTCTCATATACTTCGCAATTTTTGACTCTTCAATTTTACTTCTAGCTTTCGCAGCACTTCTACAAGGAGCAAACGTGCTGCTTCTGATTCTTTACCTCTTTATAACATTTGCAGCGAGCCTAATTCTTCTCGAAGGAGCCAAAGAGCAATGAGTAAACTAGCGACTTGGGCACGGCTGAAATCTCCTTGGGTTCTTCACTTCAACTCTGGCGCATGCAATGGCTGCGACATCGAGGTTGTTGCCCTCTTAACGCCTAGGTATGATGTTGAACGCTTTGGCATTAAACTTGAGCCTTCACCGCGGCATGCTGACGTTTTATTAACCACAGGCGCCGTTACAACCCAGTGTGCAGAAAGGCTAAAGCGCATCTACGAGCAAATGCCCGCGCCAAAATTCGTTGTAGCAATCGGCGCTTGTGCATGCTCCGGCGGCGTATTTAAGGGAAACTACTCTGTAATCGGCGGCGTAGACAAGGTAATTCCTGTAAACGCTTATATCCCTGGGTGCCCGCCGAAACCAGAAGCAATAATCGACGGGGTAGTAAAACTGCTTAACTCATTGAAAGAGGCGAAGCCAAACGGCAAAAAATAAGCAAGATCCTCTAACCGTCATTCAAGATAGAATGGGCGAGAGTCTTCAAATTCAGCAAGGGCAGCTGGGAAAGGCGCTAATCCAAGTTAAAGCAGAGTCTATCCGAGAAATTGTTGGCGCCCTACTGGAAGCCGACGCTGCCGCTTGCATTTCTGCTCTCACCGGCGTGGATTTGGGCGAAAAAATAGGTTTAATGTATCATCTTCGCACTAGCGATGGTATTGTTACTATTCGAACTGAAGTTTCCAAGGAGCAGCCGAAACTTGGCACCGTAACTGACCTTATACCGGGAGCAAGTTTCCACGAAAGAGAAGTAGCTGACCTCTTCGGCGTAACCTTTGAGGGCCATCCAAACCCTGCAAGGCTGGTTCTCCCTGAAAATTGGCCTGAGGGACTTTATCCACTTAGAAAAGACGCTAAAATTGACGAAATTTTAGCTAAAAAGCAGCCCCTTCGGAATCAACCAGATCCAACGCATGTCCAAAGCGATGGAGAACTTGTTAACATAATTGTGGGTCCTCAGCATCCCGCGCTTTTGGAGCCAGAAAAGTTTTCTATTCGCGTAGATGGCGAAATCGTGAAGCAAGTTGAGCCACGCATCGGCTACGTCCATAGAGGCGTGGAAAAAGCCGCTGAGCAGCGAACCTACCTGCAGGATGTTTACTTGGTGGAAAGAATTTGCGGTATATGCAACTCTTGCCATGCCGCCTGCTTCGTTGAAGCAGTGGAAAAAATACTTCGCGTTGAAGTGCCGCTTAGAGCTAAGTATCTGCGCACCATAATTTTGGAGCTTAACAGGCTTCACAGCCATCTACTTGTGTTGGGACATGCGGGGCTTGAAATTGGGTATGAAACGCTTTTCCAGTATATGTGGCGTGACCGCGAGCCAATAATGGATCTAACTGAGCTGCTTACAGGCAACCGCGTTATCTCTTCAGCAATGACGATAGGCGGCGTACGTCGAGACTTGAAAGAAACAGATATTCCTAAGATCAAAGCGGAGTTGGCTGCGCTGAAGAAGAAAATGGACTTTTATAGGCAAATTTTTGAAAATGAACCGACGCTGAAGATGCGCACTCAAAAAGTCGGTGTGCTTTCCAAGGAAGATGCGTTGAAACTTTGTGTAGTTGGACCTGTAGCTAGAGCCTCT
Organism: Bathyarchaeia archaeon; assembly: GCA_038848695.1. Lineage (GTDB taxonomy): Archaea > Thermoproteota > Bathyarchaeia > Bathyarchaeales > Bathycorpusculaceae > JAOAIV01. Next base: position 72,846 of record JAWCNL010000008.1, read on the forward strand.
GGCGTAGCTACAGATGTGCGGAAAGATGAGCCCTACGAGGCTTACGGAGAAATACCTTTTAATTTAATCACGCGTAAAGAGGGAGACTCATGGGCGCGCCTTATGGTTCGCGTAGACGAGATAATCGAGAGCATTAACATAATCGAGTACGCGCTGGATCACATGCCCTCAGGGCCTTTCCGAGTCAAAGTGCCGAGAGTTGTGCCTGCAGGCGAAGCAGTCAACCGCGTGGAAGCGCCCAGAGGCGAACTGTTTTACTACGTTAAAAGTAACGGTTCAGCCTATCCGGAGCGAGTGAAAGTGCGCACTCCCACATTCGCTAATATCCCCTCGTTCGTCAAAATTGCGGAAGGCGGCAATATAGCGGATGTACCTGCTAGTTTCGTGAGTTTAGACCCGTGCTTCTCATGTACTGACAGGTAGGATGAAGAATGGTTTTAGACTGGTGGTTTATTTTCCGCGTGCTTGTCTTCCCCGGCTTCACATTCATAATGCTGGTTACGCTTTTCTGCGATTGGATCGAAAGAAAGATCGAGGCGCGCATGCAGAATCGCGTTGGACCAGCATTTGCTGGACCAGCTGGTATCCTTCAGCCTTTAGCGGACATCATCAAGCTGCTTACAAAAGAGGACATAGTTCCGCGCGGAGCGAAAAAAACTGCCTTTAGACTAGCGCCGATTCTTTCTTTTTCCATCATAGTTTTCGCGCTATCATTTCTGCCCATCGATGGCGCAGCTGCGATACCTGATTCAAGTTTCGCTGGAGACTTAATCTTTGTTATGGCGCTAATTACCGTAGCCAACTTTTTCCTTTTCCTTTCAGGCTGGGCTTCCGCAAATCCCTACGGCGACATAGGTGCAACACGTGTTCTGACTCAATTTATCGGCTATGATATTCCACTGTTTCTTCTTGCACTGGCACCAGCGTTTCTGGCGGGAAGCCTTAGCATTTCCACAATAGCGGCAACTCAGGCCTTGCCATTCGCGCTTTTGGCGCCTTGGGCTTTCATATTATTCATAGTCACTCTCCAAGCAGAGCTAGAGAAGGATCCATTCGATATTCCTCACGCTGAAAGCGAAGTGGTAGGCGGAGTAGAAACCGAGTTCTGCGGAGGCAAACTCGCCTTTCTGCATCTCACCCGCGATGTGCAAATTGTTTTTGGAGCAGCGCTTGTTGTCGAGCTTTTTCTCGGCGGGCCTTACGGGCCAGTCTTTTTCGGGCCGCCTGCACTTTGGTATACATTATGGTTTATGCTTAAACTGTTGGCAGTCGTGGTAATCACGGAGTACATTACATGCCTATTTGCGAGGCTGCGTATTGACCAGGTATTAACTGCTAATTGGCGGGTGCTGGTGCCTCTGTCAGTGCTTTCGCTTATCCTAACCATCGCTTTGGCAGCTTGGGTTTATCCTATGGTGATGTGAGTTATGGTGAAGAAATCCGCTGTGCCACCTATGATGAAGGAACTGTGGGTGCATCTCTTCAAGAAACCCGCCACAAGCAAGTATCCGCTTGTGAAAGCTGAAGTTCCCGAAGGCTTCCGCGGCAAGCAAGTGTACGACATTAACCTCTGCATTAGTTGCGGCTTATGCGCCAGAGACTGCCCTGCAAAAGCCATCGAAATGGTTGAGTTTGAGGGGAAACGGCGACCTCTGTTCCATCTTGACCTTTGTATATTCTGTTATCAATGCGCTGAAAGTTGCCCCAGAAATGCGATAAAGAGCTCAAGGTTTTTCGAGTTAGCCACAACAGACAAATCTGCCTTAGTAATAAAACCTGCAGAAAGCCCTCAAAGGAGAGAAGGTGAACAGCAATGATTTTGGAGATTATATCAGTTGGACTTGTAATATCCGCCTGCTTAGCAATTTTTCTCGATGAAGCAGTCTACTCCGTTTTCGCCTTAACAGGCACATTCATGTTAACAGCACTGTTATACGCGATAAGCGGTGCGCTTTACGCAGCAGTTTTCCAGTTCGCGATGGGTGTTGGAACATTGGCTATTCTATTCCTCTCAGGAGAAATGCTGAGTAAAAAGCCGCCCAAGATTCCAAAGAAAAGCTTGTTCTCGCTGATAATCGCAGGCTTGCTCTTATCATTGCCTATGCTCTTCCTATCAGTTTCCGCTCCAATAAGTCATTCTTCCGTATTCTCTTTTGAAGAGGCCTTATGGAGTTTAAGGGCAGGTGATGTGGTTCTGCAAGGCTTAGTCGTGTTGACTGTGACTGTAGGCATAGCCATTTTTCTGCATGAAAAGAAGAAAGGTGAAAAATGAATGGACTTTGTTATCTTGTCATTAATCATGCTTGCTGTGAGCATTTACGGCTTGCTTACAAAACGTGACTTGCTAAAAGTGTTCGTATCAGTGGAGCTAATCGCCACGGCGGCAACACTAAATTTTGTGATGCTAACGCCCTCAAGCAGCAGCTTAGGCCAAGCATTTCTGGTTTTAGCTTTCGCCACAGACACCGCCGTAGGCGCACTAGTATTAGCTTTACTTCTAATCGCCAGGAAGAAATATGGCACAAGCGACATTAGCGAAATAATGCGCATAGAACAAAACAAAAAGGAAGGAGAGCGTGAAGCGTAATTGCTGCAGGATACTTCTTCGTGGCTTGTTTGGCTGCTTCCCCTGATTTCCAGCCTATTTGTGCCCTTAACCGCACGCTTAGGTGAAAAAGCGAGAAACTACTTCGTAGTTTTAATAAGCTTGGTTACTGCCGCATTAGCCTTCTCGCTGGTTCCATCCGTCTATTTTGGCGACGCTGAACCCTTAGGCTCATCCACAGCTTGGATTCCCTCTTCAGGCATAGCCGCCGGCGTTTTCATCGACCCGCTGAGCGTGCTGTTCGCGGTTCTAGTCGCCTTCTTCGGAGTGATAATCGCTGTCTACTCCTTGGGCTACATGAAAGGCGAAGAAGGACTAACACGCTACTACTTCTTCCTCCTGCTCTTCATAGGCTCAATGATTGGCCTCGTGGTCTCCGACAATTTCCTCCAAATGTTCATCTTCTGGGAGATGGTGGGTCTCTGCTCCTACTCACTGATCTCCTTTTGGTATAAGCGCCCAGAATCTGTCCGCGCAGGCGCCAAAGTTTTCCTCATGACACGTATAGGCGACGTAAGCTTACTAGGCGCTATTGGGCTTCTTTACGGAAGCTTGGGCTCATTTTCCTTCAGATACGCCATCGCCAACATAGGAACAATACCAACGCCTACCCTAACCGCAATAGCGTTTCTAACACTTGGCGGCGCCATCGCCAAATCTGCGCAGCTTCCGCTGCATACATGGCTATACAGCGCCATGGAAGCGCCTACATCCGTTAGCGCGTTGCTGCATGCCGCAACCATGGTTAAGGCAGGCATCTATTTAATCGCAAGATTAATCCTCATTTTTGGGCCATTAGCTTTTTCCATCCCCATGTGGCTGCCCACGGTCGCTTGGGTCGGCGTCTTAACCGCTTTTATCGGCGCAACACTGGCTTTATACACTCCCGACATCAAAGGCGTGTTAGCCTACTCAACCATCAGCCAATTAGGTTTCATGATGGCAGCGCTGGGCACAGTCTCTTCGCACTCAGAGCTGGGCTTGTTCGCCAGCCTATTCCACATGATGAGCCACGCTTTCTTCGAGGGCTTAGGCTTCCTATTGGCAGGAGGCATAATCCACGCGCTTGGAACACGTGATATGAGGCTGATGGGCGGTTTGAGAAAAGCCATGCCGATAACTTTTGGGTTGAGCCTAATAATGGTTTTAACAACCAGCGGACTGCCGCCTTTCGCTGCCTTCTTCAGCAAAGGGCTCATCATAACAAGCTTGACAGAAGCCGGCAACATCTGGCAGGTTATTTTAATCTACGCCACCACAGCTCTCACGTTTACTTACAGTCTAAGGTTCATGACGCTTGTCTTCATGGGCAAGGAGTCCGAACACTTGAAGACTCTTCATGTGCATGAAGCGCCGAAAATAATGCTGTTTCCCGCGGCTGTGCTTGCTGTTCTATGTGTTGTTTGGGGCTTCTTTGAGCCTTGGCTGACAAGCTTTATGCACGTGGAAGCTGAAGCGAGTCTGCTGGGTGCCTTTCTCAGTTTGGAAACCCCAATTTTCTTCGCCATTCTCGCTCCCGCTGGCTTAATTATATATCTAACTTACTACAAGAATTCAGAGATTATGAGTAAATTCCGAAGCAGCTCAAATCCTCTAAAATCTGTCCTGAACCATGGCTACTTCTTCGACGACCTTTACGAGAAGATTACCGCTAAAGCTATTGTACGCTTCTCAAGCGGCGTACATTACGTCGAAACATTCATTTTCAACAAATTACCGCAGATAGTTGCGTGGTCAGTTATTGTTTTGGCGAATGCGGTTCATCGGTACCTTGATGTTTTGGTGGATAACTTGCTTACACTTATTGCGCTTCGTACATTGCGTGGTGCCGAGCACATGAGGAAGGTGCCTGCGTCGTCTCTGCAGCATTATATCGCTGCTGCGTTGCTTGGTTTTATATTAATTATAATATTGATAATAGCTACCATAGGAGTATAGAAAAATGCCATACACGCTGTTATCAGTTTTCCTTATACCAACTTTGAGTGTTCCTTTTGTTTATTTGAGCGGCAAGAAGTCTCCACGTTTAGCCGCAGTGCTTGTTGCCCTGATAGCACTCGCCAACATCGTCTTGATTCTATCTACTGTTCCCACCGTGCTTGATAGTCCAAATCACGAGTACATCGAATCCTATTATTGGATTCCAGTGTTAGAGTCCGAATTCACCCTTTTCGTTGACGGCATCAGCATATCCTTAGCAGTTATCACGTTGGTTCTCATAATAGCCGCCGCGCTTTTCTCTATAAACTATATGGAAGGAAAAAAGAACTTAGCGGTTTATTACGCGCTTTTGACGCTACTTTCTGTCGGCCTTGTAGGCGTCTTCATAACTTCTAATCTTCTGCTTTTCTATTTCTGCTGGGAACTAATGCTGGTTCCGGCGTATTTCATAATTGGCGGCTGGGGCTACAGAGACCCATATCAAGCTGCATTCAAATTCTTCGTGTTCACACATGCAGGTGCAGTCTTTGTCGTACTAGGCATAGGCGCCATCTACATGATAACAGGCGCCACGGACATGTTCCAAGCGCAGGCCGCGCTAATGGCGGCTAGTCCTGACCTTGTGCGGTGGATACTGCTTGCTTTAACTGCCGGTTTTGCAGTTAAAATGGCCGTTGTCCCAGTGCACATGTGGCTGCCCGATGCCCACTCTGAGGCGCCGTCGCCTATGTCGGCGCTTCTAAGCGGTGTTATAATCAGCGCGGGTGCCTACGCTATTCTGCGTTTGTCGTTGGCAACTGTCTTCCCAGCGGTTATGGGCACCACCTTCGGCAGCGATTTCCTGCATGGCTTGGCAATTTTCGGCGTGGTTTCGGCCTTTTTCGGCTCGCTTATCGCCTTGGTTGAAACCGACATAAAACGGATAATTGCTTACTCAAGCATTGCGCACATGGGCTACGTGCTGTTTGGACTTTCGCTCTTTCCTTCCTCTTCCACCGCTGGAACAGTGGCAATCACAACGGCTATAACTGGAACAGTGCTACACCTTGTAAATCACGCAGTAAGCAAAGGGCTGCTCTTCCTTTCCGCCGGCGCCATCATGCATCAAACAGAAACAAGAGACATACGTGAAATGGGCGGGCTTGCAGGCAAAATGCCCTTCACCGCCACCGCTTCAACCACTGCCGCGTTAAGCATTGCTGGAACGCCTCCATTCGCATGCTTCATAAGCGAATTTCTAATGTTCGTAGGCGCCTTTGAAGTGATAAACGCTGATGGCTTCTATCTTCTGCCAACAGCCTTCATGCTCATAGCCACAGTCATTTCACTTGCTTACTCGCTAAGGTATCTGTCCCATGTCTTCCTCGGACAAACAAAAAATGAAGCCAAAAAGATTCTAGATGTTCCCGGCTACATGAAGCTGGCAATGGCTATTCTGGTGATTCTTGTGATTGCTCTCGGCATTTGGCCCACATTCTTCATAAACCTGATTAACACCGTGCAATTCGTTTGAGGCGTACCTTTATGGTTGAGCTGTATGATGTTGTTTTGCCAATAATCAGCTTGATTACTTTCGCGTTACTCACAATCCCAGTTTTCAAGATTATCCGTAAAAGTGCGCACAAAACTGCTTGGATTCTAGCTTGGTTCTCAACCGCCTTCATCTTCTCAGGGGTTGCTGTGGCTAATTTAACAGCCAAATATTACAGTCTACCCTCGCCACAACCCTTCCTCAACATCACGCTAACAGACACGCCGTTGGCTGTGCTCTCAAGCGCATTCATGATAGATGCCATATCAGTTTACATGGCAATAATATTTACCTCCGTCAGCGCCATTATCATGCTCTACAGCATCTTCTACCTAAACTCAGACGAGCGCCCAGCTGAAAGATACTATGCAATTATGCTAATGCTTACTGCTGCTTTAATAGGCACAGCGTTTTCCGGCGACCTCCTAACACTCTTCATCTTCTGGGAAGCCGCTGCCGCAGGCTCAGGTTTCCTAATGATTTATAGAAAAACGCCTGAATCCATGAATTCCACACTAAAATATCTCGTAATGATAATCATCGCTTCAGCATTCATCGTTTTCGGGCTTTCGCTTGTTTACAGTTTAACAGGCACATTGAATTTCTGGGCTGTCCGCGAAGCGCTAATCGCTTTAAGCGACAAGCACCTGCTTGTGCTTGCCTTCATTTTTATAGCAACAGGCTACGCTATTGAATCCGCGATTGTGCCTTTCCACTTTTGGCTGCCCGACGCTTATGCATCAGCCCCGTCATCGTCAGCGGCTTTCCTTTCAGCTTTAATCGATCAAGGCAGCTACTATGTTCTGATACGTGTTCTCGTGTTCATTCTAACCCCGCCAGAAGTGCTCAATTGGACGTTTATGCTGGCCGTGATGGCTGCGTTAACCATGGTTGTAGGCAATTTGTTCGCGCTAATTCAGAACGACGTAAAACGCTTGATAGCCAACATCTGCGTGGCCGATGTCGGCTACAACTTAATAGGCATAACCAGCGTAACAGCGCTCGGCTTGACAGGCAACCTCTATTTCTTTCTAATTGGCGGAATCACTACAGCGTTATCTTTCATGGTAGTAGGCATAGCTAACCATTACGGTTTCAAAACACTAGAAGATTTTTCTGGCTTAGGCAGAAAAATGCCTCTTCTAAGCTTAGCCCTGCTAATAGCTTGCCTCTCTTTCGCAGGAGTCCCGCCTTTCGGCGGCTTCATGGCTAAATATTTAGTTTTCACCGCCGCAATAGAAGCGAACCTGAGCTGGTTAGCAGTCATAGGCGTCTTAACAAGCGTTCTCCAAGTAGCATACTTACTGCGACTCGTGAATTACATGTACGCGAGAAATCCCAAAGACGAACGCATAATCAAAGAACCAAAAAAGCTACTTATTCCCATCTTCGTTCTTGCAGCTGCCATAATACTCCTCGGACTATATCCACAAGTAGTCTTCAACTTCATCGATCCCGTGATAAACCAGCTCCAGTTCATACGTTGACCCTTAAAATCATGAAGACACCCTGCAGAAAAGTATATTTTATCAGCGATATTGGCGCCGGCAGTGTGCACCGCCCTTTTGGGTGTAAATCCCTTCCTCCGCCTCATCTAAACCAAACTTGGAGACGGAGTCCATAACAACCACGAGCATTAACTAAGCACGGTCATTAGCTAAAAAGTTTGTGGATCAACAAGAATACAGGGCGGAAGTTCAACAGTATTCTTAAGCTATGGGGTCGTGCATGTTAATCTTTAGGCGTCATTAGTTTCGCTTCTGATATAGTCGCAAATCTTTGTTTTGGCAAATCTTAAATGCACAAATAATTGCTATGTTTTTGTCAGCGCTTAAGTAACATCCCATTTAACGGGAGTTGAGCTAGTGCCTGTTGAGATTGGTTTAGAGATGTATGCGGAGAAGCCTGTGGTTTTGCCGTTGTTTACAGGATATGTGGCGCGTGGCTTGTTGTTGCATGCTGTTAGGCGGATAGATCCTGCCACGTCTGAGCTGCTGCATGAGTTGAATGTGCGTAAACCTTACAGTGTAACGCCTATGCGGTTCAAGAGTAAGCAACGTGCTGAAAACGGTTATGAGTTGGATCCGCACGCCCCTTGCTTTGTGAGTTTTAGGTTTTTGCGGGATGAATATAGCATGTTTATTCTTAATTACTTTCAGAAAGAGAGTAGTGTGTTGGTTTTTGACACGGTTTTTCGGGTTGCTTCTTTAAGCGTAAATTGTAAGAGTTACGTGGATTTGGAGAATGAAGCGCAAGCGGCTGACAGGTTTAGGCTGGTGTTTAGGACGCCTACTTACTTTGCGAGTTTGGGAAGCAGTTTTCGTTGGATGTTTCCTGATGCTGTTAAGGTGTTTGCGGGTTTAATGCGTGTTTGGAACCTGTTCAGTGACAGTAGACGATTTGGCAAAGAAGAGTACTTAGCCTATAAAGAATGGCTGGAGAAGAATGTGGGCGTGTGCGAGTATGATTTGCATACGCGGTTAGCCGTTATGAGAAAAAAGAAAGCCACAGGATTTGTTGGGTGGGTCACGTATGAAATGAAAGATACAGAAAGCGAATGGAATAGGATAACGTGTATGTTGGCACGATATGCGGAGTACTCGAATGTGGGTGGGAACCGCACATGCGGATTTGGCATAGTGCGTATGTTACCTTACAAAACGTGAAAAGCAATTGCTGATGTTGGTGTATAGGTTTTCTCTATTTATACGGTAAATTTACAGTTAGCTGAGCTCTTTAATGATAGTGGAAACCGTATCGAAGAACCTGAAAAGTGATAATAAGAATTAAAAACAGTAGTCGCAAATAACCAAAGAGTAGGGATTGGTGATTGAATAGATTTGCTGATAGTTTCTCGGTAGAAGAAATATTTAAGGTAGCACTGGAAGGAGGACAACCGTATCCGCATCAATTAGAAACTGTAAAAAGCATCGCTGATGGAAAATCGGTTGTTTTGCGTGCTCCTTGTGGTTCAGGAAAAACAGAAGCTTGCTATATATCTTTGTTAGCCATGAGCAAAGCAGAGGATTTTCCATTTAGACTGATCTACTCATTGCCTACAAGGGCTTTAGTTGAAGACGTATGTTATCGTATCAACAGAGGCATCAAGAAGTTGGGCTCTCCTTTGACAGTTTCACCTCAACATGGTGCAAATTCCATGGATCCTTTTTTAAGAAGCGAAATTGTTGTGGCAACAATAGATCAAACAGTGGGCGCGTATTGTTGCACTCCGCTGAGTCTTCCAGTTCACCAAGGGAATATTCCTGCGGGCGCTGTGGTTTCTTCATTTTTGTGCTTTGATGAGGTTCATGTTTACGATCACCGTTTAGGTTTGCAAAGTGCCATCGTTCTAATTGAGCATGTAGTGAATTTAGGCTTACCTTTCATTGTTATGTCCGCTACGTTGCCTGATTCCTTTATTGACTGGTTTGAAAATAACGAAAAATTTGCTGATAAAGTAAAGATCGTCAAGGCAAGCGACGATGATGTGCCAAAACGTCATAATCGACAAGTCACATTGCATTGGCGAAGCAAGATTCTTGAGGCAAAAGACATTATAAATTCTGCCAAATCGTTTAATCGAATAATAGTGGCGTGCAATACTGTTGATCGCGCACAAGCGCTTTTCCAATGCATCAAAAAAGAATTAAGTTTGGCGCATTTTAAAGTTTTTTTGCTGCATTCCCGATTTCTGGAAGACGATAGAGCACGTATAGAACAAATGATGAAAGCTTCTATAGAAAAGCAAGGTGAAAAAACATGTGTTGTCACAACGCAAGTATGTGAAGTTGGGTTGGACATTTCATGTGATTTGTTGTTGACGGAATTGGCGCCTCCGGATGCGCTTGTTCAAAGAATTGGGAGATGTGCCCGTAAAGGTGGTCAAGGCAGAGTTGAAGTATTTGATGTTGAATGCTCCGCACCTTATGAAGAAGGCGAACTAAAAAATTGCAGAGATTACATATGCAGCAACTTAGATGGGAAAAAAATCGGTTGGAATGAGGAAATTGCCTTTGTTAATGAACTTTTGAGTAATGAATTTGAAAAAATTTTGCAAGATGAAAATTTAAGACGTAATTTGCGGTTTGCTCTCGGAAACTCTGCTTTCAAAGGTGATAGACGCGCAGTAGAACAGACTGTACGGGAAGTGTTTAGTGCAAATTTGACAATACATGAAGATCCATCTAAATTATCTTATAAAGAAATGTTGAATATGCCTTGGATTAATGTTCATGTGGGCGTTCTTAAGAAATTTTTGCCAAAAATATGGCATATTGAATTTGAGCATAACGAGTATGGAAAGTATGAATTACATGTAAAAAAGGCTAATAAATTATATCCTTATGAATTCTACGTTATACACCCAGAGTGTGCGGAATACTCTCCTGAATTAGGTCTTATCCTCGGTTCAAAAGGTGAAAATCTCAAAACCCAAACTCACGACCCTCTTCAAAACATGACATATGAATATCCTCAGGAATCCTGGGAGCAGCACGTAGAAAATTGTTTGAAAGCCTTTGATAAAATAAAAAGAGATGAGTTGCACTCTTTAAGGTTACTAGCGAAAGTGCTTAACAATGATTTGCGTAAAACTGAAGGATTAATTGCTCTGTGTCTAGCAATTCATGATCTTGGTAAATTGAATATTGAATGGCAGCGAGAAATAGGAGTATATGGAAAAGATTCTGTCCCACTAGCACATATTCCTGAAAAGCCAAAAACGATACCTCACGCCGCCGTTGCTGCCTATGCTGTACGGAAACTCTTTTATGAACTGATAGGAAACCAGCACTTTACCACTGCATTTGAACTTGCCGTAGCTCATCATCATCACACTCGCGCTAGCGAAGTCCCAAGATATAACTTAGGATGGAAAAGCATCTATGAAAGAGTTTTGCTAAAAGTAATTAAGAAATATGACCTTCCGACAGAAATTTCTAAAAACATTATCACTGAAATTCCGTATGAAACTAAGCTTGATATACCTTTCCCTGATATTGAACGCAAAAAGCAATATGCAATATACTGTATCGCATCTAGACTTACGAGAATGTGTGACCGGGCGTCTTTTGCTGTTTGATCCACAGCACAAATTTTATAAAAAAAGTAGTATAACTAATGGTTGTATGTGTATAACGAAATTCATTGTAAACAAGTCTTCTTTTGAAATGCTCGATACTTTTAGGGCTTACGGTCTGGCGTTTCTTGTTAGCGGGTTAAGTGAAGAAGACACGGAGGTAACAATTAAAGATCAAGGATATGCGTATTTTATAGAAGTAAATGGATCCATACCAAATGAACCTGACCCATCATTATTTGTGGATAGAAAAGAATGGAACTTGATCTTTAGGACATACAAAGAACGAAAGGATTCTAAGAAAGACCCGCCAAAAAAAGAGGTAGAAAAAATTGTTACTGAAAAGTTTCCCCAGATTTTATCAATTCACCAAGATCCAACTTTTATGCCTGAGATTAGTGGAGACATAAAAGATGGCAAAACACTCTACCAAACCTTAGATATAGCATGTGCAAAAGGTTATCGTGAATCAAAAAGAGATGTCTATCATGATGGAACGCAGCTTGAGATGGATCGTTATTCATGGGCAGTTACGTGCATTGGAGCAGCTTGGGCAAGCGTTTGGAAAGAAACAGAATCGTTTATTCTTTTTATGACTCCTAATCCGTCGAGCATTCTTTTAGGTTCTCATAGGGCTATTCAAAAAGATTTAGATGAAAGAATATGCCCGCTGTCGCCTAACACTGCACTTGTTCATTATGCCATAAAAATTGCTTTACTTATAGCTAAAAAGCGACTATCTCATACCATCCGATATGACAGCGTAATTTTTAATATCATGCAGAAAACAGGACAGCAACCTAAACCTGCCGGTGGGGGAAGATACGGACTCGATATACTCGAAAAACTTGCGAGCACTCCTGCTGGGATAGCCGCTTTGAGTCGTATTGAAAAAATGTTTCCTCTGTCGTCTAAGGTTAATGGAGTAAAGCAGTCTGTTACGTTCGCCTTAACAAATTTCTTGCTGCGCCCAACTTTAACGAATTTTCGAACTTTTGAAAGCTTATATATTCGTGGTCAAGTTAAAGGAGAATTATACCCTTGGGACAAGAATCAATTAGGGGAGCTGTTAAAGTATGTCGAAGCTGCATGAGCTATATACAAATTCGGCAATAGAGCGCTTTGGAACGGCTTTAAGAATAGCTATCGGAAAAAGAGATTATGGCGGATGTGAGGATTATGCATCACTTGTCGAGCTGGATTATGTAGAAAAAGAAGAACAGTTCGTTATCGTTTTAAAGAAGTTCTTAAGACGATTTGATGCATGCGCTCGAAGATGGGAACGGGAACATCCGGGAAGAAGTTCCTTTAAACCAAGCGAAAAAGATTTGGACGAAGTTATAAAATTAGCGCAAGAATACGGCGTCCGAGTTGTTTGTGCCGCGATAATGTCTCACGCTCTTGTTTATTCAGAAAAAGGAGAAAAAGGACAATGAATGAAACAATCTACGAAATAAGTTTAGTTGGCAGAATTCGAATAGATGCGCATTCTTTGAACAACGAAGGCACAGTAGGCAACGTCACGGAACCACGAACAATAATCTTAGCTAATGGCGAGAAAACCGACGGCATAAGCGGAGAAATGCTAAAGCACATACACGCGGAAGCCTTATGGCAAATTGCAAAGGAAAATAAAGTGTCCCTTTGTCCAGCATGCCAAATTCTTAGTCCAATGAAGGCAGATGGGAATGAAGCAGTCACAAAGATAAAAGAGGCCAAACCTGCTCTAAACGAGGCTTTAAAATGTGCGATATGTGACTTGCATGGTTTCTTGGTGCAAAAACCAACTCTCAGTCGTAAATCCACGGTAGAATTCGGCTGGGCTATTGCTTTACCAACTCAGTTCTACCGAGATATTCATGTGCATACTAGGGTTGCTGCTGGCGAGAAAGAACGAGAAGAAGGTACTGAAGCAGGAGTCAGTGAGCAGATGATCTACAATAGACCCACAAGGTCAGGGATCTACGCATTTGTGTCTGTTTTTCAGCCATGGCGCATCGGCTTAAACGAAATTGACTATACATACTCCATTGATGATAACGCTCGAAAAAACCGCTACGAACTCGTGCTGGAAGCTTACAAAGCAATGATCGCACGTCTCGAAGGCGCCATGACAACAACACGCTTGCCACATTTCGGAGAATTCCAAGGTGCAATAGCGATAAAAAAGAACGCCGCGCCGGTTCCAGTCATAAGCCCCTTGGCAGATGGATATATCCAACAGATGAAAACAATAATAGGGCAACAAAACGTGCAAGAATTTTCCAGTTTAGCCTCATTCATGCAAGAAATCGATAATCTCAAAAGTGCACTGCCATACAAACTTGGGGCACCATAACCAATGGTGTGGCTAGGCGCCAAATACCTATTCGCAAGCGCATTCTCCTATAGAATACCCTATTTTTCATCTAGCTATGCTCTCTGTGCCCCTGCACCAAGCCCTTCCACAATAAAACTCGCGATTGTAGCTACAGCAATAAATCGAACTGGCAACATTGAAAAAGGCAAAAAACTATTCGAGCAACTAAAATCAGCAAATATCACCACAGAATTGCCTGAAAAAATAGTTTTCTTCAAAGCTTTCATGAAACGCCTCAAACAAAAAAGAAAAGGGAAAGAAGGAAAAATCCAAACACCATGGGGAACGCTTACAGAAAGCTTTGAATCAACATTTGGCATACGCGAATACATACTCTACAGTGGCCCCATTACAATATATATTGAAATACCTCAAGTAACTGCAGAAGAAGTGCGTGCTATTTTAAGAAACATACAATACTTTGGAACATCTGACTCTATCTGCACTTGTTTAGAAAGTAACTTTGCCGAGCCAAATATATCCCGCTGTGCTAATCCAGTAAAAGAACAGGCAAAACCTACAAACGGAATAGTCTTCTTGCTATCTGACTTTACCGAAAAAGCAACATTCGAGTCAGTAAATCCGTTTTCAGAGCAAAAACTAAAAAAAGGCGAAATAACCTTGAAACCCTACATTTTTCCGATAGAGATAGAGAAAAAAGACAAGAACTGCACAATATATCGTCGGTTGTAGAATGCTTATTGTTGTTGGCATGTTTGTTTGTGGCCACATCCTCCTTGGCATTTGTGTTTGCCAACGCGAATGGGCGGTAGCTTTTCATCCCGTATTATCCGTTTAATGTGTCCCAAAATTCGCTTAACATAACTCTTCATGGATGGTGTAATCTCAACCCTCAAGATTAATTCTTCCGCAATATAATTCACAAAACCTCGCTTAACCACCGTGCCAAAGCACTCCTCAATAAGCAATGCATAAGCCACAAGCTGATACCTATGATCCATGCGTACTCTGCCCCTGTCAGAACTCATATTTTTATACTCCACAGGAATGTACTCGCCCTTTGCAGTCTTAATTATGCAATCCACGTTTCCCTGCAATCCAAGCTTAGGCGAATTGAGCGAAACAAACAGTAGCTTCTCCGCGCCAATAAAATCAGGCGAATAGTAAACTGCGTCCTTACGCCGGAGCTCTCGCCGCACATAGTCCTCATGCTGCTCCTTGCCTTCTTCCTGCTGCGAACCAAAAATAGGCTGCGCATGCAAAACACGGTCAAAATACACCAAACGCGGACAATAAACATAATGTTTAATATCAGTAACAGAAACAAACTCTTCCGCAACATCAGATAGGGGCAGCTTCTGCTTCACCCAGCCGTCCTTATACTTACTCAATCCTAAACCTTCTCTAAAATCGCCATAATCTGCGCATACGTCTCCACGCTGCATCGCCAGCCAGCAAAGACCATCTCATTCACCGCCCGTTTAGCCCTTTCTTTGCTCATAATCCCCTCGCAAACCGCCCTCACTAAAACATATGGTGTGCTCGCATACGCGATTCCATAAATCTTTGCAGTCTTCCTCGCTACTTCATCATCCACTACAGCCAAACCATCCAACTCTCGAGCAAGAGCCAAAACCTCCGCATCAGTCACGTGAAGCCCTCTTGTGCGCAACAACCTCGACAAAAACTCCTTGTCCTCAGGCTCAACAACACGAAACACGTTACTGCTGAAGAGTTTCTCTAAGACAACCGCGTCAGGGACGCCCTTGCTCTTTCCCTCATCCACAACTTCCCGCTTAACCTCAGGCGATGTCACCTTTTCATCTGGCAAATCTCCCAGAACCTTGCTCAATCCAACTTTAGCCAAGTAAATCAGTGGCGTGGAATTGAAGACAAGCAGCTTCACTGGTGCTTCGCCGCCGACGCAGCATTAAACTCATTCTCGACTTCTTCAGGCGTAAATCTAACCCATTCCACATTATGCTGCTTTACCAGATCAGCAAACTCCCACAGCGAAAGTTTGGCCACTTCAGCAGCTTTGGCAAACGTCACCTTCCCCTCTCGCAGTAATTCCAGAGCCGTCTGCTTCCGCCACTCTGCAATTCCTAACTCGAGAAGGTTCCTAACAACCGTGGCCTTGTCCAACTTTGCACGCTCGACCACTTCGAGGATTTCCTTCTCGATTTCCTCAGGTATTCTTACTGCTAAAGGTTTAAGCGTCAACACGTTCACCGTATACAAAAGATGTCAAATGCATACATAAACCTTCTGCGACTCAGAAATACACTATCTTATCTTTCTCTTCCTTCAACTCGTACCTTTTCGGTTTACCTACCTCTTTCCGCCCTTTAAAACACGTGTCGCAAACAGGGTACAACTGCACGTTCTCCATCAAATCCTTAATCAGATTCTTCAAATCCACAAGTAAACTATTCAACTCATCCCTACGCAGACTACCAATAAATGCACTATACTGGATACGCTGTAAACCATAATCTTTCAAAGTTTCAGCAACTAAAGCTCGCAGATTATCGTCCGTAATATCGTAGATAACGATATACCGCACATGCCTTCACCATCCCAAGCAGAAAGGCACATAATCAGATTCTCTCAAAAGAAAGCGAGCTACACAGCGCGCTTGAGAATAAATAAAACTTTTCAAAGAACCTTTCTGGCCATTAAACATCACTTCAGAATCCAAGCGCTCCTGAAAGCTCTCTAACAAAATCTTAATCACATCCTTGCTTAAAACCCGTCCTTCTTCAACAGCATCAGTAGCCAAAATCTCATTAGGCTTTATAACATTCTTTGTAATCAGCCCCACTAACGTCCTGTCTACAAGCTGTTGACGAAACTCCTCCATCAAATCCAAAACAAGAGAAGGTTTCCCAGGCCTGTCAGCATGCAGGTACCCAGCGTAGAAATCCAAGCCCGCGTAGCTGACTGCCTTCCAAACTTCAGGAAAAAGAATAGTCTGATAACCAAAATTCAACATAGCATTAAAAGGGTCACGTGCGCCGCGAGTCTCTCTTCCAATGAAGCCTAACTCTGGAGGCAAAATCTGTCTAATTGAATCCCAATATAACCTTGCACCTTCAGCCTCCAAATTCATCAGCTGCTGGCGCTTCTCATCAATTCGCGACCCCTGCTCTCTGCTTATTCGCTCGTTCACTTCATCAATCAGCTTACCTGCCTCGTATAACCTCTCAGCCAATTTTGGGTCAGTCTGCCGTCTATTCTTCGCCATCAGCTTCAGAAAATTAGCTTGATTACCAAGTTTTCCCGCAATGAATTTTTTAGCCAAAACTAAGCTTCGCACATCATTGTAGGCAATGAACTGCTCTCTGCGGGCTCTAACAGAACCAGTCATAGAAGCAGGCATCAAAACAGCATAAGGCCAACCACTATACCGTGCAAAGACAACCTGAATATTATTCTCCACAGCCAAGTCTAAAGCGCTTGAAGAAAAAGCAACCCCTGAAGAACAGCAAATAATCGAATCCACATCATCTGCCACAATCTCTTTGGATTCACCTGCTTTTTTCAAGATAAACCGATTTCTTTTTCGCCCCAAGAAAATGCCGAAATCATCCAGAAAAATCTTCATCAAAATCGCCCCTGCAGAGGCGCCTACCCATAACAGACGCCATAGAACTGACAATACTCTTTACACTGTGAACGTTCAGGTTTCCCTGGATCTTTTCTTTCAGCCACAATCTCTAACTTCTTGTCTCGTTCTTCGATCCACCACTGCCTCAGCTCGTCATTCGCAAAAAACATGTCTTTCTGGATACTTATCTTATCGCCCTCGACGTTTAGGTAGACAGTGCAGCAGATGTCAACTGGCACTTCATGAACACTTTCAAACACCAAAGCGTAACCAACAGAATAAAGCCTATGCCATTCTTCTTTCACACTTGTTACTTTCAAATCAAAAATTATTGCTCTAAGATAATCATAGCAGTCCACGCTGAGAACATCGCTTAATCCGAGTAGCTCCCCCGAGATTCTGTGCTCAACAAGAAAGGGCACAGCGGAAGAAATTAAATCCAACTCAGAAGCATGAATCTGCTGGCAGGAAACTTCCGCCAGCTTGGCCTCACACATTTTCTGCATGAATTCCCAAACTTTCCTACAAGGTTCAATAACGTTCTCAGGCTTTTCAGCAATCTCCTGCCACCTAACTTTTTGCCACCACGACTCAAAACTGAGCTCCCGGCGTTGAAGAAATGCTTGCAAGCTGTCGCTTACCACGCCGTGGAACAGTTTACCCAGCGCCATCCTCGAGCTTGGGGCAGGGTACACTTTTTCTATATGCCGAAGGTATACGTCACGGTTTGTTGGGCAGTATTTTGAGCATACCTCGTACATTGGTAACTTTACGTTATCAAAGTAGGGCTTTAATGGTGGCTGATGCCAGTTCCAGCCTCTTAACTCCCGGCTGACTCCTACTTCTCGGGCAGTAGGCAAAAGTTGATAGAGCAACTGTTTATGCTCAATGTCAGACAGAAAGTACACTCTGTCCAACCACCAAACGGGTTTTCTTCGATTATCTTTATAAATTAAATTACATTCCAATAATAATCGAGCATACATATCCAAAATTAGTTAGATGGAGACGTCCTTTGGCAAATAACGCCAAAGCGCGGGTCGGATGCAAGAGAAAATCCCAAGTAAAGGGAATTGAAAGTAGACACCATAAGCATAACTGCGGGTAGCGGTTCGACATGATGCAAGAGAAAATCCCAAGTAAAGGGAATTGAAAGAGCGTGCCAATGAAGTGCTTAGGCTCAAACTTGGCGACGCAGATGCAAGAGAAAATCCCAAGTAAAGGGAATTGAAAGTGCATTATCACCGTGTAACTCTGCGATTTTTCGGCTAATGATGCAAGAGAAAATCCCAAGTAAAGGGAATTGAAAGTATCAATGCCAGTTGCATTCTGAAATAAACATTATTCTTGATGCAAGAGAAAATCCCAAGTAAAGGGAATTGAAAGTTATGTTCTGCACTCGGGCAAACTTGGAAAGCGGAATAAGATGCAAGAGAAAATCCCAAGTAAAGGGAATTGAAAGCTATATTATTTATATCAAGCTTTCCTTCTTCAGATATTTGATGCAAGAGAAAATCCCAAGTAAAGGGAATTGAAAGTTGAACTGGAAGTAGGCTTCAGGCTCAGGAAAACTTTTCGATGCAAGAGAAAATCCCAAGTAAAGGGAATTGAAAGGATTATTGCTGCGGCAGCAGCGGGAGCAGTTGCTGCAGTGATGCAAGAGAAAATCCCAAGTAAAGGGAATTGAAAGAATGCTGGCTGTGGAAAACCACCATAGGCGGCGCATATGACGATGCAAGAGAAAATCCCAAGTAAAGGGAATTGAAAGTTGTCATTCTTGCGACTTGCCCATGTTGCACCTTCCGCTAAGATGCAAGAGAAAATCCCAAGTAAAGGGAATTGAAAGCCAAGTTAATACTTGTGGAATCCATGCATAAATTCGCTCGATGCAAGAGAAAATCCCAAGTAAAGGGAATTGAAAGGTTGTGTCACTTTCATCGTTTTCACTTTCCAATTCTTCGATGCAAGAGAAAATCCCAAGTAAAGGGAATTGAAAGCGGCAATTTCGCGGCCCATACTTCTAAGCTGGCGGCTACGATGCAAGAGAAAATCCCAAGTAAAGGGAATTGAAAGTACTCATTTTTTATGGCATGGTTTGCGGTTGGAGCGTGCGATGCAAGAGAAAATCCCAAGTAAAGGGAATTGAAAGTTTTTTTTTGGCAAGTTTACGACGGACATTGTTTAGATTGCGATGCAAGAGAAAATCCCAAGTAAAGGGAATTGAAAGGCAGTCTCCAACAACCTTCCCTCCCATACACTCCACAGCAGATGCAAGAGAAAATCCCAAGTAAAGGGAATTGAAAGAGAATCCGCCTGGACAGATACGGATATATCGGAGTAATCTGGATGCAAGAGAAAATCCCAAGTAAAGGGAATTGAAAGATTAGGTCTATGTGTTGTAGGTTAACGTTGGATCTTGATGCAAGAGAAAATCCCAAGTAAAGGGAATTGAAAGATACTGTTAGGCTGAATAAGGATGGCTCGTTATCTTGTAGATGCAAGAGAAAATCCCAAGTAAAGGGAATTGAAAGTAAACTTAACGATAGCCGTGCCATTGCCATCTGTAACATGATGCAAGAGAAAATCCCAAGTAAAGGGAATTGAAAGCAGCTGGCTATAACGGCGAAGACTATTTGCTGTTTAAGCGATGCAAGAGAAAATCCCAAGTAAAGGGAATTGAAAGCTATGTTCACTGCATGCTACAGGAAAAAAATAGGCTGTCGATGCAAGAGAAAATCCCAAGTAAAGGGAATTGAAAGCTGTAGGCATTAGTGAGGCTGGAAAATGGGAAACGACAGATGCAAGAGAAAATCCCAAGTAAAGGGAATTGAAAGTGAGAGTTGCGTCTTGATATATGATGAATGTTGCTGCTTGCGATGCAAGAGAAAATCCCAAGTAAAGGGAATTGAAAGTATATATTGCTTTTAAAGACTAGAGCGTTTTTGTGTATCGATGCAAGAGAAAATCCCAAGTAAAGGGAATTGAAAGGTCTTGCCGAGGCGATAGCGGATAAGTACCCGGTGGTAATGATGCAAGAGAAAATCCCAAGTAAAGGGAATTGAAAGTAGCGTTCCTTGCTCCAGGAAGGGGACGAGGGCGTTAAGGATGCAAGAGAAAATCCCAAGTAAAGGGAATTGAAAGAGCAGATGATGATGTCAAAACATGCGATTTTGATGATTTGATGCAAGAGAAAATCCCAAGTAAAGGGAATTGAAAGTTGTTAGAGAGCGCGACTTTTTGGGTAAACTTAGGATATGATGCAAGAGAAAATCCCAAGTAAAGGGAATTGAAAGATCCTGCTAAGGCGTTAGTTACCGCAGAGGTTATCACTGAGATGCAAGAGAAAATCCCAAGTAAAGGGAATTGAAAGTAGCGTATGCAGATGATGCATATCAGGCTAAGGTGAATACGATGCAAGAGAAAATCCCAAGTAAAGGGAATTGAAAGGGAATTTCGACTGGAGCATATTTGCCTGCAAACTCTGGAGATGCAAGAGAAAATCCCAAGTAAAGGGAATTGAAAGAGCTGTGCCGCACGCTTTGCTAGCGCTATTAGCTTAACTGATGCAAGAGAAAATCCCAAGTAAAGGGAATTGAAAGTAGCGATAGCCGAGTTCACGGGCGCAGGCGTTAATCTGCGATGCAAGAGAAAATCCCAAGTAAAGGGAATTGAAAGCTAGACACCTAGCAAACCTCTCTGGATCAATCACACTGAGATGCAAGAGAAAATCCCAAGTAAAGGGAATTGAAAGTAGCGTGCGAGCCTACAACGATACTTTGGTGGCAAGGAAGATGCAAGAGAAAATCCCAAGTAAAGGGAATTGAAAGCATCTTTGGGGAAAATACGTAAATGGTCATAAGCCTTCAGATGCAAG
>JAWCNL010000009.1:0-92038 GCA_038848695.1 Bathyarchaeia archaeon
CCAAAATAGCAGGGTTTTTGAGTTGTAGACCAGCGATGTTTATGCTCAGTGGGTTACCACGCAACTGCTTGTCTCCTTTTCGCTTGAATACAATCCTTTTTTAACTTCAACGAGAAGGATCAGTGTACTAGTTAATTTAAAGAGTTAATGGCTGCCGTAAATTTAGCTTTTTCCTAATCAATCAAAAGAGCATAGAATCCCAACTAAGCGTTTAAGAGTGTATAAAATGCAGGCTCTGTTCTATTGGGGTATTTTGTGGAAATATGACTTAGAAGCCATGGGGCTAGCTTTTTTACCAAGTTTTAATATGCGGAAAGGTTTAAATGTGTAAACATCGTTTTATATTGTATACGGCGGTTTAGTTGAAATGACTGAAGTTGTGTCTGCAAGGCTACCAAAAGAAAAAGCTAGACTTGTAGAGGAAATAGCTAAGGAAGAAAAAGTAGATAAGTCAACTATTCTTGAGAAGGCTGTAGAGCACTACGCACGTGAATGGAAACTCAAGAAAGCCTTAGAATTATATAGAGATGGCCAGATAACCCTTTCAAGGGCCGCGGAAATCGCTGAAATATCAATCTGGGAAATTATTGACTTGCTATCACAAAAGAAAGTTAACCTCCAGTATGGCATTGACGATATAGAAGAGGATTTGAAGGCGCTTGAGCAAAAATAAACAGTACATCGTCGTTTCAAACTCAACACCCCTCATTTATCTAGCGAAAATAGGAAGGTTAAACATTCTCAGAAAAGTCTTTGGGGAAGTTTATATTCCTAACGCGGTTTTTGAAGAAACGGTAAGCCAAGGCAAAGCACTCAATATAAGTGATGCATACATCATTGAAAAAGCCGTTGGAAACTGGCTTATTAAGGAACAGATAAAACCGGAGATAAACAGAGAATATCATTTCTTAGACACAAACACGAAACTTGGTTTAGGAGAAAGAGAAGCTCTCAAATTATGCAAACAGCTCAAAGCAAAATACTTTATACTCGACGATAAAGCAGCAAGACAAGCATCAAAAATGCTTAACGTAACGCCAATTGGAACATGTAGCGTTGTAATCCAAGCCTGCAAACAAAGAGTAATAACAAAAAACGAGGCAACCAAGATTATTGAGGATCTTTTGAAAGCAGGATTTAGAATCGACATAGAAGTATATGGCAAGACACTTCATGAGTTAGGGTCAAAGAATTAAAAATTGAAAACGAAATATTTGGAAGAGAATGTTGCATTTTACGTTTAAAAATGAGCGAAACTTATATTTCTGTCTGTAAAAAGCTAATTCATTTCTAGGAAATTTAACAGCGGGGGCGGCTTTGATGGCGGATGAATCTAAAGAGCAGACAGCAGATCTTCAGAATCTCTTGGAAGCGGAGAAGAAGCGTTCAGAGGAGTATTTAAGACGGCTCAAGTATTTGCAAGCAGACTTTGAAAATCTTAAGAAGCGTGTTGACCGCCAAATCGAGGAGGTTAAAAATTACTGCACAGAACGCCTTGTTGTTCAGTTATTAGATGTTCAGGACGAGTTGGAAATGGCGCTTAAAACAGCGCAATCGGCCAATTCAGCGCAGTCACTTATTGAGGGCGTGCAGATGACGCTGAAGAAGCTGCGAAAAGTTCTTGAGCAAGAAGGCGTTTCCCCTATAGAGTGCGAGAAGGGCAAAGCTTTCGATCCCTCTTGCCATCAAGTTGTTGCCACTGTAGAGCAAGATGATGTTGAAGAGAATGTTGTGGTTGAAGAAGTAAGAAGAGGTTATAGAATGAAGGGAAAAGTGATTAGACCCAGCATCGTTAAAGTTTCAAAGTCACCTAAATCACAAAAGGAGGCTGATAAGCATGAGCAGCACCAAATCAACTGAAAAGGTATTGGGTATTGACTTAGGTACTACAAACTCTGCTGCCGCTATTTTCGAAGGTGGCAGAGCAATCGTTATTCCAAGCGCTGAAGGCCCAACCATGGCGGGAAAAATGTTTCCGTCTGTGGTTGCCTTCACAAAAGATGGGCAGTTGCTTGTCGGTGAACCAGCAAAGCGGCAAGCAGCTGCTAATCCAGAAGGAACAATTTTTGAAATAAAGCGGAAAATGGGAACCAATTATAAGGTGAATGT
Source organism: Bathyarchaeia archaeon (assembly GCA_038848695.1). Taxonomy (GTDB): domain Archaea; phylum Thermoproteota; class Bathyarchaeia; order Bathyarchaeales; family Bathycorpusculaceae; genus JAOAIV01. The sequence continues at coordinate 2,110 of JAWCNL010000009.1, forward strand.
TTTCGGAAAGGAGTATACGCCGCAGCAGATTTCCGCGTTTATATTGCAGAAGATCAAGCGGGACGCGGAAACATATCTGGGCACGCCGATACGCAAGGCAGTCATCACTGTCCCAGCGCACTTCGACGATAACCAGCGGCAAGCCACAAAAGACGCCGGCGAAATCGCAGGCTTCGAAGTACTACGCATTCTTAATGAGCCTACTGCGGCATGCCTCGCCTACGGCGTGGACAAGCTGGATAAGGAAATGAAGATTTTGGTTTTTAGCTTCGGCGGCGGAACGCATGATGTTACTGTGATGGATTTCGGCAAAGGCGTTTTCCAAGTGCTCAGCACCAGCGGCGACACGCAAATCGGAGGCATGGACGTGGACAGAGCCATCATGGACGACATCATCGAGGAATTCAAGCGGCAAACGGGCATTGACTTATCTGGCGATAAGATGGCTATGACAAGGCTGAAGGAAGCAGCGGAGAAAGCGAAGATTGAATTATCCACGTTAATGAGCACGGACATTGATTTGCCATTCATCGCCTCAGACAGCACAGGACCCAAGCACTTGCATCTGACGCTTACTCGCGCCAAACTGGAAGCCTTAGCGCAGTCCGTAATCGAGAAGACGGGCAGAACAATTATGAAGGCGCTGGAGGACGCCAAGCTAACACCAAAGGACATCGACAAAATAATTCTCATCGGCGGCATGACGCGGATGCCACTTGTGCAGCGGTTTGTGGAGCAGATAATGGGCAAGCCTGTGGAGCGCGGTGTTGACCCAATGGAATGTGTCGCCGTCGGCGCAGCAATACAAGGTGCAGTAATCACTGGCGAAGTAACAGACCTGCTCCTGCTTGATGTTACGCCGCTTTCGCTGGGTGTAGAGACACTAGGCGGCGTGTTCACAAAAATAATTGAACGAAACACGACCATACCAACAAGGCGCAGCCAGATTTTCACCACGGCAGCAGACTTCCAAACCACGGTTACAATTCATGTGCTGCAGGGCGAGCGGGCGATGGCGGCGGATAACGTATCACTTGGAATGTTCCATTTGACAGGTATCCCGCCGGCGCCTAGGGGTGTACCGCAGATAGAAGTTACCTTCGACATTGACGCGAACGGCATACTTAACGTAACCGCTAAGGATCTAGGAACCGGAAAAGAAGCTAAAATCACGATAACGGCATCCACGAAGCTGACTAAAGAGGAAAAAGAACGCCTCATCAAAGAGGCGGAGCAGTTCGCTGAGCAGGACCGTAAGAAACGTGAAGAAGCTGAATTGCGGAACAACGCGGACAGCCTCATTTACACAGCGGAGAAAACCAAAAAAGACTTAGCAGACAAGCTGACGCAGGAGCAGATAGGCAGAATAGATGCTGCCGTAACAGCGTTGAAAGACGCTTTAGCCAGCAATGACATGGCAAAGGTAAAAGCGAAGACGGAGGAGCTTCAGAAGGTGCTTCAGGAAGTTGGCACAGTCATCTATAAGCAGGCAGCAGCCGAATACGCCAAGCAGAAAGGTCAGCCGGGACAAGCGGGCGCGGGTGCTGAAGGTGCGGCAGGCTCAGCGGACAAGAGCAAAGTTGTGGACTCCAATGATTACAAGGTGAAGTAGCCGCCGAAACAGTTTTGACCAACATGCTACATTTCGAATTTAGCGGTAAAGCGCGATGCCTGAAAAAAGAGATTACTACGAGATTCTCGGCGTTTCCAGAAACGCTACTAAAGAGGAGATTAAGGATGCCTACAGGAAACTGGCGATGCAGTATCACCCAGACAGGAACAAGTCGCCTGACGCCGAGGAAAAGTTCAAGGAAATCTCTGAGGCTTATGCGGTTCTGTCCGACGACGAGAAAAGACGGCAGTATGACCTGCTTGGCCACGCGGGATTTGACCAGCGCTACACAACAGAAGACATCTTCCGCGGCGTAGACTTCGAGTCCATATTCCGCGATTTAGGCTTCAGCGACTTTTTCCGCACCTTCTTCGGCGGATTTGGCGAAGGCAGCTTTGGAGAGAGAATCAATCGCGGAGAAGACCTTGTCTACGAGTTGGAGATAACACTGGAGGAAGCGGCGAAAGGCACAGAGAAGGAAATTTTGGTGCCGAGAACCGAGAAATGCGATGTCTGCGGCGGCTCAGGCGCAAGCCCAGGCACGACGCCACGTACATGCCCAACCTGCAATGGCACCGGAAAAGTGCAGCACACACGAAGAAGCAGCTTTGCCATGTACGTGCAAGTTACGCCATGCAACACATGCCATGGAAAGGGCATGATAATAGATTCGCCTTGCAAGAACTGCCACGGCACAGGGCTTGTTAAGAAGCGTCGAAAGATAAGCGTGAGAATCCCAGCTGGCATAGACGAGGGTTACCAGCTTAGGCTCAGAGGCGAAGGCGAAATGGCTCCCAACGGCGGAGAACCAGGCGACCTCTATGTGCTCGTCCACATCGCACCGCACAAGCTGTTCATGCGGGAAGGAGACGACTTATGGTATGTGTTGACTATTGGTTATCCACAGGCAGCTCTCGGCGCAGAAGTCACAGTGCCCACATTAGATGGGCCGACCACGGTGCACATACGACCTGGCACGCAGCCCGGCGAGATTATTCGCTTGAAAGGCAAGGGCATGCCGCGCTTTAGAGGCTACGGCAGAGGCGACCTCCTAGTGCGTGTTGGAATCACCGTTCCAGAAAGGCTAACGCCGAGGCAACGCGCTTTGCTAGAGCAGCTGGCAGAAGAATTCAACGAAGAAGTTAAGCACAAGAAAGGCAGATTCGGCTTTTGATCTGAGGGCATGGTCAGGGCTAACTAATTATTGCATTTTTCTGGATAGACACATAGATAACCATATATCTTATATTATGCATTTGTATACATTTTAGTTGATGTGTATACTGAGGACAGAATTATGACTGAAGTGTTATCAGTAAGAATAAAAAAAAGTCTGAAGCAAGAAGCTGAAAAATTAGGCATCGACCTAAAGTCCGCGGTGGAAAAAACTCTTGAAGAACTTGTTTCTGAAAGGAAAGCAAAAGCACAGAAAATCGCGGAAGAACTCAAGGAGTTAATGGATATTACTCCTGAAGAGTGGGCAGAGGATGTCAAAGCAACGAGAAGTGAAATGTAAATATCTGATAGATACATCAGCACTTTATCCTTTACTTATCTCCGGCAAACCTTTTAACATAGATGAGTGCTCCATAAGCGTTCTTACCGAATATGAGATTGGAAATGTTTTATATAGAGAAGCTCTACGGAGGAAACTCAAGAATCCCATAAGGGTAGCGACTATTTTCTCTGAAGTAATACAACCTCTTCGAAAAATGGGGTTCGATTCCATCGCCGATGTACTGGCGATAGCTTTGGAAAGAAAACTTACGTTCTATGATGCCTCATATGCATACATCGCAGAAAAACATGGGCTAAAACTCGTAACACAAGATACAGATTTGCTACAGAAATGTAAAGTAGCCATTTCAATAGATGAAATGGAAAAAGGTAATGAGTAGCATTGAAACGTCTTTGATGCATCGAACTTATAACTATTCAGTAGTGCATTGCAGATTTCAAAAGATTTTAAATAGGAATGGCAGATAAATTATGTAAAGGGATAGAAATGGCAGTTAATTTGGATGCGCTGTTGATACATTTGATAGTTAACATAATTATTCTGTCGCCGGTTCTGTGGATTTCAGGACGGCTCTTAGCGGGGAAAGATAAGGCAAAGTTTACGGATGCCATCTGGATTGTAGTTCTTGGAACAGTAATCGGCGGTGTCTTCCAGTATTTCTTTTCAGGGTTACTTGCATCCTTGATTGTGCTCTTTATTTGGCTGGCCCTTGTGAAGCATTTCTTTGACACGGGCTGGTTGCGGGCGTTTGCGATAGCGATAGTGGTGATACTAATCTGGATAGTAATAGCGGTGATAATTGGGATAATCTTGGGCATAGCCATATTCGGCGCTGCCCTAATCTAAAGCCAAAACAGAATTTCCCATTTTTTATTTCAACTTCAAGCGCTGCAAAAATGAAAGGAGAATGTTTTGATAGGAGATTACTCGAATTCTATGGTGGCTGGCGGCTTGTCCGTTATGTCGTAGAGGCATCTGACAACGCTGGGAATTTCGCTTGTTATCCGCTGGGCAATGCGCTTAAGCACAGTGTAGGGCGCTTCGTGGGCTTTGGCGGTTACGGCATCCGTTGACTCGACTATTCGGACGGTGATGATGTCTCCGTAGACTCTCTTGCCACCCTTTATCCCAGTTGCCTTATCACTGTGGAGCACAGTGAAGTTCTGAAAGGTTCCCAGCTTTCGAGTTTCCTCCTCCACAATTTGGGTTGCCTTGCGGACGATGGCGACTCTTTCTGGGGTTACTTCGCCGAGAACTCGCAGCGACAAGGCTGGACCGGGAAAGGGCATTCTTTGGGAGATTTCCGGTGGCAAGCCTAGTTCGCGAGCTACTTGGCGGACTTCAGGCTTGAAAAGCTCTTTTAGCGGCTCAAGAATTTTGTAGCCGTAAATCTTGGGGTTTATGCCTATTTGCTCCAGCACGTTATGCTGAGATTTTATTCCCTGAACAGTTTCCACAACATCAGCTTTGATGGTGCCCTGTGCGATTAATTCAACTTTTTCTTCCTTAGCGGCTTTGCCTAGGGTTTTGTAGAATATATCGCGGAAGGCCTTCCGCTTTTCTTCAGCGTCCGTTTTCCCTTTCAGCGCCGCGAAAAACTCGGCTTTAGCGTCTATGTATCGGGTTTTGATGCCTAAGCCCTTGAGTGTTTTTACGACGAATTCTGGTTCGCCTTCGCGTCTTAAGCCGTCATCTATAAATACGGCCAGCATTTTGTCGCCAACTGCTTTGTGCACTATGACAGTGGTTACGGTGCTGTCAACACCGCCTGAACAGGCGGAAATCACCTTGCGGTCGCCGACCATTTTCCGAATTTCTTTTAATGAGTTTTCAATGAATTTTTTGGCGTCAAACAATCGCGTTTTCCTCCAAACTATAGTTTTTGTAGTGTGATAGGCAAGCTTGCCTTTTTAGCTTTGCAGTAAATGCGCTTCAACAACTATTGTCTACAAGCTTGTTGGAAACTGTTTATAGTAAAAATGATGTGAGCATGCCGCTGATAAGCCCTAAAACTATTGGAAATGGCAAGCCTGGAAACATTCCTTTTTTCTCAAGCATTACGAGCGTTAGGTAGGCGCCGGCTAAGATACCGGCCAGTGAGCTTATGCTGGAAAGTAAGCCGAAGTTGAAGAGCATGCTTGCCGCAAGCATGGAGTAAAAGACTAGGTCGCCTAGGCCCATCTGCATGTCCTTGAAGGAGTAGCTTAAGCCATGAAGCTTTTCAAGTCCTAAATGGGCTATTTTGCCCACTGGGCCATAGTAAACCGCGAAGACATCGTAAACTGCCAAGAAGAGGAGAATCAGTGTTGCGCTTAAGAAGGGAACATAGTTTCCGAAGAACGCGCCTAGCGCTCCGCCTAGGCAGATGACTGCGATGTTGCGTGCTTTGCCGCCTAAGCGGAAAACGGCGAGGTCGAAGATGACTGCTATGGTTATGGAAAGCGGCAAAACCAGAAATTTTAAGCCTGAAGCCAAGGCGAAAAGTAATGACAGATAGATGACGGATAGCAGCAGGACCGCCGCTGTTAGGGCAAAGGCTATGATGAACGTGATTATTTTCAGATTTCTTCTTTTAAGCAGGACGTAGAAGATGGCGGCGCTTATGGCGACGAGAACAACGAAGTAGGCGGCGTTGCCAAATAGCCCCGCGGCGTTTTCTTCAGGAAATGGCGTAACGGTGATAGGCGGCACTGGGCGCGTGAGAAAAAGAGCACTGCTGCCAAGACCGACAAGTAAGCTGGCTAGTACAGGCAGCAGATACACGGCTTGCGCGGTAAATTTCTCAGTCAAGATGTTTCACTCCAACTGTGCGATGCTTATTGTAACATGCAGATAGCATTGCTCACAGAATAAGCTTTGCTTCCGGTCAGTATCGAGGATGGAGTTGGAGAAGTACATGACGCAGGAGGTGCGGCTACAGTGCCGCAAGCCAAGCGTGTGCCCAAGCTCATGCACCGCTTCTTTCAGTGCCCGCGAGGAAAAAAGCGTCATGTCAGATGCGTCGCCGTAAAATTCAGGCCTTAGACGCCAGAGCGAGATTAGCGCGGCTTTTCCCGGGCAGTGGGCCTCTCCAAAAACAAAATTTAACTCTGGAACATAAAGGTCGGCGTCCACAACGCCTAAAACACGGTGTAAATCAAGCTTTTTAGCGGCGAAACTCTTGAGTGCGTTTAAAATGGCATGGGAACTGTACTGTTGGCGTTTTCTGTTGAAATATTCAGCCTTCAGAGGAACCTCATTCAATATCACGCACGCAGTATTAGGGAAAATGAGCGGCAGCTTCTCTTTAATTTCCGCCAGTATAGCCGAGTCTACATTTGCTATGGGCAAGATGCCAATTTTCATGACAAGGCCCTAAACTTCGAAGACGTCGCCTGTCCGTGGCGCTACGGCGTCTAAGCCAAGCTCGGATTTAGCCCAATTCGCCAAAAGCTCACAATTGCCCTCCTCGCCGTGAACGACGAAAACTTTAGGTTTGCCGCCCAGCCGCCGCAACGCTTCACGAAGCTGACTGGCGCCGCAGTGAGAGGAGAAGTCAAAGTGCTCGTAATGCGCTTTTACCTTACGCACCTTACCGTCAATTGTGCATACGCCTTTTTCTAGAAGCTCTCTACCCGGAGTTCCAGGAAGCTGATAGCTGACTAGGAAAATAGCGTTACTGGCTTTCTTCCCAATTTTTGATATGTAAAAGCTCGCGGGCCCGCCCTTTAGCATACCAGCAGTTGAGATAATTACGCCAGGGGTTTTAACAGCTTTCCGGCGATCACGCCAGCCATCCACCCACTCAACCGAGTGCATAGCATTCATAAACAGCTTAGGGTCTCTTAGGAACTCTTTATGATCCATTATTATTCTGCTTGCCTCCCGGGCCATGCCATCCAGGAAGACGGGATACTCAAAATGGTGCGCAGTCAAAACACAGGCGATTTCTTGCGATCTGCCAACACCGAATGCAGGAACAAAAACGGTGCCACCACGCTCCACTACGTCGATGGCGGATTCCACAAAACGCTTCTCCAACGCCGCACGGTCCTCATGATCCTCGTTTGCATAGGTGCTTTCAATAATTACAGCGTCCAAATCGCCGTAGTCCATGGCGGCGCCAGCCAAAAGCTTGCTGTCAACAATATTAAAATCGCCCGTATAAAGAAGCCTTTTGCCATCTGCTTCGATTAGCACTTGGGCGCTTCCAGGCGTGTGCCCAGCGTTAAAAAGCTGAAAGCTAATATCACCTACTTTTTCCTCAACACCAAAATCCAAATGCCTATTGCATTGCATCATAGTTTTTAATTCAAGGTATTCAAAGGGTAGATAGTAGCCAGAAAGCTTGATGAAATCTTGAATTAGGATCTGCGTTAATTCCAAGTTAAGCCTATTCGTGTATAAGGGAATTTTATTTTGGATATAAAAAAGTGGGAGTGCGCCTGAGTGATCGAGGTGGCTATGGGTAAGAATCAGCGCATCCACTTCTTTGGGCGGCACATGCATGGGGAAGCCTGGTTCGTGGTCAAGCATTACACCGTAGTCCAGCAGAACCTGAGTTTTCTTGGACTTAACAGCAATGCCTATTCTTCCAACTTCGCGGGTCCCGCCGAGAAATCCAATCTGCAACTATTACCAATCCTTTTTCATTTTACAGTTACTTTCAAGTAATCATGAAACTGTTGTGCTCTTTTAAAAATGTAACGACCATTGTGGGGTTCATAGATTTTAATCCCTTCCTCTAACCTCTATTACTTGAGGTTCATTGAGGACTTTCGCCGCCAACGGTAAAGGACGGCACATCGGAAGTTTCATTGCTATGTTCCAAGCTGCAACCAAGTGTCTATCCGCGTGGAACCCACATCTCTTGCATTTGAAAACGTGGCCATTCGGCTTATTCAATTCGCCACATATCGGGCACGTCCTAGACGTGTTGTTAGCTTTAACATATTCTGGTTGTAGACCTCGTTCCATTGACTTGTATGAAACATAAAACTGAATCTTCCTGAAAGGAAGGCTATGTAGCCTTCTATTCAATCTCCTGTTAAATCGTATACCTTCTCTAATGTTAGTAAGCACCTCCATTACAGGCTTAACATTCTCCTCTGCAATTATGTGAGCTATAAATTTTGAAGACTTATGGAGCACCTCGTTTACTCGCCTCTTTTTCCTTCCAGAATATTTTGCTAACAACTCGACTTTTTTATGCCCAGATGTTTTACGTTGGATGTGCCTTCTTTTCTTAAAATATCGGCCTCTGATGTACTTTGCCTCGATTACGTCTATCCTGATAAACTTTACCTTGTCAGGCTTAATTACTGCTAAGTCTATGCTCTTCTCATTGATGTCGATGCTTAATACACCTTCAGTATGCCGCTCCTCAACCGCCTTCTTGAAGGTTGCATGCAGAAAGAAGGCGCCGTCTTTCCGCACAATCCTTGAGCCCTTAACCTGCCAACCCCTAAACTTCTTTGAGTGCACATGAACTTCAAAAGGTAACACAACATTACCTCTATGCGTAGCTAGCTTTAGGCTTCCCCAGTTAAACCAGAATAAATGTGCATCATCCAAGAGAATGCTGTTTAGGTTCTCAACTTTTGGAAGGCTAACGTTCTTTCTCTTTCTAGAAAGCCGCCTATAAGACTTGAATATTGCCAGAGTCTGCGTTATAGCCGTATAAATATAATGTGAGGGATAAGCAGAATACTTTGCTCTCAATTCTTTGTATACCGCTTCGTGAAGTCTCTTTCGGGAAGAAATACCTAACGAGATGACAAATTTTAAACATTCTTTAACCATTTCAGTGTAGCCATTGAATAGTTCAAGTATTATTACCTGTTTCTCTTCAGGTCAAACTCTGAACTTGCATGTTTCACGTAACAATAATATTCCCGACAAACTCGTTCACTATATTATTATATTGTACTTTCTCAAACATTACGATTTTGTTACACACGGCGTTCATATGCCGAAGCTTTCATGATGTCTAATATAGGGAAAATGCCTCTAAAATGAGTCTATAAGTGTTATTCAGAAACTTGAATACTTCAATTTCGGATATGTGACTACCAAGCCCTTTTTTATTGCGTTCAGAACCTCGTCAACATCCAAGCCTGCTTGAATTTCCGTGTACACATTGCATAATTCAGTTGGTTGATGCGCATCGCTGCCAGCCACGCCAGGTAAGCCCATTAGCCTAGCTAGTTCATGTGCCTGCTTGTTAGCGAACGGCGAAGAGGCGCCGTTAAGTACTTCCACAGCGTCAAAGTGGTAGTTACGCGCCAAGTCGCCCATGCCATACTCGCGATAAGGATGCGCAGCTATGGAGACGCAGCCGCTTTCGCGTGCAAAGTCAATGATGCCCTCCACAGTCCACGGCTTGGGCGGCAGCTCTGTTATGCCTAAAATGAGCGTGTCGCCTTCGCTAGTGCTGATTTCCACGCCTGGAATAATTAGGATGTCTGGATAAGCAGCTGCGAGCTTTCGCGTTATGCTGAGGCCTTCCACGCTGTCATGATCAGTTACGGCTGCGACTTTTACGGAGTTGTGTGCCACAAGCGTTTCTACGAGAGCCTTAGGCGTGATTGACGAGTCATATGAATAGATGGTGTGGATGTGCAGATCAGCGCGGATCAAGGTTATTCGCTCAAATGTTTGCGCAGAATCATCTCTAAACGAGTTAAAATGTTTTTGCTTCCTTCAGCGCGGATGTTTACATGCTCAAACTTGATGCCTTTTTTTAGACATGAGCGACCGCAGTACTTCTTAACTTTGCTGCCCCATTGCTGTGGGTCATCAAGAAGTACTACTGACTCATAGCTGGTCTGCATAATGTAGTCTGATACTTGTTTCGCCACGTACTCAATTGTCTCTTTGTCAAGCGGCATGGCCACTTCATGCTGTGACAGCGGGTAAACCTCGTCTAGCTCCAGCGGAACCACTCCGAAAGGCGCCGCGTAGAAGCAAACATGCACCCTACTGGAGATGGCTTCGCCTAGATTCTGAAGCGCTTTTCGTATCTTGGCGTATTCTGGTGTTTTATGAAATGGTTTCTTGCGGGTTTGAGGCGAAAGCAGAAGCACGCGCGTAGTTTCAGGTGGAGAATAGCGTTCGAAAAGGCGATTTCGATAATTAGTAACTTCTGGCCTTATGATGCTGAGGGAGCTGAAAAAGAAGAGGCCGCGGCGCTTCACAGAGGGACTATGCGCCGCGATAAAGTCCGTGTAGTTCTTCAGCTTTTTCAGTGCAGTGAGAAGCTCGGGATGTGCGTGTGCGCGCATTTCAAGATGCTCCCAGAGGCGGCCATCTCTTATAGCTTGTTTTATACGTTTTAACTCGGCTTGGCATACGTAGAGATTATGCTCTGCCAAGAAAGCTGCTCTATCCGCTTCGGGCATTTCGAGAACTGCCTTAGGCGTTGCACTTGTGCATTTTGGGCACTGGCAAGGGAAAAAATCAAGCTCATCAAGTCGCCATGTGCCGTTTTCGGTCATGTAACGGTTTTCTCTGGCGTAGAGGGCATAAGCGGCTGAATCAAAAAGGTCGCAACCTAAGGCTACGGCTAAAGCGAACATCATCGGGTGCCCGGCGCCGAAGAGATGGAAAGGGCGCTCAAGGGGCAAATGCTGCTTTGCCGTCAGGATCATGTCTACTAACACGTCAAAACGGTAGTTTTCCATGACCTCGGTAGGGCTTCCAAGCGCATGCACATGGAATGGCAGCTTGCCCATTTCAACAGCGGATCTTGCGACCAAGTCTAGATGGCGACCGCCTTGAACCGGCCCGACCCAGAGTATGTCCTCGCGCGTTTTGGTTTTGAAGAAGTCTTTGGCGCGCCGCAGGGTTTCATCCACTGTTTTTGCGGCTTGGCTCTTTGCGATTCTCCAGCCTGTGGGAATATCCAGTATTGTGGCTATGTCGCTGCCTATACCCTCCTGATACTCAACAATCTCTGCTTGGCTCACGTCAACGTTACCGTAAACGAGGATTTGGTAGGCGCCGGAATCCGTCATGATGACACCGTTGAAATCTAGGAATTTATGTAGGCCAAGCTCTATTGGCTTGTTATGGAATCGCTTTTTGAGGATGTAAGCATTTGTTATAACGGCTTCGAAGCCGAAAGTTTCCTTAAGCTTTCTCGGCGAAACAAGCTGAATGTTTGGATTTATTACGGGAAAAAGAAGCGGAGTCTCCAATAACCCGCTTTTAGTTTTCAGCCTACCTATTCTTGCAAGCAAGTCTTTATCTTTAACTTCAAAGCTCATCTGCAAACCTACACAATCACTATTGAGCGATTATAAAAAATGTTAGGCTTAGCGCGGCAATTGTGCACGTGAGCAGCTTTAGAATGAGCAGACTTATATTCACTTGTTTTCTCTAATAACACATTCAGGTAAAGGAGCTAGTTCATGGTCTGCACTATTGAATTTAGTGAAATGCCGAAACTCAACGATCCCATACTGATCGAGGGGTTGCCAGGGATCGGCTTCGTAGCTAACATTGCCTGCCGACACCTTATTAATGAGCTGAAGGCTAAGCGCTTCGCCGAGGTGGTTTCTGCATCTTTTCAAGACCTTGCAGTGACAACTGAAGCGGGTGGTGTCCGTTCACCCATAAGCGAGCTTTATTATTGCAAGCCTGAAGATGGCGGGCGCGACTTAATCATATGGTACGGTAATACGCAGGCGTTGACGACGTTTGGGCAATACGAGTTATGCGGCAAAATACTGGATATAGCGCAGGAACTTGGTTGCCGCTTCGTTATATCCATCGGCGGCTACAAGAAAGATGAAGTTCAGCCTGCTCCAGGGCTTTACAGTGCAGCCACTGATGGTGAAACGCTTAAGGAAGCGCTGGGTTTGGGAACTAAAATAATGGTTGGCCACATATTCGGTATCGCAGGCTTGCTAATAGGCTTGGGTAGGCTGCGGAATCTTAGGGGGTTTGCACTTTTGGTGGATACATCTGGTTTGTATCCAGATGTGAACGCTACGCGGTATGCGTTAACTGTCTTAAGCAAGTATTTGAGTTTGAACCTTGACTTATCAAGGTTAGATGTGGCGCTGGAGCAGACGAAGAAAATGCTGGAACCATTTGGTTTGATTAGAAATATTGTTGAAGAAAAGAAGAAAGAGGATCAGATGCGCTGGTTTATTTAGCTGTTATTTCGCTGATAAATTGCTCGTAAACTCTTTGCACTCGTTCAGCCGCTGGTCCTGAGCCTTCCACAACGCCTTTTTCGGTTAGCTTGATTTTGTCCATGACCCAGATGAAGCCCTTATCTTCATAAAGCTTAACCATTGTAGGAAACACTTTCTCAAGGCGGGCAGCTAGGGCTTTTAAGTCGAAAGGTTTTTCGGTGCTTGATAGTTGGGCAACGACGTTACCGTTTAGGAAAACGCGGTGATAGGTTTGTCCAGTTTCATCCTTCGCTTCAGCGATGCAAAGGCTCAGAGTGTCCGGGTTAATGCCAATAAGCGTGCCCGTAAACGTTTTCCCTGTAGTGGTTACTACACTTACCGTTTTATCCGCCAACGCAGCAACTTCGGCGAAAAATTTTCTTTGCGCTACAGACACATTTAAACCTCCATTCAAACTAACGAATCTGCACTACAAATATATATCTTTGAGGCTTAAACAGCAACCTTCTTGCTGTAACATTTAACTGTTTGCAGCGTTTTAAGGAAATAGGTGAATGCTTCATGCCTTTATAGGCTTTGAATACCAAGGCAGGCTTTGCTTTCCTCTGGGTTAAAATATATGGCAAGTGTCGGCTGGTTTTCCGCTGCTCGAAAGGAGACCCCTCTACTGTTTTCTGCATTGATTGGCTAATATGCGCCAAATATGAAGGCGCGCGACCAGCTGGCTCAAGCATATTTTATACCCTATTTTATTCCATAACAAATGAGTGTTATCAAGATAAGCTTAAATAAGCAAAATCTGCATTATCCATTTCGCGCTTAGGCATTTGATAGCCCAGGTAGTATAGTCCGGTCTAGTATAAGCGGCTGTCGCCCGCTAGACCCGGGTTCAAATCCCGGCCTGGGCGCTCATATTTCGGGTATAAATCCCTTTCTTCGCCTTTTAACACCCACAAACCTTCCCCTACAGGGAAAAAATGAACGAGATATACAACTACCCGCAGAGAATAATGTACTATCGACGGGCAATCGCCAAGTTCGGCGAAAACGGCCAACTGGCACTACGCTTCCTAGACCACATAACAAGCCAAGGACCAAGCCAAGCACGCATAAGCAAAACCGCCAGCCACATCCCCGCGCTGCTAAGACTAATAGACTTCCGACCTGCAGATGCGATCAGACCAGACGTGAAACGTGTAGTCGCCGCCATACACGCGAACCAGAGATGGCACGAATGGACCAAACACGACAAAAAGCTGATTCTACGCAAACTCGTCCAGTACGCCAAGCACGGATGCTGCACACGCGAAACGCCAATCCCGCCTGAAGCCGCCTGGATCAAGCTGTCGATAAAAGCGAAGGACGAGCGAGTCACGCCAGAGCAGCTTTTGACACGTGAGGATTTTGAGACCATAGTGAAGGCGGCGGACAACAGCCGCGATAGGGCTATGCTCTATGTGCTATTTGAGGGTGCCCTGCGTCCAGGCGAGCTGCTGAGCATGCGCGTATCCAGCGTCAAATTTAAGCAGGCGGAGACGATGCGCGTGGTAAACGACGCAGTCGTAAAGGAGAAGGTGAACTACTGCCTAATCAGCGTCAACGGCAAAACAGGACTAAAGGTGCTCCCGCTTGTAGCCAGCCACAGGCCGCTGCTGGAGTGGCTGGAGGAGCACCCATACCGCGCAGAGCCCGATGCCCCATTATGGTGCTCCATAGCACATAACTACAAGGGCAGAAGACTAACCTACCGCCATTTCCGCGAAATAATCAAACGCACAGCAAAACACGCTGGCCTAGGCAAGGCAGTATGGCCATACTTGTTTAGGCACACAACGCTGACGCAGCTGGCGAAAACCTTCACCGAAGCCAAGCTTGAGAAGTACGCAGGCTGGGTACACGGCAGCAAAATGCCTGCACGCTACGTACACTTTGCAGCACGCGACCTAGAAGACGCAGTGCTCGAATTATACGGCAAAAATATAAAGCGTTTAACTGAGATTTAGAAGACCGTTATCTAAAGAGTAATCGTTTACAGTTATCTTTACTAAAGCTCTGCGGAGTAATCGTTTACAGTTATCCGCCGCCAACATGTTTTGGAAGAAGGCTTGTCCTCCCGAAAATGAGTATGAAAGAGCTTAACGAGAAAATGAGCACGATAACCCGTGTGGTAGTGCATCCGAAGTACCGTAGCATGGGCTTAGGCGCCAAGCTAATACGCGAAACGCTACCATTGGCTGGAACACCCTTATGTGGAGATGATCGCGGTCATGGAAGTATTCGCTTTTTGCTGAAAAAGCGGGGATGCGGAAAATTACTGAGCAGCAAGCAGTCAAAAGCGTTTCCGCAGTCGCTGACAAGCTTTTAGAGTTGGGTTTCAATTTGCATCTTTTAGGCAGTGAACGCTACGTCGAAATTAAGCTTGCAAGCCTGATGCCTTCTCAGTTTGTGCTTTTTAAAGAGGCTTTTGCTAAATGCGCGCATCCTCGGTTTAAGCGGGAGTTTGCGTATACTCGTCGCTGCCCTTTTGGGAGCACGGTTGAGTATGTTCGATGCGTTCAGACTGCGGATTTTGCTAAGCTTGCGAGGTTGGTGAAGCTTGTTGGTTTGCTTTCGCAAACTAAAGTTTACTTGTTTTGGAGTTGTCTTGGGTTATCGAGTTTTTAAGGAAAATCTTGAATGCGGATGGTTCAAAATGGTGGCATAAGGGATTAGAATGGGCGCGTAACTTGGCTTCCAAAACTTTTATAGTTGACATTATATATTTTATTAACTGACCCGTATGGTTGAGAAAACAGTTGAGATTCTCCGGGCAATAGGGAATCTGAACAAAGCACGGATAATCGCGCATCTAGCAAAACACAGAGGTGAAACCGCCGAGAGCATCGGAAAACACTTAGGTTACCCGCTGCCAACTGTTTACAAGTATCTGCGGGAGCTTGAAGCAGTAAACGCTGTAGAGAGCGAAGCTAGAGGCAACACAAGGGTGTATTTTGCTGGAGAGTTCAAGCTTGAAGTTTCGCCCCAAAAGTTAATGGAAGCATTCGAGGAACAGACGATGATGGAGCTTTACAAAGCCAGATTTGGAGCTGAAGGAGTGGAGAAGCTTAGGAAGGTTGCGGCTAAGGCTAAGGCGGGAAAGATGACTTTTAGGCAGGCAGCCGCCTCACTGGGCATAACCTACTTTGAGTTTGTCTCGCTTCTAGATGAAGTTGGCGCGCTTGATGCGTAGGTATCTTGTCGTAGATTCTTCGGTTCTCATATTTTATGATAGGAGAGGGGCGTTAGAGGATTTTCTAAGGCAGAAAAAGAAAGAAAACTATACTGTGGTAATTCCTAAGGCAATCGCTTTGGAAGTGGTCGATGAGGCCAAAGAGTTTGCAGAAGAAATCAAACAGGTAGCTCCAGCTGCAGCAAACCGAATTCTTGCTTCAGTGGAAAGAATCAGTGCTGCAGTAGCGCAAGGTCTTATCCAAGTGGTAACTGTGAATTATGGAAAATACTCGAAAGTTATGGATAACGTTAGAAAGCATTTAAGCAGACTTGATGCGGCGTCGGAGTATGCTGTAAAGAAAGGCGATCCAGAACTCGTAGCGCTTGTTATTCAGCTCTATGATGAGGTTAAGGAAAAGGTCTTTGTTGCGACGTTAGATAAAGGATTACTAAAAGCGCTTAAACCATTCATCAAAGACGTTGAATATGAAATCATGAAAACATGGGCATTAATAGCCATAAACCTGGATGTAACACTCAAGATTGGAATCCTTGATTAAGTTTGGCTGGATGCTGCTGGATTTTGCTGTGGAGTTTTTCTGCAGCAGGCCCATACTATAAAGGCAGCTTGAACGCGGCCATCCAAGACCTGATACACAAGGCCATAGCGGAACAGGACTTCGTTCATTTGCACATAACACGCATCCGCACCGCTAAAGCCGCCGCCAACCCATAAACCGCACCAAAAACATTAAACCTGCATGGCTTCAGCCTCAGCAAACCACATAGAGGAGGCGCCATCTGGATTGGTGAAAATCCAAACCAAAACCATAACCAAACACTACGGCAGAAGCAAAAACACCTACCACTACAAGCAGCACTTGCTGCCCTTCCCAACACAAGAAAACGAAACCCTCAAACCCTTCCTAAAAAAAGAGCTAAAATTCTCCATGGTTGCAAAAGGCGAAACACTCCACATAGAACTAAAAAAAGAAAAACCAGAAGGGCAAACCAAATGAAAACCCTTAAAATCTCAGACGAAACCCACGCCAAACTCACAAGAATAGTGGGGCAACTAACTGCCACGTCAGGCAAAAAGAAAACCTACGAAGACGCCATAAACGCGTTACTGGACCAATACGAGAAAAAAGCAACCGTATCTTAATTCGCCCTTTAACGGCTGGAATCACCTTTAGGCTATTCGCTTGATTAGCCCAATGGCGAGTTTGCACGATAAAAGCTTATTTCAAATAATTCTGAAGATTCGTTTCCGCCACCGAGAGTTCAGGAAACCTTGCAGTCACCTGCTTCGCTAACTCAGCCAATAGCATTTTCACTCCCTCTGTTTTTTCAACTTCCACCTTTGGAAAAAGCCTTACAACAACACCGTCATCTCGACCTGATATCATTGCGAGAAAAACAACTTTCCTGCTACCCTCAATAGCAAGCGAATCAATGAGAATAGAATTCTTATCACGCTCCAAATACAACTCTGATGTCTTCAAAATCATTTTTTCATCTCTAACAAAAATAGGCTTCAGCTCTTTGAAAATATCCTCAACCGACGCTTTTCCCAATAGAACCACATGAGGCAAAACGAAAATCTCCAGTTAGAAAAACGCATTGATAAATATTAGAGTTGCGCGCAAATCGCCCGCCGCAATTTCAACATCACCCTTTTCCCAGCGCCTGAAACTGTGAAAATGTGCTCGGCAAAACGTTTCTAGCCCTAGAAAAACCCCCGACAAAACACAGCAAAAACACCCGCTTAACTGCGGAACGCTCCATGAAACCCCGAATTTTGTTTAAATAGGGTCTTCAGAAAAATTTTGCCCCAGACATTTCTAGCCCTAGAAAAATTTTACCTCGAACCAAACAGCCCTTTCGGGCCTCAAAAAATGTAATAAGCAGGTTCCAGCGCCTCTGTTTTTCCCTCACCCAGACAAACCAGCTTAGCGGAGCTAAAGAAACTTTGGCGAAAACCAAAAAGAAACGCGCCGAACTCGCGGTGTCCAAGGACAGAGCAGCCTCCGCCCAAGCAAGCGCTGAGAATCGCTGCGGTTCTGGAGTAGCTTGGCTTTAATCTTCAGCTACTTGGCAACGAAAAATACGTGTTGGGCAGGCTGCAAGCCCTGACAGATGCGGAGTTGGAGAAGATTAGGCAAGCTTTTATCCAGCAGAATCATCCGCGTTTTATGAAACACTTTTCTTGGAATAATGTTTACGGCAGCAAAAAAGATTATGCTGAGGCAGTTAAGGCCGCAAGCCCTGAAAGGCTGGCGCATCTAATCAAAGTCTGCGGGTTTCTGCTGCAAACGAAAGTTTACCTTTTCTGGTCTGCAAGCAACGTTCATGTAGATAACTGCTAAGCGTCAGTTCATGCTTTGAAGACAGTGTATGTGTTGGCGGCGAGTAGGCGGGTTTGGTGGGGCTCTGGTTTCGCAAACTATAGGAGAATAGAGAATGAAAAAAGGCACGATGCAGCTATAGCCATCGTGATTTTTTTCTCCAGAGCCCACTCAGCCCCCGATTCCATCATTCTTCGCCATTGCCTTAATTCTTTGATTGGTGCCCACTAAAAAAGGGGGAAGTTGAGTTTTGCGCTTTTAGGCGCTTATGGTCGTTTTCTCAGCATCATTAGCGCGAGCAAAGCTATGACAACCACGATTGCTATGATCATGCCGACTGACAGGGGTATGAAGTACTGTTCAGCCATCGAGATGGGAGTAGGACTAGGAGTAGCTTCGGGTGCAGGGTCAACGTTGAACGCGGTTACTGCATGCGAGGGCCAGTAGGACTTGGAGCCATCGAACGAAGCGTAAACTGTGAATTTACCTGGAATGTCCGGTTTCCAGACGAAGCTAAAGAAGCCATCTGCATCACTAGTGACTGCGCCGATTTTCCTATAATTGTTGTTTGAATCTAAGACACTTATTGTTACTGGCACTCCTGTGACGTTGGTTGGACGTGGCTGTTGTAGGTAAACATATTCCATCCATTGGTCCATATTTGCATCCGAGACCGCGGGGAGACCGTTGGGGAAACGTTCAACGACTCCTGCTTGTTTCGTTCCTGGTGATATGTCGGTTACTGTTCCGCTGATCACTATAGAATTTCCGTATTTAACGCTTGTTTTGGGTGCATCAACTGTCAATGCGCTTGGCAATTAGGGAATTCAATAGTTATGCGCAGGGTACTACTTATTAACCGAATAGCACAAGCGACATTCATGCTGCATCCGAAGCCAAGGCTCGCCTCAAGCTAAAATTAAAGAGCCAAACCAAAAAAACGATTCAACAACCGAGTTTCAATCCTTGTTTTAATGGATTAGTCTTTTCGACGCGTGTGACTTTAAACCACTCACAGTTCGAAGCATTTCAAATGAGCGCCCGCAGAGAGGCGTCGATGAATCCACCAAGCAGTCGTAAACTCACACTTAATATGCTAATCGTATTCTCAAGCATCCTACAGCGCAGCAGTAAGGTATATCTTGCAGGCTGCTGAGCACGTAGGGGCTTGCCGCCAAAGGCAAAAGTACAATGGAGTATAATTGAAAGTAAGTGTTGCAAGAAATCTTAGGATTTGCGTGTAACTACTGCGTCCTTAGGCATTAAACCTCGCCATTTTATTTGATAGCCACAGTAAATTAAAACTGCCACTGGATCAGGAAAATGATAAGCCTCCAGAAGCTTAAGCGCCACGGGCAACGGCGCATTCTCTGATAACTTTTGCAGAGCACGCTGCGCCTCTTCAAGCAGCTCCTTCGCCACTAACGCTTCGCCAACAAGCACGTGACTATCAACAGCAGCTGCCGCTTGCCTGACAGCCTCAACCGCAACATTATGCTGCGCAGCTAACTCCTCAAGCGACAAAATGGGCTTTTCAACCTTAAGCCTTAACTCGGCAACCTGCTCTTTCACGGTTTCCTCAGCGTAGGGCTTCAGCACCCGCAAAACTTCATGCATCGGGATACTGCCCTTGAACCAGATCAAATGCACATTTGGATTCGTGGTTTTCAACTCAGCGATTTTGTCACATGCAAGCGCTTGATCCGCGGCTACAATCAATATTTTGTCTTTAACTTCGCTGAGTTTCTCAAGCTTACGTTTAAGGTACTCACGTGTCCAGAAGCCAACAATTTCCATATATACGCGCGCGGCGCCCAGAGAAAACACAAAATCGGGAATAATCACGGAAGCGCCTGCTTGCAGCGGCTCCGGCTCACGCTTAAGCGTCCACGCTGAGGCCATGCTCTTGAATTTAACTGCGAAATCCATCTCAACCTTACTATCAAAGCTTTCGTCTGCAACAGCCTGGGGGAAAAGCCAGCCATGCCTGTCACTGTCCAAGCTTAAATTGAGCAGGCGATTATTTCGGAGAATTTTAGCCTCTAATCTCCATGAGGGGACGCGCAGGATTTCGGGCAGAACCTTGGCAATGCACGTGCCATACCGCTTACTCAGCTTAAACAATGAAGCGGCACCATCAACCTTAACAGTAAACACGCCATACTGCCCTGTAACCGAGTACATTAGCCCATAATATTTTATGGCGCGGAAGATCCGCTGCCAATTACCCGCTCCAGAGAACGAGAGCTCCGTGGCTTGGAAGAGAAGCGTCTGCGTCAAACTCAAATTATACATCTTCAACAAATCCGAAGGCTTCAAGGCAACCGCAGACTTCAACATTGCCTCCACGTCTAGATCCGCGTAAAGCGCCTCTTCAAGTTGTAGAGGCGAAACATTAAGCTGCTGCGCAGCAGACGCGAGGATGCGAGCCCGTGCTTCATCAGTTACTGGCAATCCTGCCTTCGCGGCTTCAGCGAAAACAGCATGACGTGCCTCAACAGGGTTAATGGGCGCATCAGAGGCAAATATGCATCTACGCTCCACCAGCAACGCCAAGCCGCGCACAAGCTTAAAGCCATACGCATCTTCAAGCTCCAAAACGCGCTCACGAATCCACCCGCGCTTTTTGCCGATGTTTGCCACGTAAGTCTTAATCACTTCTTCAGCAGCTTGCAACTCTGAACTGCTAAAGCTTGAGTATTTCGGCCGTACATTGCCGCGCCAAACGTTAACGCGTAAAAGTTCAGAAGGCAACATTCCGCGTCAACCTCATGCATCCTTATTTTCAGGTTTTCTTTTTCGGCGTCTACTAATCTCCATCTCCTTCGTTTCCTTCGAGACCACCTCGATTAGGAGGGCGACTTTGCCGCTGCTGCTTTTGCGCAGTAGCCGCCCTAAACGTTGAATGTGCTGGCGCATGCTGCTTGTGCCGCTGAGCACTATGCCTCGGCTTGCGTCAGGCACGTCCAAGCCTTCATCAAGCACTTGGCTCGTGACTATAGTGGTGTATTCGCCACTCCTGAACCTTGACAGGATTAGTCTCCGTTCCGCTTCAGGCGTTTTATGCGTTATTGCAGGGACTAGAAAGCGCTTGCTTATGGCGTAGACCAGACTGTTAAACTGCGTGAAGATAAGCGTCTTCTCACGCGAGTTTTTCAGTTGCTCCGCTAGAAACTGCATTTTTGCCTCGGAGTTTAGGGCTATCTTAAGCGCTCTGTTTCTGGCTAAAAGTGCCTCCCGCGCCTTAGAGTCAAAAACTGAAAGCCTTATAAGCCGCTGAAAATCCATTTCACTCTTCATTTCCAAACCGCGCTGTGAAAGATAGGAGGTATAGATGTTCCAGTGCTTTTCATACGCCGCCTTTTCCTGCGGCGTTAGCTCCACAAAGATTTTCTGATGCTCATAGGGCGCGATGTAAGTGCCTGTCAGCTCTTCGTGAGTTGCCTCGTAGACTACGCTACCTATTAGCCGCGGTGCATCCAAGTGGCGCATGTCCGCGCGGTGTAATGTGCTAGTTAAGCCAAGCCTATAGGGTACTGCGAACATTTCCGCGGCTTGGCTATAGCCTGGCGCGAAAAGATGATGCACCTCATCGGCGATTAACAATGCAAACTTGTCGCCAAGTTCCTCAGCATGTATGTATGCGGAGTCGTAGGTGCTTACGGTGACCCAGCTTAGCTCGCGTTTGCCGCCGCCGTAGACGCCTGCCTCCACGCCAAGCATTTCACGGATACGTTGTGTCCACTGGTCTACGAGCGCCAGCGTGGGCACCAGCACAAGCGTGGACTGCCTCAGGGTTTCAATGGCTTTTAGGCCGATGAAGGTTTTTCCGCCTGCTGTTGCAATGCAAACTATGCCGCGGCAACCGTTCTCAACCCAACGCTGAAATGCCTCCTCCTGATAGGGATAAAGCTTGACGCTTCTGGTTATTGCTGGAGCAGGCGGCGGCTTCAGCACATTATCCTCAAACTTGATTTGGCTATTCTTGAGATAACGCACTATATCGCTGTAGTAGCATGCTGGCGCCCTATAAGCGCGGACGCGTAAATCCCACTGGCCGTAAGGCGTGGGCACGTCACCTTCGATTAGAATCGTGCCTTTTTTGTAGGATAAGCGAGCAAACACCGCTAAACCCAACATCAACATGTACTAACAGTTTAAAAGAATATCTAAAATTAGGCGGTCAAAGTTAAAAAAATTAGCGGCAGGCAATTCACTATAATCCAAGATTCACCACATTATCTGGCTGTAAGCGATATTTTTTCAAACAAAAACTTGCTTCACACAGCAAGAGTGGGAGTCTATTGCACGCAGTTTTTTCTTAAAAAAAGTGTGCATGGCTGTGCAGCATTTTTTTAAAAAAACGTAGATTTTTGACAAGGGCTCAACAACCTATTCTGAATGTTTTTCTTGAAGCTTGGTTAAAACCCTGACATGGTGTTATAACATTTTTTCTTTAGTTGTGTTATAGGAAAGCTTTTGTTAAAGCATTATAGAATAATGTGAAGGCATCTGCATATCGAGTTTGCAGTTTGGTGTAAAAATGGAAACAGAAAACCGTGGTGAAAGCGGCAATAGTTCCAGTCGTAACATCTTCGCCTTGGGCTTCGTGAGCTTTTTCACTGACATATCCAGCGAAATGGTCTTCAGCCTACTGCCCGCGTTCCTACTTGGATTGCCTGGCTCAAGCAGGGCGATATTAGGCTTTGTTGAAGGTATTGCTGAAGCGTTGAGTTATGCTTTGCGCTCGGTTTCGGGAATTTTCTCTGACAAGATAAGAAAAAGGAAACTGCTTGTGCTATTTGGCTACGGCTTGTCAAACATCGTTAAGCCCTTCTTCGCAGTGGCCCGCGTGCCGATCGATGTCTTGGTAATCCGTGTTTCTGACAGGGTCGGCAAGGCTGTTCGCACTTCGCCTCGTGATGCGCTTCTAAGCGAGTCGGTTTCTGATAAGCACCGCGGCGCCGCTTTCGGCTTGCATAGAGCTTTTGATCAGACAGGCGCCATTGTGGGGCCCGTGTTTGCCTCCGCTGCCATGCTATTGCTGGGGCTTACCATACGGGATGTTTTTTGGCTTTCGCTAATACCTGGCACGATTGCGCTCTTGATTCTCTTATTCTTCGTTAAGGAGCGCACCGGCAAATCCGCTGGAGAATTCAAATTGCTTGCCAGCATAAAATCTGTTTTGAAAGGCAACTTTTCTCGACTGCTCATAATTGTGGGCATCTTTTCTCTGGGCGCCTTCAACTTTTCCTTTATTCTACTCCATGCGCAAGAAGCAGGGATTGCCGAACCGCTTATCCCGCTGGTTTATGCGGCTGTTAACGTGGCACATGTAACGATAGCAATACCAGCCGGTGTATTATCTGACAGGATAGGACGGGAAAAAGTGATGATTTTGGGCTACGGCGTCTTTCTCGCAAGTGTTATGCTGATGCTGCTTCCTGTCAACGGCTTCAATGCCTTCTTGGTTGCCATATTCTTCGGCGCCTATGTTGGAGTAGTTGAAACCGTCCAGCGGGCGATGGTTCCCGCGTACGTGGACAAGAGCGTATTGGGCACCGCCTATGGCCTTTACTACCTCGTTGTCGGCTCTGCCTTCTTCGTGTCAAACGCGGTGGTTGGAAGTCTATGGGAATACTTCGGCTCGTCAATGGCGGTTACTTACAGCGCAATAACCTCCGCCGTAGCTATCGTCTCTATGATGTTGTTTCTCGCCAGAAAAAATCGTTAATTAACTCTACTTCCCAAGATACACCGCGCTTTCCTCAGGGTTCTGTTTCTAGACAAAAAGTTTGTTCCACCCATCTGCGTATGGCGTCCCTTACCTCTCTGACCTTCTGCATAACCTCCTCTTCTGTGCCATTTAATGCCGACGGATCAGGGAAACTCTTGTGAATCACTTTTTTCCCGGGAAAATATGGGCACTCTTCGCGTGCTGAATCGCAGACTGTAACAACGTAATCAAAAGTTCTTCCCTTAAATTCTTGTATGCTCTTGGATCTATGCGTTGAGAGGTCAATGCCGACCTCCGCCATGGCTTTAACAACATAAGGATTAAGCCCTTTGGGCGATACACCCGCGCTTTTGGCTTCGTATCTGTCTCCGCAAAGCTTATTCAAGAAAGCCTCAGCCATCTGCGAACGAGCAGAATTATGCGTGCAAATAAACAAAACAGACTTCACAGTGGACACCAAAAGTTTCATGCGCTAAGTAAACTTTTAGCTTTTTGCTATATAAACTTTTTATCATTTATTTGTGCAGATTTTCCATTGCTTTTGCCTTTGGCATTTGGATTTTTGCTGTTTTCAACGGCGGAAAAAATAAGAAGCCGCTATAGCTCTTTTAACGATGACTATGCCAATGCCACAGACACTTCACAATGCATCAAGCAACTGGCTGATGGACATGATAAAGCGGAGTAGCAATTCTGCCGTTGAAGAAAGCATAGTTGCGCGTGCTTCGAGAAACAGTCCATGCGTACTCTGCAAGGGCGCTAGGTTTCTCTGTGGAAAAACACGTTGCCCAATAATGGTGAAAGTCAACTATTACCTGAAAAGCGTGCCGCTTATGGCAAGCGAAGACATCTCAGGCGTTTCGCCGCCAAGCGTATTCATCGGGCGCATTGGTTATCCCTACGTGTACGTGGGCCCTCTTGTGCCGCCGGTTCACGAGGACACCAGCCTCTACGACTTGCCAGAGCAGTGGTTTGGGCGGTCGATTGATGAAATCGTGGGCTTCCGCTCGCTGCTTATCCGAGGCAAACATCGCGTTCACGTTGAAAAGTTTGAGCAAGCCGGCAAAATAGCTGAGAAGACGCGGGAGTTAGCTCTTGCAGAAAACAGCGTTGACCTTGAATTAAACCTCACAAAAAAGCCTAGAGGCTTCCTTTTCATGGACGATGATGTCCAGCCTTTCGGGCCGTCTGCGCCCATAAGAGACATGCGCGTTGGCAACACCAGGTTTGATAGCAGAATCGAGAAAGCCTACTATGACACGGACCTACGAGCCACCGAAGCCGTGTTGGAGCTTTACAGCCGCGGCGTCATGGTTACAAAGATTCAACGTGCTTTCAGCGTCGGCGCCTTCGGCATCGAGAAGAACAGGCGTCTGGTGCCGACCCGCTGGAGCATTACTGCCGTGGATGACATCATCTCGAAGGCCTTAATGGAGCAGGTGAAAACTTTCCCGGAGATAAGTGAATACCGCGTTTATGAATCGGTTTACCTGGACAATATTTTTGAGGTTTTGATGATTCCTGACGCTTGGAGCTACGAGTCCATGGAGGCATGGTACCCGGGCACAGTGTGGAATCCTCATGGGAATAGCACGCTGATTTTTTCAGACTGGGAAGGCAACGAGGGAAGGACAACATATGCGCAGGTTGGCGGCTGCTACTATGCTGCGCGTTTAGCTGTCTGCGAGCAGCTTGTTAAAGAGCGCCGGCAAGCTACCGTCATAGTTCTGCGTGAGGCGCGGCCGGGCTACATAATGCCAGTTGGCGTCTGGCAAGTGCGCGAGAATGTGCGGAACGCCATGCGGCAGAAACCACGGCTTTTCAAAAGCTTAAACGAGGCGTTGCAGTTCATAAGCGCCAGATTTGAGATTCCCCTGCGTCGGTGGATACTACAAAGTGAGCTTTTAAAAAAGGCGCTTTTCCAAAAGAAAATTTCAGACTTCTTTGGCAAAACATCTGTTTCATGACAAATTTTTAAAGGGCACATGAACCATTTACTCTCGAGGGAAACAAGTGTCAGGAACGGATTCGGCGCTCAAGGAGTTTATTTTGCCATTTTCTGCTCTATCAGAAAACCGTAAAGAACCGTTCACCGCCGAGTTGGAGGCAGCCGCCGTTTTCGCGCTTGCAGAGGAGGAACGGGCAAAAGGTGGCGGTCTCATCTCAGCCCGGCCTGAAGAGAAAATTGCTTTTATCGCCAAAATAGGCTATCCTCTTTGGCTTTTTCCATGGCAGGAAACCACGCTGATTTTTGATGGCTTAAATAGGGCTAATGCTACTTTGTCGTATGCGGCGATTCCAGATGTAGGCATTTTCATGGAGAACCTTAAAAGAGGGGCGAAGACACGCGAGACATATCTGGCTTTTCTCTCCGACTACCTTAACTATTTTCAAGCACCAGCGACGGAGAAGAGCACACAAATAAACGGTTTAATCAGCAGTTCGGAGTTTTTGAAGGAGTTTGATGTTTACCGTCGTGAAGCCGCAGAAATAAGCGAGCAACACAGTAGCGTGGCGTTGCTTTCACCTCTTCTGGAGGAAGCATCAATTACAGCGGCGCTGGATGAACTTAAAACCTTGCATTCATCGCTCAAGGCTGATCATGACAGGCTTTATTGGTGCATGAAGTTTCTAAACAAAGCAACTCGCCATTACGTTAAGCTACTACACGACAAAGCCAAGGCCATCAGAGACGAGTTTGCCGTGAAAATTAAGGCGCAGGAGGAGCTTATCGAGCCGAAGATTACTCAGCTCAAAGAGGATTATGACCACAAAATCATCGAGGCAACAAAGAATTTTGAGAAGCAGGAGCATTCTCTCCAGAAAGAGAAGGTGAAGCTTGAGAAGTCTCGTGAGGCTGCGCTTGCAAAAATTGAGCATTACAAGTTGGAAGCTAAGACCCGCGCGGAAAAAGATGATCGTGTTGGCGAGCAGAAATGGAAGGAGAAGGCTAATGAGATGAAGAAGGAGCTTTCTGAAATTGAAGAGCACTTGAAGGGCGCAGAAAAATCGCTTAAGGATTTAGAGGAGCGTAAGTCTCTTGAAATATTTAATTTACGTAACGAGTTGGAGGCTAAAGTTAAAGAAGCGCGGCAGCCGCTATTGGAGCTTGAGTCTTCACGCGACGCGAAACTTGTTCTTCTGAAGCAAGAATCTGAGACGCTGGAGCAGCAGACCAAGCTGATAACCGAGCAGCTTGGCAGAACCGCCAAATTAACTGAAACATTCATAGAGAATTTTGCAAGACTTGGCCTCAAACAGGAGTTGCCCATGAAAGACGGCGCCTTGTTCTACGTTCCCTTTTATGTGGCATGCTATCAGGTGGACTCTACGAAGCGCTACCTGTTCTTTCCGCCTTCAGTGGCAAACGCCTTTGGCTTCTCCACCAGAATTAAGGGCGCATTGGGTAAGACGAAAATTAAGCAGCTGCTAACGCCGCGCTTTGAGGTTGTAACTTCGCTGATGGATACGCTTCAGGTGCTTGCGTATCAGAATGCCGCCTTCGAAGCGGAACTACGGGAGCTCTGCGAAAGCTTAGACATGCTAAAGCAGGATGCCACACGCGAGAGCATAAAGCGAGGAGTAGACGCCTTGCAGAAAGAGGGCTGGCTATCCGAGAAGGAGCAGCAAGCTCTAAGCCAAAAAATTGCCTAAGCCCTAAGATGCATAGTGCAGCGCATTATTTCTATTGCAATTTTTTGTAGTTTTGCATAGCCTGCTCAACGATTTTCATGGCTTCTGCGGCGTTCTTCCACTCTTTCGCCTTAGCCCACTTGTGCGGCTCTAGGCGCTTGTAGGTTTCAAAGAACTCCTGTATTTCCACAAGCTCATGCTTATGTATGTCCGATATGTCCTTGTATCCTTCAAAGCGTCTGTCGTTTTCAAGCACTGAAAGAATTTTCGGGTCTATGCCATTTTCATCTTCGATTATCAAGGCGCCTATTACGCGTACTTTGGCTATGGCGCCAACTTCCAGCGGCTCAAAGCTTAAAGCCATAATATCCAACGGGTCCTCGTCATCCATCCATGTTTGCGGAACAAACCCGTACTCAACAGGGAAAATTACGGCTGAGGGAATTATTCTGTCCAACACGAAGGCTTCCCATTCTGGCCTGTACTCGTACTTGTCGCGGGAAGCACTTGTCACCTCAATAACCATGTTTAAATGTGCTGGAGGCTTGTCTCCTGCTGGAATGTTTTTCCAAAGATTCATTTTCGCCCTTTCACCATAGAAGGCAAGAAGCCGCTGGAATGATTTAACGTTATTGCTTGAAGAAGTCTTCCAGCTTCGCGGTCTCTGCTTTCCTTAAAATCTGAGCGCATTTTTTTGGATCCAACGCTTTAAACTCCAACCCAAGCGTCACCAGCATCCTCTGCACGCCCTTGCCTAGGGCTGGCGCTACAAGCACTCCTCGGAGTTCACGGTCCGTTTTGCCTTTTATGGCGTCTATGTATTTGGCAAGCTGCAGCACCGCTTCTTTGCTGGCGATTCGCCGCTTAACTTCAACCACTACAAGTTTGCCGTTTTTGTCTATGCCGTAGAAGTCCACGAATCCTGGCTCCACCTTTTTCTCGTAGCTTATAGGCGTGAAGCCCTCCTCCAGAAGCGATGGCTGCAGCAGAATCGCGCGGTGCATGTCTTCTTCGCTGGCGTAAAGCGCGAACTCGCCGGAGTCCATGAGGCTCAGGATAGAGACCATGAAAACCTCCGAAAAAGTTACGGTGACGCTTTCACGCGGCTTCTGCCTAACCGCATGCACCTCCACCACGTCTGCCTTAGCATGTACGTGGAAAACGCTGCCCGAGGGCTGCCAGTTCACGGGTTCGTAGCCGACTGGTCGGTGAACGAGAAGCGAACCGTCTTCTTTGATGATTAATATGCGCTCGCCCTGCTCCAGCGTAGAGTTCGCCCTGCCAGCGTAGCGAACGCGGCATTTGCCGGCGACGATAAGCGTTTTCCTCTGCGTGAGAGCCTTCTCAATGGCTGCTGCTGCCTCCTCCAGCCTCGGATTCGTGAGTACTGTCAACTTTTCTTTCTGCACTTTCGTCAGCCAAGTATTTTAGAGAGAGAACTATGTACATAAAATTTCTGAAGAGCCAGCCATGAACAAGTGGAGCCAAAAGCGCAGGATCATGCGACGTTACGATTTGACCGCCCAGCTTTACGATGCACGCTATGCGGAGGAGCAAAAGCTAAAGTACCGTGCTGCTCTGGAGCAGCTGCGCATAACCGGCGACAGTCGTGTTCTCGATGTGGGATGTGGCACTGGTCTGCTGTTTAATCATGTAGCTGGAGCTGAAACAATTGTGGGCGCTGATGTTTCCGGCAAACTGCTGCTACAAGCCAAAGAACGCGCGAGAAGCCTTTGCAACGTGCATCTGGTGCAAGCAGACGCTGACCACTTGCCTTTCCGGGACGATTCTTTCAGCGCAGTTTTCGCCTTCACCGTGCTTCAGAACATGCCTGCGCCACTGGAAACGCTAAAGGAGATTAAACGTGTCGCCGAGTTCACTGCGCCGATCGCTGTGTCTGGTTTGAAAAAGGCTTTCGCGCTGGCTGCTTTTAGTGAGCTATTGGAAAATGCTGGTTTAAAGACTGTTTCTCTCAAAGATGATGATGCATTAAAGTGTTATATCGCTATTAGTGTTCAAAAATAGCTGACTGCTTATAATTTATTTAATAATGAGCTATGCACATATTATAATGGACAAGCCTGATGTTTAAGCCGTTAATTTGGCTTTAGTTTTGGTTTTCGTGTTTGTTGTGATAACTGGAACTACGCTTGTTAACGTAGTAAAGGCAAATCCTTGGCTGATCTTTGCGCCAATAGACCCTATTCCTGGCACAATCCCACCTACAATAACAATCTTAAGTCCGAAGAACAATACCGCTTATCCAGACATCACCCTTAATCTTACTATTCACATAACTAAACCTCAACCGCCCTGCACAATGGATTCATGAATAAGCTATGCCAGATATATTTTAGATGGAAACGTTACAAGTATCTACTTCTGCGACCATTACAGCAGCGGTTCACCACTAGGAATACCTGAGCTTAACTATTCTCAGATTATTTACGACCTTCCCGATGGGGCTCATGAATTAGTGATTGAAGTTTCGGGCGTCGTACTGCCTGGGAACCTAACCATATTCACAATGTACACAAACGCAACAGTTTTCTTTACTACAGGCGACACAAACTTTCAGTCCAGTCCAGCAACATCAACTGCTTCTCAATCAGAACCAGCATCTACTCCCAATTTCATACAAGAGCCTTTCTCCGCAATGTTGATTATTGCAGCAGTCTTAATAGTTGCAGCCATTGGCGGCATATTGCTTTTACAACACTACAAAAGTAATCGATTAACCAGAATTTCATCCTCTCTTTAATAGCCAATTCTTGGCAGCATAGTAAACTGCTCCCGCGGTTAGGCATATGATGCCGATTACCCACGCTTGAGATGCCGAAAAGAGTGTGAAAAATAGAAGCGCCAGGCAAGTGCTTAATCCGATGGCGGGTATTAGTCTACTGTAGCGCCGTTGCTCAGTTTTCAGCTTGAACGCGGCTATGTTCGTTAGGGCGTAGTAGAAGAGGGTTGCGAAAGTGCTTAGGGCCACGACTCTTGTAAGGTCAACAAGCAAAACAAGCGCCGTCATCAGCGCGCCTACAATGGCGATTGCATAGTATGGCGTGCAGAATTTATGGTGCAATCGGACTAAGACTTGCGGTATATCGCCGCCTCTGGCCATGGAGTAAGCCATGCGTGAGACGCCCATGATTGACGTGAGCAAAACGCTTGCCGTGGCTAAAAGCCCGCCGGAGGCGACTATTTGCACGCCGACGGTGCTGCCTGTGGCGTTTATGGCTTCTGCTAAAGGCGAGTTTGACGCTGCCAGTTTCGCGGCGCCCACCAGCCCGACAGCAACTGTGCCCACTAAAACATAGATTATGGTGGATAAGCCCAGTGACAGAAGCATTGCGCGTGGAACGTTGCGTTTTGCGTCTTTGATTTCCTCGGCCAAGACGGCAACTCTTGCGAAGCCTATGTAGGCAAAGAAGATGAAGCATACGCCGTAAAGCACGCCAGCGTTGAGGGGTTCAAAGGGCGTGAAATTTGCTGGCGACGCGTAGCATGCGCCGAGGATTATGAAGAATAGTAATATCAGCACTTTGGCTACAACGAGTATGTTGTTTAGCAGCGCTGATTGCCGAGCGCCAACAAAATTTAACGCTGTAAATGTGATGCACATAACTGTGGCAACTACTTTGCTTGGCAAAACTGGTAGCATCGCTGTGAAGTAGTATGCGAAGCCAAGTGCGACAGCAGCGCCTGCAAAAGTATTAGAGAGAAGCCACATCCAGCCCGCCAAGAAGCCGGCGAAGGGTGAAATGAGCTGTCGCGCATACTCGTAAACGCTTCCTTCCACAGGCTGCCACGCGGTCAATTCTGCAAAACTCAATGCGGTAAAGGCTGCAATCGCCGCGGCAATAATCATGGAGACCACTAAAGCTGAACCAGCCCAGTACGCTGCAATACCTGTTACGACGAAGATGCCGCCGCCTATGATGGCGCCTACGCTTATGGCTGTAGCATCAAACAAGCTTAAGGAACGCTTTAACGCCGTCTCTGCCTCTTTCTGCGTCATCTTCTACACATCAAGTCATGCTTTCAAGTTAGGACTTACTATGAAGCTGCGGCAAGCAAAAGCGGCACAATACCACCTTGCTTCACCAGACCGAAACCACCCTTTTTCGCCGAGTCCTCATCAAACTTTTGCACGTCATCCGGCTCTAAGCTTGGTGATTTAATTGCAAAGGGTACAGGCTCTCTTGTGTGCGTTCTAATTTTGATTGGCGTTGGATGGTCGGGTAGCACAGCGATTGCGTAGGGCTCTTTCAAGCCATCAATTATCCTCCCAAGCAGGCGGCTATCCAAGTCTTCTATGGTTTTCACCTTCAGCTTATAGTCCCCTGCGTGTCCTGCCTCGTCTGGCGCTTCAACATGAACAAAAACCAAGTCATTCTCCTTAAGTGCCTTCAACGCAGCGTCTGCCTTACCCTCATAATTTGTGTCCTCTCTGCCCGTCACGCCTGGAACTTCGATAACTTTCATGTCCGAGTAAATTCCTATACCCTTCACCAAGTCCACAGCTGAGATAACCGCTGCCTTCAAGCCATATTTCTCCCTGAATATGGGCAGGCTTGGCTTTTTACCGCCGCCCCAAGGCCAAATCATATTAGCCGGGTTTTTTCCTTCTCTCCGGCGCGCTATATTAACTGGGTGCGCTTCCAGTATAGCCTTCGATTTTAGCATCGTCTCGCTCAATAAAGCAGCGGCCTTTTGCGCGGCTGGCAGCTTGGCTTTAGGCAAAATCTTTGAAACTTCTGTACCCACAACATCATGTGGCGGTGCACACTCAACTTGAAGAGCACACGGCGAGTTTCTTAAAATTAGAAAATGCCTATAATCTAACCCTGGATAAAACTCGATTTCACTCTTTTTCTCGCAAGTGCGCTTCACGGCTTCGATGAGCGGCACAGCATCCTTGCTTGTTATGTGCCCAGCTGAGTAATCAGCCAGCACACCGTCTTTTTCAGTTACTAAATTACATCTGAACGCTACATCCGTCTCTTCCAGCTTAATGCCGCGTGCAGCCGCTTCAAGAGCGCCTCTGCCCGTGTAGCACTGTTGAGGGTTGAAACCCAGCACGGAAAGGATAGCTACATCCGAGCCTGAACTCAGGCCATCAGGCACTGTTCTGAGAAGACCGTTTCTGCCCTTTGCCGCTATAGCGTCCATGTTTGGTTTACGTGCTACTTGAAGCGGCGTCATGTTTCCCAATTCAGGAAGGGGGTAATCTGCCATTCCGTCTCCTACAATAACCACGTATTTCATGTGTTTACTCATCTTAATTGGCTCCCTTGCTTGCATACAGCAATTTCAGAGCTAAATTGCCACATGCTTTTGCCTCAAAAGGTAACTATAACCCACATTATTTAACTTTCATTTGCCCATTCTTCCGGTTTCTAACGGCAAATGCATCAAAAAAGTGGATTATTATCAAGCATAAACCCCTGCAAGCTTTACTTGAACGTATTTATTAAATGGGATCTCAGCTCTGCGGCCCTAACAGTCCCAAAAGCCGATTCCAGTTTGCCCATAAGATAAGTGGAAAAGGCTTTCACAACCCTAACGCGCAATGTCTTGCCAAGCAGGTTTTCTGGGCTTTTAATAACCACTGGTTTGTAGGCGAAGTTTCTGCC
This sequence comes from Bathyarchaeia archaeon, assembly GCA_038848695.1. GTDB lineage: Archaea > Thermoproteota > Bathyarchaeia > Bathyarchaeales > Bathycorpusculaceae > JAOAIV01. The sequence continues at coordinate 34,927 of JAWCNL010000009.1, forward strand.
AATCCAAGAGCCCGAAACTTTTCCACGTTCATCGACGAGAACTTCGCCAGTCCAGCCAATCCAACGCTGATTCCTCTCAAAAGCAACGCGTTTAGCCAGCCTAGCCGCCTCAGCACTTCGCCGGTTAACCTCCGTAGCATCCACAAAGGCATCTTGCATTGCAGCTGCTGCCGTTTGTGGTCTAGGGAAAAACTTTGATACGTTAACTATGTCAGGCTTCACGGCTTCAATTAGTTTAAGCGTGTTCTCAAAAGCCTCACGTGATTCGCCAGGGAAACCGCATATAACATCCGTAGCCAAGGTAATCTCCGGAAAAGCAGCTCTAAAGGCAGAGATTAACTCTTTAAAGTCTTGGGCAGTGTAAAATCGCCGCATGCGCCTCAGAACGTCGTCATCGCCGCTCTGCACCGGCAGATGCACAAACTTGAATATTTTGGGATTTTTGAAAGTCTCAATTAACTCGCTTAAGATATCAGTAACCATATTCGGCGTCATCATGCCGACACGCACTCGAAAATCTCCGTCCACTTCGCATAACGCTTTAAGCAACGCTGCAAGATTTACACCAACATCCCTGCCATAGCAAGCGGCATCTTGAGATGTAACCCAAAACTCCTTCATACCAGCAGCCACATCACGCCGCACTCTCGCAACAAGCTCATCGACAGGGTAGCTTCTCAAATGGCCACGCGCAAAAACAACACAGCAATAAGCACACGCGCCCAAGCAACCATAATTAATAGGTAAGATGCTTATCACATTGCTCGACTTCACACGTGGTAGATCCAGCGCAGGCATAGCCTCTGAAGCGTCGATTAACACTACGCCTTTTTCGCCTCTTAAAACACGCTTCACGGCCTCAACAATCTTTTTGCCTGCAGCAGCCCCAACCACGCCATCAAAACGCACTTCTCGTTGCAGCCTCTCGAAATTGATAAGCGGCAAACAACCTGCAACAATCACCTTCTTCCCAGCGGGAACACGCCGCAAAACCTCAATCATACGGTTCTCCGTAGGCGCCTTAACAGCACAAGTATTATAGATCACCACATCCGCCTCGGAGATAGAACCCGTCAGCTTGTACCCGGCATCCGCTAAGCAACCCGCCAGAACCTCGCCGTCAGCTAAATTCGACGAGCAACCGAAACTTTTCACGAAAACCCGCATAGCGACACATCGCAATACCTTAGATGCTTTAATAATAAATAAAAACATAGAGGTCTCTTCCAAATAGAATTTACATGAAACTGCAACATGCCCTGTGAAATATTTATAAACTAAGCAACGAACATATTTAGAACATATTTAAAGCATAATATATAGAAGTATAACCAAAAAACACGATTTCATACCTCACCAAAAGGGAGAGGAACCAAGATGAAACTAATCACTCTATACCTGCCTGAAACTTACATAAAAGCTTTAGACCAACTCGTGGATGAAAGATTCTACCCAAACAGAGCAGAAGCAATCCGTGTTGCCATCCGCGATTTAATCAGCGCTGAAGTTTGGCGGAGGAAATCTGTTGACTAGGCATCCACACGAAGAGATTGCTCCGAAATGCCCCGTTGACTTAGAGGAAGCGTACAAACCGCGATCCGACGCGATGGAATTGCTGGAGAGAAATGCTCTCGCCATCTGCGGTGCAGATCAAGGGGTTGTCGCTAAGGCGGATGTTGCAGCCGTTGTGGTTCAAGAAAAAACTGAGCAGAGCGAACTGGAGAAAATTATGTCTGAACTTTATGATTTGGAGGATTGTGCTGCGCAGAAGCCGGTAAAGATCGATTTGGATCTGGATCTCTACCAGATGGAGACTTAGGCTCCCTTTTCTCTTTTTTATTGGGTATTTTTTGAGGAAAGCATTATTTTTCTGTGCTATATTGTAAGCTGGTTATGAGCCAGCTTGCAGTGGAAATTAGGGAAGAGTTAAAGGCTATAGCGGATGAGGAAACTCGACGTGGGTTTCAGCGTTTCTTCAAAGAAGAAGTTGCATGTTACGGAGTAAAAGCCGAGGAAGTCCGCAGAATAGCAAGGAAATACTGGAAAAAAGCAAAAGTCCTCGGCAAAGCAGAGATTTTCGCGCTTTGTGAAGAACTGCTGCGTTCAGACTGTACTGAAGAGGCCTTCGTGGTCTGTTATTGGCTACCAAATCTCATTGCAACGCTTGAGCCTACGGATTTAGCAGTTTTCGAAGGCTGGATTGAAAAATACATTAACAATTGGGCTAAATGTGACGGGTTCTGCACGCGCACCATCGGCAGCCTAATACAGAAGCATCCTGAAGCTATAGGCGAATTGAAAAAGTGGACTAAGTCCCATAACCGATGGCTTAAACGTGCCGCAGCGGTATCGCTTATATATCCAGCGCGAAAAGGCGAATTCCTAAGCGAAGTCTTCGAAATAAGCGACATACTCTTGGAGGATGAGGATGACATGGTGCAGAAAGGTTACGGCTGGCTACTCAAAGAAGCAAGCAGAAAACACCAAAAGGAAGTCTTTAACTACGTGCTGAAAAACAAGACACGGATGCCGCGGACAGCTTTACGTTACGCAATCGAACTTATGCCGAAAGAGCTTAAGGCAGAAGCCATGAAACGAAATTGATTTACACTATACCACATAAATTTCCGGGGTCAGTTGTAGAAAGCGACGATGGTGATAGACCCCCTCTATAGGTTTCTGCAATGAATCTCTAATATGCGCCAAATATGAAGGTGCCGTGTGTAGTGCGCTTGAGAGGACTAAAGGCGTATTCATTGTTATTGTGTGTAGTGAAGGCTTTATTGGTTAATTTTTGGAAAGGTTTTCTGAGGAGCATGTTTTAAGTATAAGTCTGTTATATTTTTCTGGCAGAGGAAAGATATGCCAGTTACATGCGAGAATGTTGCCCGGCAGATTCTGCCGCTTTATCGAGCTTACGTTGCAAAAGAACTGGTTGAGAAATACGGTTATACACAGGTTTCCGCAGCTAAGAAGCTTGGTACAACACAACCTGCTGTAAGCCAGTATTTATCTTCTAAACGTGGGCGGCAGAAAATTGCGAGGTACGAGGAGATTTTGCCGTTGGTGCAGCGTGCTGCCGAGAAAGTGGCGCAACGTATGGCGAAGGCGGATATGAGCCTTGAAGAGTTTAATGATTCTTTCTGTGACTTATGCAGAGAATTACAAGAGCATAAAAAACTCTGAAAGACATTTTGCTATTTTCTGGTTTGGTTGAGTTCTTGAAGAATTTCTTTAGCGCGGTCGATGCGGATTTTTCGCTCTTTCACCATTCTCTCCGCTACTAAATCAATCAGTTCGCCTTCAGCACCTGCAGCCAAAGCGATGTTTCTGGCATGAAGCGACATATGCCCACGCTGAATGCCCTCATGTGCCAACGCGCGAAGCGCAGCGAGATTTTGCGCTAAACCAACAGCTGCTAATACCTCAGCGAATTCATTGGCTGTTTTTACGCCGAGGATTTTAACGGCGATTTTAGCTATTGGATGAGTTCGCACTGCTCCGCCGATGAGGCCCACTGCCATGGGTAGCTCGATGAAGCCTTTGAGGTCGCCATTTTCGGTTTTCTCCCATGTGGACAGCGTGGTATACTTGCCTTTTAGCGCAGCATAAGCATGTGCGCCTGCCTCGATGGCGCGGTGGTCGTTTCCCGTGGCGAGAACCACTGCGATTATGCCGTTCATGGCGCCCTTGTTATGTGTAGCTGCACGGTAGGGGTCTGCCGCTGCAAATGCTGAAGCATTAACGATGCCATTTACTACCTCTTCGCCGCCTACTGCTTCTTTAGGAACGGTGCACCATGCGCGTGCAAGGCGCTTCGTGGCCAAGTTGCTTATTATCCGTAGATAAACGCGTCCGCCTGTTAAGCGCTCGATTATTGGGGCTACTGCTTCAGCCATTGTGTTAACGGCGTTTGCGCCCATGGCATCGCGGCAGTCAACATGCAACTCCACTATAAGCATAGGCCCAACAGGGGTATTGATTATTTTCGCGTCAAGGTCCTTTGCGCCGCCGCCAGCAGCGACCAGCACAGGGTCTTGCTCATTGGCTTTTTTCAAGATTTCCGCTTTTGCCTCTAAAACCCACTGTCTAGCAACTTCTGGATTCTTTAGGCCCACGGTTTGTATTTGGCCAATCATTATTGGCGGCGTGCTGCTGGTGTGGAAGCCTCCGCCTTCACGCACCATTTTAGCTGCGTAGCTGGCCGCAGCCACCACAGAAGGCTCCTCAATAGCCATGGGAATCAAATAATCCTTGCCGTTGATGAGAAAGTTGACGGCGATGCCCAAGGGCAAGGGGAATGCGCCTACCACGTTTTCTATCATGCGATCCGCTAATTCCAAAGGCAAAGAACCCGTGTTCATCAGCAAAGCACATTCTTCATCGGATAAGCCCGCGAATTCTTTAACCAGCGCTAAGCGTTCTTTGGGGCTGAGTTTGTAGAATCCCGAAATTGCAGATGATTTACTCATGGCTAGTTCACGCTCTTGAACAAGAGCGATATTTGCTTTTTAAGGGTTTAGCTGTTAATGCTAGAAGTTCCAATTTCAGAAGACAACATCCTTAAGATTAAACATTAATGCATTTGAAGTTGTTGCGAGAAACTGCTGCGCCTTTTTACTTTCCGGGCATTGCAACCGCAGGGATTCCCAAGCGGCGATTGATTTCTTTAGCCAAAGTTGCCCCGTGGCTTACACGGTAATTATCTGTTATAACCCGCTTAGGCTTGCAGCGCTCCACGTACTCAAGCAAGCCTTGAAAATCCGAATGGTCGCTGAACGCTACTAAATACTCTCTCTCGCCGATCTGCTTGCAGGGAGAATGGAATTCCCAGCCGCTGACGCAAATGCGAGAGGCATGCAAACCCACGCTGTTCCGCGCGTTCATGTGATAAAACGCTACGCACGGCAAGTTACCGTCCAGCAGCTCCCGACCCTCCTTGGCACTTGCCAGCGTCAAATTTCCTAGGCGCATGCCGTGCTGCTCGCATACTTTAGAAACATGATAGACGCGTTCTGGCATGACAAAGGGCACGCTTACGTCAGCTTCGTGCAGCATCTGCATTATTTCCTGCAGTTTGCCGTAATAGCCAAAAACGTAAACTGTGCCATAACGGAGATTCTTCTCAACCAGCGAAATCAGCAGTTCCTTTACATCCAGCGCGAAGGAACGCTTGCAAGTTGGGTTTCCATAGGTTGCCTCTACAACCATAACATCGCAATCCGTTAGCGGTTCGGTGCCGTCTACTCTAAAATCACCTGTGTAAGCAACTCTCGCGCCCGCAGAATTTTCCACCAGCACCTGCGCTGCACCCAAAATGTGATCTGCCTTAACAAGCGTAATCCGCTCGTCATCGTACTCTATGGGTTTCCCATAATCCATTACTTCAACAGAGTTGCCATTATGCGGAAGTGGCCCATAAATAATTTCGGCAAGGTCCCGTGTGGCCGCGGTCATCAATACTCTTTTGCCGCTTCGCATACTCTTTCTTAAACCGCTCAAATGATCCGCATGCGCATGCGTGACTACATGAAAGAGTCGATCCGCGTCAAACGCGTCGCATGCCACTGAGTCGCCCAGTAAAACTGCGCCGCGTTCGCTTACAGAAGCTTTAGCCTGCAACGACTCTTCTCCTTTTCTGGCTAAGCGGTTTTAGGCGCAAGCCAATCAATAAGCCGCCTTGGGTCATCACATTTGATTGTAACCTTAATCGGGCCTAGGGGTGATTCTGCTTCGGCTTCAGAGAAGGAGACGTGCCCGGCGAATGCAGCTTGCTTGTTAAGGTAAAAACTAATGGACTGCCCGTGCATGGATTCGAAAAGCATCTTTCTCGCAGCGTCGCGAATGCGATCTTGCCGGAGAAGATCACGAAATTTAATAAGTGCTTCTTGCCCCTTCGCCACTCCTTTCAGTATGCTACCTTTGTGGGAAGGCTGGATTTCGATTGATAAGTTGCCGAAAAGGTTGTCCACAGCTTTCTTCACTTTTTCTTCGCTCTCTGTAAGGTTGACCTCTGCCTCCACACTAACTGTTACTTCGTCCATTTCTCCTCAATCATCCTCAAAGTTTCTTTTACCTTAACTATTGTTTCCTCTTTTTTATTCTCGTTCACTATGATGTACTCAGCCATCGCTATCGCGCTTCCTAACCCTACGCTGAGCTCTCGCATGTCCCTCTCATGGAAGACCTCCCAGCCGTCTGGATCATCGCTTCGGTGGCGGCTAAAGAGGCGATTAAAACGTGCTTCAGGTGAGGCGTGAACGGCAATGAGGCTGAATTTGGAGAAATGCGCTTTGAATGCCTCAACTTCGCTTAGGCTCCTAATTCCATCCACGATAACTCTGCTGCTTTTTTGCTGCTCAATTTTGGGAATGCATTTGTCCGCTATTACGCTTGGCCCGCCTTTTTCTCGTAGCTCAAGCATAACTTTGCCGACGTTCTCTGGCGTTAACGGCAAACCACGCAGCCGAGTTTCCTCCCGCACAACATCGCCCATAACGACGACAGCGTAGCCTAATGCGCGCGCAGTTTCGACAACCAGCGATTTCCCCGCACCCGGCATGCCAGTCAATCCAACAACGATTTTGTCAGCTTTCATGTTTCACCCGTTATTCGCTACAATAGCAGTGTTCTATATTAAAAAGCATTTATGCGAGGAAAATGTAAAAAGTAGCCGAGGCAAAACAGCATGTCCGAGTCCGTAAGAAGCTTCATAGCTTTTGATATTGAAAGCGACGCGGTTCTAAGCCGAGTATCAGCAGCGCAGAGCCTGCTGGCGCGGACAGGTGCAGACGTGAAACTCGTGGAGCCGCAGAACATCCACATAACGCTTCGCTTTCTCGGCAACATAACGCCTGCCATGATTGAGAAGGTTTTTGAAGAGATGAAGCAAATCCAGTTTACCCCTTTTAACGTGCAAATTAAGGGCATAGGCGCTTTTCCTGACCTGCGCTATCCAAGGGTTGTTTGGGCTGGAATAACCGAAGGCGCCGACCAGCTGAAAAGCATCTTTAGCCAGCTAGAGCCCCGTCTGCGTGGGTTGGGCTTTGCACCTGACTCTAAGGGTTTCAACCCGCACTTGACAATAGCCCGCGTCCGCTCAGGAAGAAACAAAGCACAACTTGCCAAGTTCATTATCGAAAACGCAAGCTACGATTTCGGCTCAGTAGCCGCCAAATGCTTGCGGCTTAAAAAGAGCGATTTAACGCCGAAAGGGCCGGTTTATTCAACGCTTAAAGAGGTTTGTCCTCAACAATAAGGTAGTAGCTATGCAGAAGCTGGAAGGTATCACACAAGAAATCTTGAGGCAGATAACGCCCACGTTAGAGGATAGAGCGAAAATGATGACATTAGCTGAGGAGCTACAGCAGAAAACAACGCGCGCTTGCGACGCACTGGGCGTTAAAGCCACCGTTAGAGTTGAGGGGTCAGTTGCCAAGGACACGTGGCTGAAGGATGAGCCTGAAATCGACATCTTCATGCGCTTGCCTGTTACCGTGCCCCGCAGGGAACTAGGCGAAATTGGCTTGAAAATCGCGCGGAAGGCAACTGAAGGCGCAAAACAGGTGGAACGGTTTGCGGAGCACCCGTATTTAGAAGCGGTCATTGGCGACGTGCGGATAAATATTGTTCCTTGTTATGAGGCGAAGCAGGGCGAGTGGCTAAGCGCCACTGATCGAACACCCTTCCACACGGACTATGTGCAGAAGCACTTATCTGAAAACTTGCGCGGCGAAGTGCGCTTGCTCAAAAAGTTTCTTAAAGGCATAGGCGTGTATGGCGCGGAGATAAAAACAGGCGGCTTCAGCGGTTACCTCTGCGAGCTGCTGATACTTCACTACAAATCTTTTGCCGAGACGCTTCGGGCGTTCGCCGCTTACAAGCGCCGAATGCCAATAGACATCGAAGGCTACTACACTGGTAGAGAAAGGGAGCTGCAGCTGCTTTTTCCAGAGCCGCTGGTGGTGGTAGACCCTGTGGATAAAGGGCGAAATGTAGCGTCGGCTGTCCAAACACAGAAACTCTTCACGCTGATTGCTGCATCACAAGCCTTCCTCAAAACTCCACGCAAGGAATTCTTTTATCCGCCGAAAATCAACGCTTTGCCAACTGAAGCCCTAAAAAGCATGCTGGAAAACAGGGGAACAGCACTCATTTTCCTAACGCTTGGCAGAATCGACGCGGTTCCCGACGTCTTATGGGGGCAACTCTATAGGACACAGCGGGCGCTGGGCAAATTGCTGGAGCTTAACGACTTCAAAGTCATACGGCAAGCTGTTTGGAGCAATGAGAAGACGCTTAGCATGTTCGTTTTCGAGCTGGAGCAAAGGTTTCTTTCAAGCGCCAAAAAGCATTTGGGCCCTCCGCTGGAACGGCCGAAGGAATGCGACAACTTTCTCGCCAAATACGCAAACGCCGGCAACGTGGTTTCCGGACCTTACATTGAAGGCGACAGGTGGGCGGTAATATTGCGACGAAAGTTCACAGACGCCGTTGAGCTTCTAAAGGAGAAATTGAAAGACGGCGGGCGAAACGCTGGTGCCGCTGAACTCATGGCACGCATGTTCAAGGAAAAACTGGAAATACTCGTCAATAATGAGGTAGCTGAGGTTTATCAGCACAACAACGACTTCGCCGAGTTCCTAACAGCCTTCCTTTCCGGCAAGCCTTCATGGCTAGAAACCGCTGAAGCTAAACGCTAAGAGAAGGATGCCGAAGAGCCAGCAGTAAAAGGCAAACAAATAGAATTTTCTGCCAACCACAATCTTCTGAAGTATGCGCAGCGCAAAGTATCCAATAACCATCGACACGCCTACGCCTGCTATAAGCTCTATCCAGCCTATACTTGCAGCTGCCAATGCTGCGTGCTGTTCATATAGGGCTAAGCCTAAAGCGCCGATTATAGCGGGGACAGAAAGCAGAAAGGAGAAATAGAAGGCTTTCTCACGCTTTAGCCCCAACAGCAGTGCCACAGCAATGGTTAATCCGCTTCGGGAGGCGCCGGGAATTATGGCTATGCCCTGCGCTGTGCCTATTGCAACGGCTTCCAATAGGCCTACACGATTCGTTCTTTCCCGCCCAATTTTCGAAATGTAAAGCACAACGCCGCAGGCGAAGAAGGCGCCGGCTATTGGCAGCAGTTGGCTGAAGAAGGTTTCGATGGTGCTGCCGAAAAACACGCCTATCAATGCAGTGGGCACTGTCCCAACGATAATCGGGAGAATCAGCTGGCCCTTTTCTGATTTGAAATCACTTCTTCTAAGCGCTGCGAGAAGCTCTTTTAGGTCTTTGCGGAAGAAAATCAGCGTTACCATAAGTGTGCCCAAATGAAGTACGCCGTCAAAAAGGATGGGTACCTGCAAGCCCACGAGGCGCTCAGCCACGCGAAGGTGGCCAGTGCTTGATATGGGAAGCCACTCGGTTAGACCTTGAATGATGCCCAATATGACGGTTTCCAGCAGATTCATGCTCAGTCAGCTACTTCTCAATAGAGCATTTAGGATTTAAATCAGTAGGCTATTGACCGCTGCAACTTTTACGCGAAGCAAGCTTACGCGTTATTGCGTTACTGAGTGGTACCAGCTGATTATGTACTCTGGAAGCTTTAGCCCTCTTTGTCCAAGTCTTTCGGCTAGTTTAACAGGCAATGGGCTTAAAACGTAGGCGGCACGCGTGTAGAACCGTCTTGGGGTTCCAGGCTTCACGTCTTCTTCCAAGATTATTTGCAAGTCAGCTTTCTTAGCTAGGGTGGAGTCTTTCCGTCCAGTTATGGCCAGCACGGTGCCGTTAAACTTCTTCATTACTTCGGCCCAATTTATGACGAGTTTAGTTTCGCCTGTGTAGGATATTAGGATTTCAAGGTCGCCTGCTCTTGGGTGCGGCGTGTTCACCCCTCGGGTGACATAGACGTTGTCGCCGAGAAAGCTCTTAATATGGAACAGTCTTATGCCAGTCATCTTGGCTATTTCATTGGCGGTGCCTTTTCCGCCTAAGAACACGTTAGTTCTTTTTTCCAGCAAGTCCACGAGTTGCGTGTAAGTTTCTGACTGCACATTGGCGTCAATCATGGCGCCTACTTTTTCAAACTCTTCCTCGCAAAGCTTGAACACATCTTCCGCTTCTAAGTTTCTGAAAATCGCCTCAATCATCATACACAGCAGCAGAAGCGTGCCTAACTCGAAGATGTCGCCCATCATGCCTGTCTCGCTGTACTCGAAGGAGGGTTTGGATTTTCCGCGTCCCTTAACCTGCACTACATGACCATACTGCCGTGTTATTTGAGCCAGCGGAGACTCTAAATTAGACGTTAACAGGCCGATTGTGAACTTAGAGGATTTCTTTTCTTCAATGTACCGCGCCAGGTCTTGCGCCATCACCAGAGGATCATCGGAATAGCCGCTGCCAGAATTTATCAGAAGCAATGTCTTTCTGTAACGCCGTTCCAGATCAGCAGCGGCGTCATACATGCTTTTGCCCGGAAAGCCCGGGTCATCAGGGGTTATTACTACCTTGTTTCTCCAGCCTAATTGGCTGAGGGCAATTTGACTCATAGCGGCATTTAACGAGTGAAGCGAACGACCTGAACCTGCGCAAACAACACAGTCCGCTGCTTTCAGCGCTTCATACAGAGGTGAAAGGCTCTTGCATGGAATGCTGAGTATGTTGTCTCGGATTTTGTTGACGTAACCTATGCTGCTGATTTTACTTTTGATGATGACGGCACCCAGCTTAACAACTTCAGATGCTCTTATATTATTTTTTACTTTCAAATTCTCTTCTGCTGATTAGAATATACCTTTTTGTAGCGAGTTTGCTTCGCTAGCCCCTTTTCAACCACAGACGCAGATAGTAAATTTGCATTTTTGTATGCTAAATGTTTATATCAAATCAGATCAATCAAGCAAAAGGTCTGGGGATACTGATGGCCGCTCAAAAAGAGCTTGAACAATTTGAGTTTCTCAGGAAAATGGCTTTGGAAAAGGGCGCAGTTGACGCAAAAATAATCACTACAGAAAAGATTATTGTTGAAGACAGAGTGGTTCTCAAATGTAAAGTTGGCTGCCCCAATTATGGCAAAACCTTGATGTGCCCACCTTACACGCCTACTGCTGAGGAATTCCGAAAAATAGTAAGAGAATACCATTACGCATTGTTCATGAAGTTTAAATCATGCGCAACAGCCACTCCAGAGTTGTCAAAATATTTTTCCAAGGCTGAAAACGACCCTACTATCCCGACGGATGTTAAAGAGAAACTGCAAAAGTTCTGGGCTGACTGGAAAGAGGACAAGCTGAAAATTCTATCTTTAGTGCTTGACCTTGAAAAGGCAGCCATGAACAAAGGCTATCCCTTGGCGATAGGATTAATCTCGGGCTACTGCCAGCTATGCGAAAAATGCACATTGGACAGAAGCACATGTGTTCACCCTACAAAAGCGCGCTATTCGGAGGATGCCGTCGGCGTAAACGTCAGAGCTACAGCAAAGAACGCTGGCATTGAGGTTACGTTTCCATTTGAAAAGAACCCCGAGACTTTCGCGCTGCTCCTCATAGATTAGCTTAAGCTTAAGCCACTTCTATTTTTATGTCATCTATATAATAGGTCATGTAAGTTTCCCACCGCACTGAAATGCCAACTGCAACCCACACTTCGCCACTTGAATCTGTATTCAAAGTTACAGCGTGAACGTATTTTTTCCATCCTGCGGCTTCGTTCGCGGCGCCTAGAATGGTAAAATCCTCTTCAACAACGGGTTTATCGGTTCCAACATACGCAACCACCGCTGCAATGGTGTTAAAGCTTTCCTGCTCGCTGAACAGCCAAAAAGACACGCTAACACGCGGCTGCGCATTCGCTGCTACGTTTATTTTTCTCTCCAGCCATATGGTACCATCATCCTGTTTGCCGTCAATGAAAAGCTCTGCTGAATACATGCCTGAGTGAGAAACGTTTGATGCACGCCTTATATGCCATTCCACAGTGTTACCGGGACGGTTAGGATCAAATGGAACATGGCTGTTTGCAGCCCATTCTCCAAAGTCATCGTCTCCAAGCAAATGCTCAAAATCTTCTTTGATAACTTGCCGTGAGCTGAGAATGCAAAAGGCATTTATAATGCCGATAATTAAGGCAACTGCCAGTACTGAAATAACAAAGATGCAGAGCTTATTCAAACCAGACACCTGCGATTCCGCGTTTAAGAATAGTGCATTTCAAGGTTATATTGCTATTTTTTAGAACACTCTGTACTACATTTTAGAACAGCCCGCTAAATTGGAAAATAAACAGCTAAATATACGAAATTTCAAGAGTAAGTCTCTAAGAGTGTGGAAGAAGATGAAGCTACTGCTTGACGAGATGTACGCAGGCTTAAAAGAATACTTTGAGACGCTTGGCTATGAGGTTTTAACAGCACAGGAAGCTGGCTTACGCTCAGCTAAAGACAAGGACATCGTGGAGTATGCCGGAAAAAACGGTTTGATTCTCGTGACGCAGGATCAGAAGCCTGCGGAACTGGCGGAGCTTACTGGAGTCAAATATGTTTTAATCTCAAACGCTTTAATCGCTAAAATAGCAGATGAGAAAATAAAGGAGAAATATAGGCAATAAATTCCTTACAATAATGAACTAGAATTTTGCTGCTTTACTCTACCTTTGTCGCTAAATACTGCGGCGCATATTTTTCGTAAACCCACAAAGGAAGTCGCCGATAGGCGCCTTTCGTTCTAATTATAGTTAACCGAGTCTTTTGTGGATCTATCATCCGCGCCCGCTCACGCCACTTCGCTACTGCATGCCCCTTCCTGCGGAAAAGCCTCATAAGGTGCGCTCTCCTTTCCTATTTTGCGTTTTAAAGACTGCTTATTTAAAAAAGGTATTTTCACCATTTGGAATATGTCAAAGCTTTGTTCAGCACTTGCGTTAGGGTGCTTTATGTTTATGCCACAGCTTTTATGTTCTTCAAGTATTTGTTCCAAAGATAGGCTGCCGCGTATCCTGCGGAGATGCCGCTGCCGGCGCCTAGAAACACCATAAGCGCTGCCCACATGGTATCTAGTGGAAGCCACTCAAACAGAAGGGTGCTTATGTAATAGCTTAGGAATGCAATTACTGCGGTGTTCAGTGCCATTGCAAGCACTGTTCTGTCGCGGTTTACCTCTGCAGCGTGTGATGTAACTTTGAATATTCGGAAGGTTGTGTCTACCAAGAAACCGAAAAGGAATGTGAAGAAAAATGTAAGTGGGCCTAAAGCGGGTCTTGCCAGCGAAGTTAAGATGCCGCCTACGATGCCGACGTAAGTGGCGCCAAATGTTTTGATGAAGAATGCGGCTAAGGCAAGCAAGACCGCTTGGACAACTATTAGGAGATTGTCCCATGGAGGATTAAAGAAGACCTTGGTTACGAACAGGATGGAGCCGAAGAGCGAGACTATGAACAACTGCTGCGCTTTTTGCACATTTACCCTTCCATTATCGTAAACATGGCATGTTTCCGTTTTAAAAAGTTTGACGCAGCGGCGATGTCTCGCCGCATCACAGGCCGGCTTCATGTTTTTAACGGAAATTATAAATTAGCAATCTACCATAAGAAGTAAACGTTTTAGTATTTGACGCGTCTGTGTTTAAACGATTTAAACGGGGGAAACGGATGAGCACTCATGCAGAAAATTTAAAGCTCCGCCTAATGACCATCGAGCTTTTGAGGACTGCAAAGTACAAACGCAACATTACTTATCGCGAATTAGCTTCTAAAACAGGTTTACCCGTCACAGTCTTAAGCAGATACGCCAAAGGCCATGTGCTGCCAAACACAACGCGTGCTAAGCAGCTGTGGCGCGTGCTGAGCAAAATTGTCGGGCTTGAACCGGAACTGCGTAGCCGAATAAAATTCGACGAAATGGGCTATTTTGATAATACCGAAATCATAGGCGATTATAACATACTCCAGCAAGCCGCAAATTACGCGTTGGCAAATTTTGCTGGAAAGCGTGTGACAAAAATCTTAACAGCAGCCGTTGACGGCGTCCCCCTAGCCACGATGGTTGGCAACGCCCTCGGCGTCAACCTAGTCGTAGCAAAGCGAAACAAGGAAGTAGGCGTCAAAGCCTTTTTGGAGGAAACTTACATTCTCGGGAAAGATTCAGGTGTAACCATGACGCTGTATATTCCTAAGGAAGCGATTAAAAAGCGAGACAGTGTCCTCATCGTGGATGACATGATTAAGAGCGGCGAAACACAGGAAGCCTTAGTTAATCTCGTCAAAAAAGCGCGTGCAGAAGTTTCAGGCATCTTCGCGCTTATTGCAGTGGGTGAAGAATGGAAGAAGCGGCTGAAGTTAGGTGATGACGCTCCCATTGAAGTAATAACCTCCTTACGTTCACCTTCAGAGTCAGAAACACATACTTCTGCTTAAATGCTGAAGCATTAGGAAGGCTGCTTAGATGAGGACAATAGAATGGAAAGATGGCGTCGTTACCACAATAGATCAGACAAAGCTGCCACATGAAACAGTAATCTTGAAGATCAAAACGATTGAACAAATGGCGGAAGCCATAAAGAACTTGCGCATCCGAGGTGCCCCTTTGCTTGGCGCCGCTGCCGCCTTCGGCTTAGCTTTAACCGCGTTCTACTCGAAAGCAAACAGCAAGGAACAGCTACTTGCGGACTTGGAGAATTCAGCGAAAATTCTGAAGAGCACAAGACCGACCGCTGTAAACCTCTTTTGGGCAGCAGATAGAGTCCTAAGCAAAGCGCAAAATTTTTCCGGAGCTACTGAGGAGTTGCGGAAACTTGTAATCCAAGAAGCGCAGCGGATAGCAGACGAAGACGCAGAGGCAAACCGCGCTATAGGTGAAAATGGCGCTGCGCTTATCAGCGATGGCGACGTTATTTTGACGCATTGCAACGCTGGAGAGTTAGCCACGGTTGAGTACGGCACAGCCCTCGGCGTAGTGCGAGCAGCGTGGAATCAGGGCAAAAAAATTAAGGTTATTGCCACAGAAACTCGGCCGCTGCTGCAGGGCGCTAGGCTTACGGCTTACGAGCTCAAGCGCGATGGCATACCAGTTACATTGATAACCGATAACATGGTTGGCTATGTCATGTACAAGCTCTTAGTCAACAAGGTGATTGTCGGCGCTGATCGCATAGTTCAAGACGCCGTAATTAATAAGATTGGCACGTTCACGGTGGCAGTTTTAGCCCACGAGCACGGAGTACCCTTTTACGTGGCGGCACCGAAGTCCACATTTGACTTAACACGCAAGGCAGCAGAGGTTGTCATCGAAGAGAGAAATCCTGATGAAGTCACACATTTTGGTGCTCATCGCGTCGCTGCCAGAGACGTGGCGGTGCTTAATCCCGCGTTTGATATCACGCCATTAAAGTATGTGACGGCAATAATTCACGAAAGAGGCGTTTACTATCAAAAAGATTTCGCAAAGTTTAAAGAATAATACTTTTCTTCGGTTCGCATTAAAGAGCAGGCAGCATTAGCTTGCTCTATACATTTGATTCATAAGGGATTAATTGGCTAAAATAAACCAATCGCTTTCCGTATCGTATAAAAAGGATGGAAGCTAAACGTTAAAGAGTTATGTTAGTGCTAACACAGTTGATATTCGATGAGCGAGAAAGAAATAGCTGGTTCAGAAGCCAAAATCGCGGGCGTACTTACGAAGCAAGGAGTCAAAATAACTGAAAAAAGCAGTATTGATGCTCTGTCGCAGCGTGGATACGGCACCGCCGAAGATGATGCGCTGGCGCTTGCGTTTTACGAGGCGCTTTATCTCATGGATAAGGGCTTGCTGGAAGTTAAAGACGAAAACGACGCCCAAATAGATTTTCAAAGCCTCTTGCAACGCTACGAAAAAGCAGATGCAAACGCATGGGTCAACTACCTAATCTACCGAGACCTGCGTAGCAGAGGCTACGTGGTCCGCGAAGGCTTCGGCGCTGGCACGGAATTCCGCATGTACGAGCGAGGTGCATATGGCAAAGACGCTGCTGCTTACTTGGTGCTAGGAATTCAGGAGGGCAAACCATTACCCATAAGCGAGTTAGCCAGCGCGCTTCAGCATTGCCAAAGCCAGAAGAAAGAGCTAATTCTGGCTGTTATGAACCGAAGAGGAGAAATAGTTTACTACTCAGTTTCACAATTAACCTTCAAATAAGCAAGTGAGCCTGCTATGCCAACGTTTCAACCAGTCCGTGGAATGCGCGATTTACTGCCTGAAGACGCAGAAGCACTAAACAACGTTATCGCCAAAACCAGAGAGACAGCAAAGCTCTACGGGTATCGGGAAGTTATAACGCCCGTTGTTGAGCCGTATGAGTTGTTAAGCGCCAAGTCAGGTGAGGAAATCCGCCAGCGCATGTTCACATTCAAAGATCTAGGAGACCGCATGGTGGCGTTACGGCCAGAATTTACGGCGTCGATAGCGAGGTTGGCTACAACTGCCTTAAGAAACGAGCCGAAGCCACTTCGGGTTTTCAGCGTAGGCAGCGTTTACCGCTATGATGAGCCGCAACGGGGGCGCTACCGAGAGTTTTGGCAGGCAAACTTTGAGCTTATCGGCTCAAGTATGCCTGAAGCTGACGCAGAAGTGCTACTGCTCACTAACAGCGTAATGAAAATGTTAGGCTTGCGCAACTACTCTTTCAAAATTGGTCATGTAGGTGTGGTAAGGGGTATTCTCAGCCAAGAAAATGTGGATGATACAATTCAAAACTTGATTTTGCAGCGCATGGACAAGAAGGAGTACGATGAGGCATTCAAGCTGATAGAGCAGGAGAAGTGTCGCAAGGTTCTGCAGGGGCTATTAGCGCTTAAGGGTGCCACGCCGTTTGAGACAGCGGAAAAAATACGGCAGTATGTTGCAGGCTATGCGAAAGCGGAAGTCGCCGCAAATAATCTTATAGAGATTCTGCAATTAGTCACTGCAATGGGCTGTCCCGTCGGAAGCGTGGACGCAGCGTTTGCTAGAGGATTAGAGTATTATACGGGAATTATTTTTGAGGTGAATGTGCCTGAGCTTGATGTGGCTTTAGGCGGAGGCGGCCGGTATGACAGACTTATTGAGGTTTTTGGTGGGGAACCTACGCCTGCTGTTGGGGTAGCTCATGGCTTAGACCGAATAGTCTTGGCAATGCAAACACAGAAGATACGCGCTTCAATACAAAAAAGGAGAACGGCGGCAGTGATTCCTGTAAAGCCGGAGTTGCGTGCGGAGACGTTGAAGCTTGCGCAGATGCTTAGAGAAGCTGGAGTTTCAGTGGAGTTTGAGGTTATGGGGCGGAAAATGGCTAAGGCTTTGGAGGATGCTGACAAGCGAAAGGTTGATTACGCAGTGATTGTGGGTGAGCGGGAGCTTAAAGAAGGCACAGTTGTTGTTCGCGACTTGGCAAAACGAGAGCAGGCAACTGTAGACATCGCGAAGTTAGCTGAAAAATTAAAAGGTTAAAAATTGGAAGGGAAATAGGCGCCAGTGTTAGAGGCGTCGAATGTATCTTTTTACTTCCCATTCTGTTACCTGTGTTCGATAGAGATCCCATTCTTTGCGTTTCTCGCGCAGAAAGTTTTCGAAGGCTACGTCGCCGAGGGTTTCACGCATTAGTTTGCTGTTTTCCATCTCATCCAAGGCTTCCTTCAGCGATTCAGGCAGCGAGACTATGCCTCTTTTCTTGCGTTCTTCATAGCTCATTTCGTAAACGTTTAGCTCCACAGGCTCGCCTGGGTCAATCTTGTGTTTGATGCCGTCTAAGCCAGCGGCTAAGAGAACAGCAAACTGGAGATACGGGTTTCCAGCGGGGTCAGGACAGCGGATTTCGCATCTGGCTGCACGTTTTCTTCCGCCGAAGTTGGGGACTCTGATCAGCGGCGAGCGGTTCTTATGCGCCCATGCAAGGTAAACGGGCGCTTCATAGCCGGGAACTAGTCGCTTGTAAGAGTTGGGCCAAGAGGCGAGTACAGCGCACATTTCGCGGCCGTGGGCGAGTTGTCCTCCTATGAAGTGCAGGGCGGTCTCCGAGAGGTAACCTGTCTTTGGGTTGTCATCGTAAAACATGTTTTCAGTCACATCTGCGTTCCATAGGCTTTGGTGCGTGTGCATTCCTGAACCGTTGATTCCGAAGAAGGGTTTCGGCATATATGTAGCCAAGTAGCCATTTCTTGCGGCTACCACCTTGGTGATCATTCGCATTGTTATTGTTCTGTCGGCTGTGACAAGCGCCTCATCGTATTTGAAGTCTATTTCGTTCTGGCCTAGTGCTACTTCGTGGTGAGAGATTTCTATTTCAATGCCAAATTGCTCAGCGGTATCCGCAATTTCTCGTCTCAAGTCGTCTGTGAGGTCGCCTGGATGGAAGTCAAAGTAACCTGCCAAATCAATCGGCGTTGGTAAAGCCGAGTCGTTTTCTTTTACTATGAAGAATTCCTGTTCGGGGGCGCAGATATAAGTAAACCCTGCCTCTCTAGCCTTCGCGAGGGCACGTTCAAGTATATAGCGTGGATCGCCTTCGAAGCGTTTGTTATCTGGCGTGTATACATCGCAGATAAGCCGGCAAGAAGCTTTCTCTTTTGGTCGCCAAGGCAGCACTGCAAAAGTTGTTGGATCGGGGAACAGGACCATGTCTGATTCTTCTATTGGCCGGTAGCCTGTTATGGATGAGCCGTCGAAGGATTGGCCGTTTTCGAAGATTGATTCAATGTTTTTGGAGGAAACTGCCACGTTTTTTATTATGCCGTTGATGTCGGTGAATTGTAGTCTCACGAATTTTATGTTTTGTTCTTTTATTTGTTTGACTACTTTGTCGACGTTTTCTTTCCAGACTGAGTCTTTAAAGTTTTTCATTTTTATATCCTCGCGCTATTTTCGTGTATTTTGGTTTTCACTTGTCATTGGAACCACATTCAACATAAACATATATAAGCTTATCGCTAAAATTATTCAACAAATATTCACCTAAACTAAAAATTATTAAAAATTTGCGTGGCCACAGCACGTGTTGCAACATAGGCATCAATACAACAGCATAGCCTAAACTTCCCTGCGCAGAAAATCACCCACATCCAGAACATTCTTAACAGCCACTTCATCGCCTTGCACCTTCTCATCCAAAGAGCACACAATCTTGCCAAAGCCCAAACATTCACCGAACTCATTCATCACCAACGTATGCGCACCCTTCTTCCGCGAGCCATACATGGCAATTATACTTCTTCGGAAAATATCTCTGCCACAGATGAACAGCCAAGCTGCTTGTCCATCAATAATAACCTTATTTGCATCACCCTTGGCAAGCATCGCCAACAAGTTGAAACTCGGAAAGAATTTCCCATTCTTAACTTTCCCCAAGTAAGTTCCAGCATAATAGAAGTCTTTACGGGCAACTTTGCAAAGTGCTTCGTTCAAAAGAAAGTATCTGCCAGCCTTATTAACAACAAAATCCGCGTTCAAAACCAACTGAGCACCAACCTGCAAAGCGAACTTCATAACTGCCCTCATCGTTTTCCCACCTGCTTGAGTTTGCAAACGAAAAAGCCCTGCGTTTCACCCGGCCAAATCCGCCTGCACCGCGCCACAGACCCATCCAGCTTCTTGCCAAAAACGGTGGTCAACCCTTCTTGACCATGACAGTTAATTTCCTCAATTTGTAGATGCAGATGCCTCACCGCCCAGTCCATGTTAACTTCGTTTTCCTCCGGCTCTAAAGAGCATGTCGAATAAACAATTTCTCCATCTTCGCTTAGGCATGCGGCTGCTTCAGCTAGAATTTCCCGCTGCAACCGCGCGTTTCGCGCCACATCCGCCATTGTCCGCCGTCTAAACCAGTTTTTGTCTCCCGCAAAATTCCCTGAACAAGGCGCATCCACGAGAATTCTATCGAACTTTATTTTCAGCTTAGACGCTTGTCGCGCATCAAGCTGATAAACAATTGTGCTGCTGACATGGCACCGTTCCAGATGATTCGCCAACGCGGCAAGCCGCTTTTTACTTACATCCAAAGCTACTATCAAGCCGCTGTTGCCCATCAAATCCGCCAACTGCACAGTTTTCCCGCCAGGCGCCGCGCAAGCGTCAAGCACCTTCTTGTCTTTCAAGTCAGTGAACAGTGTCGCCGGAATCTGTGCTGCCGCTTCCTGAATTGAATATAGCCCCAGCAAGTATTCAGCCGTGGCGCCTACGGAAACTCTGGATTCGCTAACCCAATAGCCTGCCTCGAGAAATGGAATTTTTTCAAGGCAAACTCCGGCTTTGCGTAGTCGCTCTTCAAGGTTTTTACCCTTTGCATTTGTAATGTTTATTCTAATAGCCTGTCTGGGTGGGATGTCTACAAATTTCCAGCCTAACTGCTCATAACGCTTTACAAAAAACTCCTTACCAGACATCAGCCATAAACTAGCCTTAACTGCAAATAAAAACTTTTCAACATAACAGCGAAAAGCCTCAGCAACGCTCGAGAGCCGCGGTTAACTCGCCTAAGCTTTTTATGGTCTGATCTGGGCAAGCGTGCTCTGCTTCTTTCTGCACGCGCCTTTCAATGAATATAGTTTTCATGCCAACGTTCTTCGCGCCTATAACGTCGGCATCCACCGTGTCGCCTACAAACACCGCTTCAACAGCGCTAACGCCCATTTTCTCCAACGCTTTCTGAAAAATTTCTGGGCTAGGTTTACGCTTGTTAACTGCACCTGACACAATTACTACATCAAAAAACTTTGATAAGCCATGAAGAGACAGCAGTTTAGTAACACATTCGGGAATAGCAAAATTTGAAACTATCCCCAGCTTATACTTACCATAAAGTTTCTCCAGAACTTCCACCGTATGCTCATCAATTCGCACGTACTCCATGAACCCTTCGCAGAAAGCATTCGTTGCGCCAGACACGATTTCGCTGTCGACATCAAAGTTGAATCCCAATTGTCTCAGCGCATTTGAGACGCGAACGCTGAAGTGCGGCTCCTCCAACTTCGCATCAGCTTCAGCGTAAAGAGCATCGCGGGCTTTAATGTATGCATTTTTGAAGTCGCTAAAGCTGACTTTCACGCCGTTTTTGACAAGAAACTTGTGCATACGTTTCAATGAAGGAGTATAGAACGCATGAACATGCTCAATAAGCATCAGCGTGTCAAACATGTCGAAGAGTACAGCTTTGATGAGCATAGCGCTTGATCCAGCATCACTAAGCCACTTTCACGCTTTAAAATGCTTCTGATTAGCTAACCGCGTTCTGCAAGATGCCATGTTCCTCTGCTACCGAACATGTAGGCGACCGTGCTCCACAGCCGCGCGAACAAGTTGATTAACCATAGAAACGGGAAAAACGGCGTGTACTTGAGCAAGCGGTCATGACGTAACTTGCCGTAGGCATATTTCAACGCAATTGTCTGGTTAACAACACTGATTAGTAGGCCATAAGCTGCAAAAATGATGAGGTTGTATGTAAAATGCAGCCTGTCAGGCGCAAACCAGAAAAGTAATGGGAAAGCGGCAATAGCCGCTAAATCCACGAACGCGCCTGCATACTCGAATATGAGGCTGTACCATAGTAGCGCTGAGAGCCATGAGCGCTTACGGAACAAGTCCATATGAGTTCCTACTGTGTTGTGCAGCCATCCTATAAGCCATCGGAGACGCTGATGCCAGAGGGGCTTTAGCTGTTTAGGCGCGTCTGTGTCGCTGCGCGCAGAGCTTAGGTAGCCTACTTTCCCGCCACGCTTGTGCATTTCCAAGGTGATTTCGGAGTCCTCAGTCACGCTGCAAATGTTTGATTCAACTAGTATATCACGTAGCGTATCTGCATCATAAATGCCGATAGCGCCTGGAACAACAAGAACGCAGTTGCCAAGCGCTTGTGCACAGCGGTCAATTCCTAATCCTTGGCTGTACTCCAGCTGCTGCAGAGCCACTAAAAGATTGCTTTTTTCCCCGTCGGTTTTGGGGTGGATGTAGCCTGTAGCTGCGCTTTTCCCGTTTGCAAGCATATAATCCGCAAGCCTCTGCAGCGCGTCCTGTGTCCATTCTGAATCCCCGTCTACAACGGCGATTAGTTGGCCTAAGGCCTTGTTTACCCCTGTTTTTAGGGCTTCAGCTTTGCCGAGGTTAACCATATGCCTTGTTATTTTGTAACGAACGCGTGGATTTTTGGCATGATGCATCTTTGCGGTTGCCCAAGCTACTTCGTAAGTGTAGTCTGTGCTTCCGTCGTCAACTACTATAATTTCACAGTTGCCTCGATAATTTTCTGCACATCTAAAAAGGCTGGTTATGCAGTTGGCGATGTGCTTTTCTTCGTTATAAGCTGGAACTACAAAGCTGACCATTGGATAAAATGTCTGTTTAGCTTCTGCATGTGACTTTTTTGCGAAGAACGCGGCTACTATCCAGATGCCTGAGATGCCGATGGCTAAAAACGTGTACCATGTGTAGAAGAATCTGAGTAGCCAGTACCAAACTGGGTTAGCTGCTTGCGCTGTGGCTGTGTAGCCGAATAAGTGGGTTATGATCCATTGAGCGGCTATTGGGAAGTAAAGCCATGAGAGTATAGCCAGAATTAGGGGTATGGCGAAGGCTAGGTAGTGTGCTTTGAAACGTTTTTGTGTTTGCATTCTGTGCTGCAGCCTCGAGGCCTTACTCCTTTCTCATCAACGTGTTTGTTTTAGTTAATAAAAGGGCGTATTCCCAAAGAAGCAATATTTCGGTTGTTGTGTTGAGTGTTTTGGTTTGAAAAAAACTTATATTGCATAGCGTGACATAAGATTTAACTGTCAAGGCGGAACGCAGAATGAGAAATTCTATCGACAAAGAAGAAATCCGCTGGCAAGTTGTAAAATCCATGCTTGACGAATTTCCCACACTGCGCGAAAGAGTTAAAGACTATATCAAAAAACAGAAAGCAGATCAACACTAATTGTGCACTTTTACGCTTGCCAGCTTTTGCCGCCAAAAAACAGAAAAGACAGACTAAAGCAGATATTAAACGGTCTTAAGCAGTTTTTGAGGCGGAATCTTCACGCCATTCTTTCCCTTTTCCGCTTCCTTCAGCAGCTCAGTCAATTCACGGTATCGCTGCAGAAAATCCAAACCCTTCGCGGTTGCAGCGTACACCATTTTTCCTTTGTCTGCAAGCCTTGTAAGCAGTTCATTTTTGAGCATAAACTTGAGATACTCGTTCAGCTGAGTAAAGCTTAGGTTTGCCTTGTACATTATTTGAGTTTTCAGGGTCCCGTCCTTAGCAATTTCCAAAATCTCAGCGATTATATGGAGTTTATCTCTTCTTTTCGATTCAGTATCGGTTATCTCCATGTTCAAGCACCCTTTGTTAGAACTGTTTTCTATAACAAAGCTAGGGTCAAGCGTATTTTAAGGGCTGTTTCGCGGCTTTACATATTACTATGCTGGAATATTCTAGAGTACTCTTCTATAATGGAAAATCTTAATTTGCGTCCATGCTAAAAGCAGAAGACAGTGAGGTACGATGCTGGTTGGCGTAATTTCTGATACGCATGATAATTTGCCCATGATAGAGAAAGCCGTTAAAAGACTTAATGAAGAAAAAGTTGAATTGGCCCTTCATGCTGGAGACTACGTCTCCCCATTTGTCATCCCCAAACTTAAAGCGTTAAACGCGCGGCTCATAGGCGTTTTCGGCAACAACGACGGCGACCGCGAGCTGTTGAAGAAGCGGTGCAACGAAATCGGAAACTGCGAGATACGCGGCAGATTCGCCGAAATCAACGTGGAGGGCTTCAGGATTGCGCTGTTGCATGGCGATGAAACCGAGTTGCTAAACGCTTTGATAAATTGCGGCGATTTTGATGCGGTGGTTTACGGGCATTTTCACGCTGAAGTCTCTCGCGTTAACGGGAAAACTTTGGTTGTGAATCCCGGAGAGGTTTGTGGGTACATAACTGGCAAAACCACTATGGCGTTGCTGGATACTGTCAAGCGCGAAGCACGGATACTACAGTTATAAGCAATAGGCCGTTATCCTTGGCATGTACGTGGACAGCAGCGTGCGAAGGGATGCATGCGAAGCTTTTTAGGAACGGCTTGGGTAAGGTTTAAGAGTTACAGTTAGCCTATTCTCCTGCGTAGGTGAATGAGATATGCCAACTCACGGGTCGCTTTCAAAAGCTGGAAAAGTTAGGTCACAGACGCCGAAAATCCAGGCGGCAGAAAAAACCAAGCCTAACCCAAAGATTAGAAGCAGACGCAACTATGAGAAGCGTGTGGTTCTGCAGCGGAAAGCTGGGCAAAACTGGCTTTAGCCTTTTTTTAGCGGAAGCATTTTTAAAATTTTATCTTTGTACAACGCCTAGTTTTGATTATACGCAAGCTGGTGTAGCTGTTGAATGCTGCTGGCGCCGCACGTGAGATCATCAATGCACTGCTACTTTTGCAGTCGCCTACTCGTGATGATGTGCATCGCATAAAAACGCAGGTTGCCGCTAAACTCCAGCTTCAGCGGATACCATCCAACGCCGAGATAATTGCGGCTTTGCAGCCGGAGGAAAAGCGCAAGCTACTGCCTCTTTTGCGGCGAAAGGCAACCAGGTCGATTTCAGGTGTCACTGTAGTGGCGGTTATGACGAAGCCGCATCCGTGTCCGCAGTCTGCGCCGTGCGCATACTGCCCTGGCGGTCCAGCGCAGGGCGTGCCGCAGAGCTACACGGGGTATGAACCTGCAGCCATGCGTGGAAGCCAGAACCGCTATGACCCTTACTTGCAGGTGCGAAGCCGCATCGAGCAACTCACAGCGATTGGCCATCGAGTGGATAAGGTTGAGCTTATTGTTATGGGCGGCACTTTCCCCGCGACGCCGCTTGAGTATCAGCACTGGTTCATTCAGCGTTGCTTAGACGCTGTGACTGGCATGGACTCGGTGAGTCTGGAGAAGGCGAAGGCGCTGGCGGAGACGAGTCGAATTCGTAACGTGGGGATAACTGTGGAGACGCGGCCGGACTGGTGCAAGCAGCCGCATGTGGACGCCATGCTGGATATGGGCGTTACGCGCGTGGAAATCGGCGTGCAAAACCCGTCTGATGAGATTTACCGCTTGGTGGGCAGAGAGCACACGGTTGCTGACGTAGTTGAAGCTACGCGCATCGCCAAGGACGCCGGCTTAAAAATCGTTTACCACCTTATGCCCGGAATGCCCGGCTCAAGTCCAGCGGCTGATTTGGCGGCTTTCCAGCGGGTTTTTGCTGACGCAGCGTTCAAGCCTGACATGATAAAGCTTTACCCCTGCCTTGTCATAGCGGGCACGAAGGCGTATGAATGGTACCGCGAAGGCGCCTATAGGCCCTACTCGACTGAGGAGGCTGCAGCGCTTATAGCCGAAATCAAAAAGATGCTGCCGCCGTGGGTGCGCGTCATGCGCGTGCAACGCGATATTCCCGCCGGACTTATTGTAGCCGGCGTGGATAAGAGCAACCTGCGCCAGCTTGTCCAGCGACGTCTGGTGGAGCAGGGCGCACGATGCCGCTGCATACGCTGCCGGGAGGTTGGGCATCGCATGGCGGTTGACGGCGTAAAGCCCGACATGGAAAGCATAAAGCTGTTGACGACGCGTTATGATGCTTCAGAGGGCGAAGAAATCTTTATCTCAGCCGAAGACACAGCGAACGACGTGCTGATTGGCTATCTGCGTTTGCGTGTGCCCTCATCCAAAGCACACAGACCCGAAATCACCGCGGCGCCATCCGCCATAGTCCGCGAGCTTCACGTTTACGGCCCCGTGGTGCCCGTGGGAAAGCGCTCAGCCAAGGCGTGGCAGCACAAAGGCTACGGAGCAATACTCCTAAGCGAAGCGGAACGATTGGCGCGTGAAGAGTACGGCTTGCGGAAGATTCTGGTCATCAGCGCATTGGGCACGAAAAGATATTACATGCGATTCGGCTACAAACACGATGGCGCATACGTCTCAAAAATTCTACGCTAGCTATTGCGCCTCATGTAATTTTCTACTGATATGCCCCTTTCCAGAAAGGAGAGCTTTGACTGTGTTTATATTGTTGCGTTGGCGTGTTTTTAGCTTGTTTGCTATGATTACGGAAATTAGAGATATTCCAGATGCAACAGCGCCAAAAAGGGCAAGCAGCAATATTTGTGCATAAATCTCAGGTGGCTCGACTATAGGGATATACACTTTGTAATAGTTTTCTTGAAATTTCAAGTTATTGGTTCCATGTTCCTTTATCCAATCGTCAATCTCTGTTTCAGCTAATGAATTAACACTGCCGGGTTCGCCTAACTGCGAAATAGCTTGTAACAAAACGGGGTTATCTTCGGTTACAACGAAATACTGCTCGGGGATGCTGGATAGTTTTTCTGCGGTTATTTCTACTTTTGGAGTTGCAATATGCGGAATTAGAATTAATAGTGCAACGCAAAACAAAAAGAGCACTGCAAGCATCCCAACAAGAAGCTGTGACATGCCAACTTTAGAGTATGCTCGTGCTTCTTGCTTGCGAAAAATGCGGTGAGCCTTTGCTTTTTTCGTTTCTCTAAAAATTGTTTTGTGGCTAACTTGAATAGCATCCTTAAAAATAAATTCGGTTGCTCTTGGTGTGCCCATAACATTCATGTTAGTCACACTGAGACGCCCTACAACAATAGAGCAGGTATTCTTCATAAAAGGATTATCCACGTTATAGAATAATGCCTAAATTGTGGCGAAAGCATCTGCTTTGTCTCTACCATTAACTGGAATACGCATAAACTGTTGTCTGGTTGTTGTGCGATAAAGTTAAAGCCCTAAACAACCTTCCTTCTCAATGAACTGTTGGAGACTTAGCCATGAGCGAAGCTGAAAGTTCCGGTTATAAGGGTGCTGCATTACGTACCTTGGAGAAGGCTGGTTGCCAAGTCGGCGACTTGATACGCGTTACCAAAGGTGGCAAAGCGTATGAGGGTATTCTTATTCCGCGTTCGGAAACCGCTGACGCCGAGCACATCGTGGTTAAGCTGAAAAGCGGCTACAACATCGGCATCCGCATAACGCCAGACGTAGAAATCGAGAGGGTTGGCAAGGGTGCGAAGCCAGCTTTTGCCTCTCCGCCGCTTCCAGAGCAGAAGCCTGAGCTGCCGCGCGTCGTCATCTTGAGCACGGGCGGCACCATAGCCAGCCGCGTGGACTATCGCACAGGCGCCGTGCGCTCCGCACTCTCCGCAAGCGACCTTTATGGCGTGGTGCCCGAACTCGCCGACATCGCCCGTGTCGAAACGGAAATAGTGTTCAGTCTTTACAGCGAAAATTTGACGCAGCAGCACTGGAGCCAGCTGGCGCAGCGTGTTGCCGAGCACATAGCCCGCGGTGTGGACGGCGTGGTCATCGCGCATGGCACGGATACGATGGCTTATACGGCTGCGGCGCTGAGCTTCGCGCTGCAGAATCTGCCTGTGCCCGTGATTTTGGTTGGCGCTCAGCGTTCCTCGGATCGCCCAAGCTCGGACGCTGCAACTAATCTCATCGCTGCTGTGCAAGCTGCTGCGCGGGCGCCGTTCGCTGAGGTAGCCATAGCCATGCACGAAACAGTCTCCGACACCAGCATCGTCATCACGCGGGGGACGAAGGTGCGCAAGTGTCACACCAGCCGACGGGACACGTTCAAGCCTGTGAACGCGGCGCCTCTCGCCCGAGTACACGACGGCGAAGTAACGATGCTCACAAGCGAGTATCAAAAGCGTGATCCCGCCAGAAAGCTTGTCCTGAAGCCCGCCTTCAGCAGTGAGGTGGCGCTTGTCAAGTTTTATCCCGGCCTTGACCCGGCAGTCATCGACTGGTATGTGGAAAGAGGCTGCAAGGCGATACTGCTCGAGGGCACAGGCCTAGGTCACGTGAGCAAGTACTGCTTCAACGCCATAGACAATGCGGTTAAGCGCGGTGTGCTGGTTGCGCTGGCTTCACAGTGCATCTGGGGCCGCGTAAACATGAACGTCTACGACACGGGACGCGACCTGCTTGCGCTGGGCGTCGAGCCCACTGAGGACATGTTTCCCGAAACAGCGCTGGTTAAGCTCATGTGGATTTTCGGGCAAACCAGCGACCTGGCGGAGGCGAAGCAGCTTCTGAAGGCTAACATTGCAGGCGAGTTTTCGCCGCGAACGCTGCCTGAAGAATTCGGCTTCAAAGGAGGCGATTCTCATGGAAATTGACTATGCGAAGATAGGGTTGAAAGTAGGCTTGGAGATTCATCAGCAGCTTAACACGCGGGAGAAGCTGTTCTGCAGCTGTCCGCCGGCGCTGTTCAAGGAAGAGCCTGAAATCACTTTTCTACGGCGGCTGCGCCCAACGCAGAGCGAGCTCGGCCAGGTAGACCCAGCAGCCTTTTTCGAGTTTCAGAAGGGCGTGAAAATCTTGTATGAGGCGAACCGCGCCACTAGTTGCCTCGTGGAGATGGATGAGGAGCCTCCGCATCCGCTGAATATGGAAGCTGTGGAAGCTGTTTTGACTGCCGCGTTGATGATGAATATGCAGCCCATTGACGAAGTGCATGTCATGCGCAAAACTGTTATCGACGGTTCCAACACCACGGGCTTCCAGCGCACCTGCATCATCGCCTCAGATGGCTGGATCAAAGTGGGCGAGAAAACTATTTCAATACAGGCAGTGAGCTTGGAGGAGGATGCAGCGCGGAAAACAGGCGAGGAAAACGGGGGCAAAATCATCCGTTATCGCATCGACCGCTTGGGAATACCGCTCATCGAAGTCGCCACTGCGCCCGTCATCTATTCACCCGTGGAAGCCCAAGAAGTCGCGTTTGCCATCGGCAGAATCCTCCGTGACACGGGCAAAGCCATGCGTGGGCTGGGCACCATACGCCAGGACCTTAACGTGTCGCTGCCTAATGGCGCTTTGATGGAGATAAAGGGTGTGCAGGAGCTTGAGCTTATCTCGAAGGTTGTGGAGTATGAGGTTCAACGCCAGCTAGCGCTGATAAGCATCAAAGAGGAGCTGAACAAGCGCGGCGTAAAAAAAGAGGACTTGCAACCGCAGTTTATCGATGTAACAGAGGTTTTCAAGCAAACCCAGTGCAAAGTCATACGCAAAGCGCTTGACAAGGGCTACGGCATCTTGGCAGTCAAGCTTCCACTGTTCGGGGGCCTCCTGAAACGCGAGCTAATACCCAACGTTCGCTTCGGCACTGAGCTGGCGGATCGCGCACGTTTCTGGGGCAGAGTAGGCGGAATATTCCACACTGACGAAATGCCTGCTTACGGCATAACCGAAGAAGAGATCGCACGGCTACGCAAGGCCACAGGCGCAGGCGAGGAAGACGCCGTGGTTTTCGTAGCGGACAACGAGGAGAACGCGCGCGACGCGCTGAAGGCTGTTGTGGAGAGGGCGCAGGAAGCCTTAGAGGGCGTGCCAGCTGAAACCCGCACCGCTAAGGAGGATGGCACATCACGGTATATGCGGCCTAGACCCGGCGCCGCGCGGATGTATCCTGAAACTGACATCCCGCCGGTTCGCTTAACCGCCGAGCTAATCGAGAAAGTCAGAGCGAATTTACCGGAGCCCGCCGAGAAGAAAGTCAACCGTTTAATGCGTGAGTATGGTTTAAACGAGAAGTTGGCTAAGCAAATTGTTGACTCGGAATATGGTGTGCTTTTCGAGTCTGTTGTGCAGGAAGCCGGCGTGGCCGCCACAACTGTTGCAGCGTTTCTAACTGAAACATTGAAGTCACTGAAGCGTGAGGGCATAGCCATAGAAAAAGTCACAGACGATCAGATAAGAGACCTATTCAAGGCGGTCGGTGCAGGCGAAATCGCTAAGGAAGCCGTGCCGGATGTTTTCGTTTGGCTTTCCAAGAATGAAGGCAAAAGCTGTCAAGACGCCGCTACGGCTCTGGGGCTGAAGATGCTTTCTAAAGCCGAGTTAGTCGCACTCGTTGATCGGGTAATCGCGGAGAACCGCGGTGTAATCGATAAGCTGGGTGCAAAAGCATTCGGCACTCTTATGGGTGCTGTTATGCGTGAAGTGAGGGGAAAAGCCGACCCAACCGTTGTAAGTGCACTGTTGAAAGAACGGCTTAGTTAGCTTAACTGCTAACGTTGCCTGCATTCTTTGACCACTATCATTTTTTCTTGTAAGCTTATGTTTTCGCCGCAGTAGGGGCAAAGTTTGAAGTCTGGGCGCAGCAGCATACCGCAACTCGAGCAGGCTAAGGTGAAGAGAAACTGATCTTCGAGAGCTTTTATCTCCTTTTTTAGGTTGCCAAGCTCGGCGCGCGTTTTCTCCATTGCTTCTTTGATGGGCTGGATGTCTTTGACTTCAGCGCGTATATTGCGCATCAAGTCCCTGACTTGAGCGAGGATTTGGCTGTCTGATTCTATGGTTTCGTACATTAAGTCGAAGAGCTCGCTTTTGCTTTCTAGGATCTGTGCTTCGATGGTGTTTTGTTGTTTTGCGTCTGTGATTATTTTGTTTAGGAAGGCTTCTATGGGGTTGTCGAAGGCGATTAGGCAGGTTATTGCCCAAAAGGTGATGGTTGAAGCTGTTGATGCGAGGAGGTAGATGTTTAAGGGTATTTGCTGCAGTTGCTTGCCTATTAGCGGGTATAACTGTGGAATTTGGGCTGGTTTGTTGAAAAGTATGGAGGTTATTGCGTCGATTAGGTGTAGAAGCGCGATGAAGGTGAGGGTGCTGAAGAGCCATACGGTCATTCCTTTTCGCAAGTTTTTAGGTCTCCTTTTGGCTGGCTTGTAGTTACAGCGAATATTGCGTCTCAATATATAACAGTTTATTCCAGAAACCGAAATATTCCAAAAGACAAAAATCCTAAAAAAGCACACATAACTGTATAACAAGGGATAACATTGACAAACAAAAAAGACGAAACAAACGAAAACATCAACCCATTCTCCTTCCGCGTCAAAATAGGCGAACAAGAAATCGAAATCAAAGGAACACACGAAGAAGTAACAAAAACTCTCGAAAACCTCCCAAACATAATCACCAACGTTCAAAAAGCATTCGAAAGCCTAAAACCAAAAACCATCGCAACACTAACCGTAAAAACAGAACCTGCACCACAAACAAAAGAAACACTAAAAATGCCTATACAGGCGTATCCAAAAATCACCGATGTAACCAGCTGCGAAGACGCCGTGCTGCGGCTTCTGGAAACAGACTGGGGCAAATGGCGTCCAAGAACCATGGAGGAACTAAACGACGCTATAAAAGCAAACAAACTCAAATACACACCACACACCTTGGAGTCAACGCTGAATAAACTCGCTGATAAGGGCATGGTGCGGCGCTGGAACACAAACACAGGCTTCGTCTACATACTCGCCGAAGAAAAACCCACAAGCACTGGAGGAGAAACAAAGCATGAAACACATCGAAGCACGAATTAAAACGCCATTTGGCGAAATCGTTATTCAAGGGGAAAACCCAAAAGAAATTCTTGAAGTTCTGGAAAACATCCCAGAAAACTTTCTCGAGAAACTTTCCGACTTCGTTTCAAACAAGCTCACGCCTTCAGGAGCACAGCTGAAAGGCATCGTTGAACTCACAACCGAAGGCCCCGTTATAGTCGCCCGAGAAAAACTCACACATTACGAGGCAGTAGGCCTAGTGTTATACGCTTCGCCGGACAAAACTAACACTGCCGCGCAGATAACCAAGCTTCTGGAGTCTAGCGGCATAAAAATCATGGTTCCCGCACGCTTGAACGAGATGACCAAACGAGGACACGTCTTCAAGCCGGACCCAAATAAGCCTGAATTTAAGCTGACAATTCAAGGCGAAAAATGGGTTGAAGACGAAGTTCTATCCAAGCTTAGAGGTAAAATAGGTTGACCGAAAAGCCGGAAAAAAAGCCGGAAAAAGCCGAAATCCGCATAAAATACAAAGATTTGGAAAATTCATTTACGGCAACACTTGAAGAGACATGGCTGTTGCTGAACAAGTTTTTCAGCGAATTTCTCCCATCCTTTGAAATTGCCAATAAACTATGGTTGAGCGTCGACCTTCAGCAGCTCGCCAAAGACTGCGAGGGAATAATTGCTTTCTCGCCAGAAGGCGCAAATCTTCTAGTGCCAAAAAGCAAAATAACAGATAACGAGACTCTGCTGCTGTGGCTTCTGGCAAGCTATCTGGGGCACAAGCTTGGCCTCATAAAAAATGATGTGCTCTCAAAAGAGGAGTTGCAAGCGAAGCTTGGGAAAAGCAGCAAAATAACAAGCACCCGCTTGGGCGAACTCGTAAAAAACGACTTTGCCGCAAAGACTGCTGACGAAAAATTCAGAATCACCACCTTCGGTATTGTCTAAATGCAGAAGGAAATTCTTCCAAGAATCAAGACAAAGCTAAGCGCCTAAAGTTTCACATGCGTCGCTTTTTGGAAAAACATATTAAGACGCAACATCCTTAATTTTTGATGAGACTGATGATAGATTTTATTTTAGCGATTGTTTACGCTCTTGCGAACCTTTTCGACTCTGTTACTCAAGGCGACATAATCACACTAGTTGCTTTAGTCATAATTGGCATAATAATCATATTACTTATCAGACTGCTGATCATGCTAATACCCGCAATACTCCTCGCGCTTGTGGTATGGTTCTTCACGGGCAGCCTATTCTGGGCTGGAATAACATTCCTCATAATCGCAGCGTTATCAATACTGAAAAAACTATAGCCCACTCCATATTTGGCGCATATTAGAGATTCATTGCAGAGACCTATAGAGGGTCTACTCTGCGGTTTTCACAACAAAAAGTGCGGGCTGCCGCTTTAAATAAGGTAGCGGTACACTGTCGCGGGTAGCAAAGCAGATTCAGATGCAATTACCAGTAAATGCTATGTTAAGGGTTGCATAAGCGAAAAATCACAGAAGAATACATTGCAGCTTATGTCAGGAATTTTTTGACGGTTTCGTAAAGCACGCTTGCTCCGAAAACGAGGTTTTCTATGCTGATGCGTTCGTCTATGCCATGTTCCCGTTTGACCACTTTGCCAGAAACCATCTCTGGATGCATGGGTTGAAATCCGTAGCATATACTGCCCATTTTTCTGAAGAACCGTGAGTCGGTTCCGCCTGTCATAAGCATCGGCGTTATGCCACAGTTCGGTTCGAATTCACGAAGCACCGATGTAATTGTCTCGTAAAGCGGTGTTTCCGCTGGCGATTCCGAAGGCTCCTGCGCTTGCACGACTTCAAACTCGAGTTTTTCCGAGTCAACCTCATTAAGCAATGCTTTGATTAAGTCGATGGCTTCCATTATCTCCTGCCCTGGCAGTATTCGGCAGTCAAATACGGCTTCACATTCGGATGGGATAACATTCTCTTTAACGCCGCCATGAATAATTGTGGGCGTAATGGTCATTTTCAATCGCGGCCGAATTTCCTCAGTCAAGTGCGGCGCAATCTTCGCTAGCTCATCCAATATCGGGTCGCTTAAGGCGGGGTTCGCCAGTAAACGCGTAAAAGGCTCTTGCAATGCTGGCTCTTCCTTTGCCATTTCGGCGAGAAAATGTTTCACTGTAGGCGTAAGCAAAGGCTGAGCACGGTAATTCCCCAATTTCTCTATAACCCTGTTCATGCGCATTATAGCGTTGTCAGCCAAGTTAGGTAATGAACCGTGGCCAGGAGTGCCTTTGGCTTTAACTTTAAACCACAAGAGCCCCTTCTCCGCAGTTTGCACCGTAAACACGTTCCTGCTTCTAGTGGGGAGGGCTAATCCTCCGCCTTCATTCAAGACGTAAGGCGCGAAAACCTTCTCAGGATGGCGTCGCAGAAGATAATCTGCGCCTAATAAGCCGCCTTGCTCCTCGTCAGCGGTGGCCGCCAAAATCAGGTCGCCCTTTAGCTTTATACCATGGCGTTTCAGGAGCTTCATGACCATAACCTCCATGGCCGTCATGCTTTTCATGTCTACTGCGCCGCGCCCCCACACGAAGCCATCTTTGACTACACCGCCGAACGGGTCGACACTCCACTCTTTTGGGTCGGCGGCAACCACATCTAAATGTGAAAGGAGAAGCAAACTCGGCTTTTCGCCTGTTCCTTTCAAGCGGGCGACAACGCTGCCTCTTTTAGGTGCGCTCTCGAAGAGCTCACATCTAAGCCCTTCTTTGTCAAGTTGCTTGGCTATGTATTTGGCGGCTGCTGTCTCATTTCCCGGCGGGTTAGTGGTGTTTATGCGGATGAGATTGCTTAGTAAATCGATGATTTCGTCTTCGATTTCCTTAAGTAATTGCGCTGGCATCTTATTGATCACTTGCCTTGGTGTAGCGCGCATTTTTCTCTTAAAGTTTCCCATGTCAGCACCTATATTTAGGTTAACTCTTTAGAAAACGATGCAGTAATTGCCTTATAGTAACAAGAAGTTTATATATGAAAGCTAAAAATGCTTAATGGTCAATAGGTTGATCATGCATGAAGGAACTTAAACCAATAGACTACAAACTTTTGTTTGAGCTGATGGAGGATTCGCATAGAAGCGACAGACAGTTAGCGAAGGCTTTAGGTGTTTCTCAACCTACTGTAACTCGAAGGAGATCAATGCTGGAGAAAAACTACATTGAAGGATACACTATTATCCCAAAGTTTGGGCAGATTGGATTTGAGCTTGTAGCGTTTACATTCTTGAAAAGCAAGCCTAAACAGGGAACAGACGAAAAAGAGGTCTTAAACAAAATGAAGGAGTGGTACATGACTCAGCCTAATGTCATTTTGGTTCAAGGTGGCCAAGGCATGGGCTGGGACACAGTTTGCGTTTCACTGCACAGAAACTATACGGAATTCGCAGAATTCAAAAGAGCACAAGACGCAGCACTTGCAGAGTGGATGGTTGACAGCCAAACATTCCTCGCTGACTTGAAGCCTGGCGTTGCAGTTAAACCGTTCCATCTCAAGTATCTGGCAAACCAAAAATAAGTAGCAACGCACATGCAGAGTGCAAGCAGCAACAACAACCACAATAGTTCTTTTTTATCTTTTAAAATTTACATTTCTCTTTAAAGCCTAAAAATTGTTAGGTATTCTGGTTAAAACTTGGGTTCTGTACACGTACCTTGCCATTTAAAGTTAATTCACATACGGCGCTTATGTTTTGGGCATGTGCTCAAGCAGTTATACCGCAGTGTGGCATATCGCATAATATGTGAACATTTATTATCTTTTAACCTATTTTACTATAGAATGCGCAGATTCATTTCGAGAGGCCACAGAAGATGACCAGCGAACAAACAATGATTTCGCATGAAATTACAAGTTTTAAGGCATCTAAAACGGTGGGTTTAATATCTGATACTCATGTGCCTACAAGAGCAAAATGTATCCCCAAAACGGTTTTCAAAATTTTCGAGAACGTGGACTATATTGTGCACGCTGGCGACCTTGTGCAGTTGGCAGTAATTGACGAATTAGAACAGTTTGCCCCGGTTTTGGCGGTTCACGGCAACATGGACGGGCCAGAAGTCAGCGGCGCCTTACCAAAACTTAACTCCCTGAAAATTTTTGACTGGAAAATCGGCGTCATGCATGATCCGCGCACTCTGTTCGGCATGAGCAAAATGCGGGAAATTGCTAAACAGAACAACTTTAACGTCTTCGTCTATGGGCACACACATAACGCCAACATAAAATGGGAAGAAAAAACGCTGTACATTAACCCGGGAAGCGCTACAAACCCGTTACCTTTCGCGAATAAGCCATCTGTGGCACTTTTAAAAATAACAAGGGAAACTATAACGCCAGAGATAGTTCAAATCTGAAACGCTAAAGGCTATTTGCCATGTTTTTCTGCTAAAGTATTTGAATGATTTTTAGGTACAATGTCATGCCGAGAAGCAGGGCTATTAGCCACAGCACTATTGTTATGCGCATGACACCTTTTTTAGCGAAACAGGCTTGTATATCCGCGCGTAGCCGCCAAGAATCAACCACCCAAACGCCTAAAGCGTCGGCTACAATTCCCGAGAACGCATGAGCCAAAATCACCAAGGTAAATACGTCGGCAAAACCTGTGCTGCTTGTGAAAAACGACGCAAAAGACGGAACCATCCAAGCGAATATGAGCACTGTGTGCATGGCAACTGCGGCAAGCATGACGAAGCCGTGTTGGCGAAGCCTCTTTCTTCGCTTTAGCGCTAAGCCGGCGGAGATTAAGCATATGGCGGCAACCTGAAGAATCAGGCTAACCGTGGCAACGGCTTGATAATAATCCATAAAACTTCACATAAAACAGTTTTACATGCTGCACATATAAAAGGTTCACTTTAACTCACCTCTCTCCCCAGCAAGGGAATGTCGTTTCACAACGAGTTTTAAAAGCAATTTCCACCAGAAATCAGCAGCAAGTTAAGCAGTGGAGGTAAGTGATGTTGGAGCATTGTCAAAATCCTTGGAATGACAAGTGCAAAAGCGAAAACATAAAGCTCTATATTCTCTTTAAAGGAGAAAAACTTCCTATCTGCAAGCAGTGCTGGAGCCACTTGGCCGACAAAGAAAGCTGGGGTGATTAGGCTTATGGAAAGTTTCTGTTTAAACAGCGCCAAATCTTTCATCGGGAAAAACGTGAACTTGCACTTGAAGGATGGCACAGTAATAATTAATGTGCAGTTAACTGGGATTCGGAAAAGCGACCTGGGCAAAGATAGCCTTGTTGAATACGTTCCCTACGGCAGCGGCAAAAGCAGCCAGATACCGCTGAAGCGCATTGCTTGGGCTGAAATGCTGAATCTAACCCTGCTGCAGCCAGCAGACTGAAATAGCCGAGAAACCAAAAATAACCCTTATGAGTTATTGCTTACACTGCGGACTCTGCTGCAAAGAAACAGAGATGCTGCTTGCCAACGCTGATATCAAGCGCCTAGAGCGAAAAGGCTACAGTAAAGCGTTCTTCGTGCAGTTTGACAGCGCGGGCTACGCTAAACTGCGCAACCACCGCGGCTACTGCGTCTTCTACGACACCGAAAAAAAGCGCTGCAAAGTCTACCGAGACCGTCCCCTCGGATGCCGCCTCTACCCAGTAATATACTACGAAGAAAAGGGCATAGACGTGGACACAATCTGCCCAGCGAGAAACAAATGGCGCAGGGAACAAATAGAGAAAAAAGGCAAAAAAGTCATCAAACTTCTAGAGAAGATAGACAATGAAGCTAAGCAAAGACGCAAAACTATTGCTTTCTAACAACATCAGCGCTGATGATCAACGCATTACTAAAAAGAAAAAAATCATGGCGGTCTATTTTTTGTGTGTTTGCGTATTAGTTTATGCAGCACCACTTTTGCTAAACACTAATAGAATGACCTATAAAAGAACAAATATTTGAAACTCATAATCAAGAATAACATATCAATGGATAGTTTAAAGCCTTAAAGAATCCCTTTTTACGTCTCTTTTCCGCTTTTTTCCTTGAAAATTAATATTACTCCAGTAATTATGGCGAGTAGGCTTAAAACGAAAAAGGGTCCAGCAAGCCAACCAAGATACATAGCAATTATTTGATTGATAGTGTAGCCATCGAATATTGCTCCTGGCGTGATGGGCTTGCGCTCTAAGCCTATTGCCCACCACCCCCAGGAGATGGCGTTCAGAACTTGATAGGTGGCGCCTATCACGAAAAGGACAAAACCCAGTGCCAATAGTTTTATTTGCTGACTACTCATCGAATATCTACACTGTGTTAAATCTTTTTTTATATTTAATCTTATTTTTGATATAGTATACGCATATGCCTGCTATGATTAAGGCAAATAGCGCTAATAACACTAACTTAACCGTACTAGTTAGAGGTTTTTCGTCTTCCTGCACTGGTGTAGAGGTCGCCACCAAGTTAGTAACATGCTGAAACACAGCCCACGTTGGCGTTACTCTTGTTATTTCTCCATTTTCTGGATTGATATTATACAAAGCGTAAATTGCTTCTGTTGAGTTGCTCCAATCCCACAACTTATAAACTGCTGTGATGTGCGGATTTCGCATTAGGTTATCTGCTACATACTGAAAGTCTTGCGGGTACCAACAGAGCACTTCATCCACATGTACAGGTTTATCGTAAAGTTCCCCGTAATATAGTGCTGTCAAAACTGCTTCTCTCGTCTGGTTGTAGCCTTCTGGATCTATGCAATAAAGTGGCGAGTAACGGTAGGCAATTAAGTTTAAGCCTATACAATCACTGTAATTCTGCCAGATTGACAAAACATCAGCTCCAAAGCTTGGCACCGTCACGTTAAAGTAGTTATGCCACAAATAGAAAGGGAAGGTTATTTCGCAACTGAAAGGAATATCGCTTATGGCTTTCCACGCTGTGTATTCTCTTTGCATTATGGTTTTCGCAGCATCCTTACTAAAATGGAAATATGCTTCGTTGAAGCCAACGAACAGTTTAACATTGCTGTGGTTGACGAGGCAAGCGTCAAGTTTGCCATACCATTCAGCATAGAATTCTTCCGAGAACGAGCTTAGTTCAAATTGCCAATGATGTGACATGTAACCATACGGAAAACAATAGATCGCTTGAACCACAACTTTGTAGTTCCCCAGGTGTGAAAGGTAGCTTTCTAAACGGTTGATTGCTTCATCCATAGCCTCAGTTGTGTTATCGTAGAGGTTCACCATAACAGCAACGCCATCAACGGCACCAAGATCATTGAGCATGTACGTAATATTATCCATGCATGTGCCTTCATGAAATAAAACATAAACCTCATAATCGGTTGATGCAAAAGCATGATT
Organism: Bathyarchaeia archaeon; assembly: GCA_038848695.1. GTDB lineage: Archaea > Thermoproteota > Bathyarchaeia > Bathyarchaeales > Bathycorpusculaceae > JAOAIV01. The sequence continues at coordinate 73,628 of JAWCNL010000009.1, forward strand.
CATGGCGCCCAGTAGACAAAGCATAGCGCATGTGTATATGGCAAATTGCGTGTTTTTACACATTTGATCCGCGGCCAAAAAATAGAGAAAAGAGCGATTTAGAATTTTTGGTCACGCCAACATATGCCTAGCAGGGCGAAGGGCACAATTTCGTCAAAATTAAAGCTTTTACACCCGCATAACTTGTACTTTTAACTGTGTGTTACGGTGTCAAATTTTCCGAGTAAATACGGAGAGGAGAAAATTATGGGAGGGAAGCGGCACGTGAGCCTCACAATTGACGCTGAAACATTCGAGAAAGCCCGCGCTCTGGGCATAAATGTAAGCAAAGCCTGTGAAAACTACCTAAAACAGCTAATTGAGGCGGTTGAGGGCGTAAATCGCCAAAAGGGAGGGAACCTGGGAACCGTAGGTTCTGGTTGGTGCGGTCGCCGGGATTTGAACCCGGGTCGTCAGCGTGGGAGGCTGATGTCCTAACCAAACTAGACTACGACCGCAATTACACATATCACCGACAAAAGACAACTTAAACTTTTACTCGGAATACCGAACGGAAGGTGCTGCTGTTCTCCGCGGAGAACAGAGTGTTCTTTAGGGAGAGCTAATAGGCGCTTGAACACTGGTATTACATGATCAACTATGCATAGGGCTGTCGGTGAGCCGGCTGGCTCTGGAACAAAACAGAACGAAGAAACTCGTGATCGCGCAAAGAATACTTTCAAATTGGCGGTCATAGCGCTCGCTCTGCTTTTTGGTCGTGAGTTTAGTGTTGGTTGTATTCGAGCACATCAATGCATTATCTCTTCAAAGCGTTATAAGAGAACGTGACAACGCGTTAGCCGAACGCGGGAAAGTAATCAAGTGGCTTGCCACAGCTTTAAACTTGACTCAACTCACGCTGAAATTGAAGCCGCCAAACGCATCCCAATACCTACGGACGCTTCCAGACTCTAACAATCAAGGAAAGCCCACAAAGATCTACCTTGTATCCACAACACCAGGGTATAGCTATGACCCGTATACATGGCCATTTAACGCTGAACTTAGAAACAAGTTGATGGTGCCAACGGATAATGGCTCTATTAGACTACCTGATTTCGGCTGGTGGCATTTGCCAGGGAATTACTCGTTTGCTATTAATTTTGGCGAAAATCCGGTTTTAATGATTGGCGTCACTATTAGAAATGACTACACCACTGAGGATGCTGAAAACGGTGCAAATCCCAAGGCGCCGATTGGCATAAATCCTTTCACTAACAGGTCCTCATCTTGGATTAGTTTGACTGTTAAGTTCTACAGCTGGAACGGCGACATCATTCAAGTGGCAAGCGCAAACATCACTCAAGCGCCTACGGTGATTGGGAGCCAAAAATTCGTTCTGGGTAGCGGCGAAACAAAACAAGTCGTTTTTTACTTCTATCCTCCTAGCCAAGATGTTGATCACTACGAAGTTTACGTTTCCTACCTGTCAGCCAACTGGTAACATTCTGCTCGTAACGGTTAACTAGCAAAATTGTTATCAGCTACAGACTCTAAATAGAACGTACAAGACAGGAGAAACTCAACTATGCCAAAAACGTACAGTTACAGCGACGCTGGCGTGAACCGTGAGCAACGCGCAGAATCCAAGAAAGCACTGAAGAGGCTGCAGGAAACCTACAGGTACAGCCGCTACGGCGCGGTGCTGCAGCTGCCTTACGGCAACATCTTCCCATTAGCCGACGATGTCTATTTGGACCTTGTCATCGAGGGCGTGGGCACCAAGGTGCTGCTTGCGCAGCTGGTAGGCAAATACGACACGATAGGTGTTGACGCCGTTGCAATGGCGGTTAACGACGTGATACGTTCAGGCGCTAAGCCGCTTGCCATAGCCGACAACATCCACGCGCAGGTCAGCGACCCCCAGCTTGTGCGGGAATGGCTTGAGGGCATCGCCCGCGGCGCAGAGGAAGCCGAATGCCCCGTTACAAGCGGCGAAATAGGCGACGTAGCCGAGCTCATTAAGGGCATCGTGGACGGGAAAGGCTTCGACATGATTGTCGCCGCCACAGGCAAAGTGGAAAAGCCCAAGATAATCACTGGAGAGGACATCAAGGTAGGCGATCCGATAATAGGCTTGAGAAGCAGCGGCCTCCACAGCAACGGCATAACGCTCGCGCGGAAAATTCTCCTTAAACAATGGGGCGGAAAATACGAGCCGCGCGAAGTACCCGATGCGCTTGGCAGGGAGCTCATCAGCGAGATGCTGGAGCCGACGCGCATATACGTTAAACCGGTCCTCGGATTAGCCGAGGCAGTGCGAATCAAGGCGGCGGTGCACATCACAGGCGACGCATACCTGAAATTCAATAATCTTGCGCGCTTCTCGCCTGGCATAGGCTTCGAATTCAACAACTTTAAGCCGCAACCAATCTTCGGCTTGATTCAGAAAACCGCCGCGGAATTGGGCTACGCCATAACGGACGAGGAAATGTTCCGAACCTTCAACATGGGCTGGGGCTTCGCAGTAATCGTTGCCAAGGCAGAGGCGGACAACGCGCTGGACGCTTTAGAAAAGGCGGGCGCACAGCCAGAGCTGATTGGAACCGTAACAGGCACGCAGAAAATTGCGATAACCCATGGCGAAAAGAAAATAGTCTTGGCATAGTGGCTTTGCCTTTTATGTGATGAAAGCGTTTAAATCTCAAGCGCTTACATTTTAGCCCATGAAATACCGTGCAAAAATAGAAGTCAGCCTGAAACCGGGCCACAGCGACCCTGAAGGCGAAACCACAGCGCGTTTACTGAAAGAGCTTGGTTACGCAGTCAGCGCCGTGAACGTGAGCAAAGTTTACACCGTACTTCTTGAAGCAGAAACGCCGAAGGAAGCCACGGCAAAAGCGGAGGAAATGTGCCGAAAACTGCTGGCGAATCCCACAAAAGATAATTACACAATCACTATAGAGGAGCAAAAATGAACGAGAGCCTCTACATACGCAGAAAAACTGCCTCCACACTTTACGAGGTGGCCCTAGCCAAAGCTTCGGATAGGCAGCTTTTGGAAATAAGCGGCGAGATGGGCTTATGCCTAAACCTTGAAGAGATGCGGGCTGTCAGAGATTACTTTGCGAAGGAAGGGCGAAACCCCACGGATGTGGAGCTGCAAGCCATAGCGCAGACATGGAGCGAACACTGCTATCACAAGACGTTCAAAGGCAAAATCCGCATAGGCAACACGGAAATCAACAGCCTCTTTAAGACTTACATTGCAAAAGCCACAAAAGAAATCAACCCACGCTGGTGCTTCAGCGTCTTCGAAGACAACGCAGGCATAATAAGCTTCGACCGTGGCTACGGCATAGCCGCCAAAGTTGAAACCCACAATCACCCATCCGCAGTGGAGCCCTTCGGCGGCGCAGCCACAGGCGTCGGCGGCGTAATCCGCGACGTACTCGGCGTATGGGCTGACCCAATTGCGTGCACGGACGTTTTAGGCTTCGGCCCGTTAGATTATGATTACGCGAAGCTCCCTGCAGGCGTAAAGCATCCAAAGTATGTTTATATGGGCGTTACCGCGGGCATCGGCGCCTACGGAAACAACATGGGTATCCCCACCGTGAACGGCGCCATATACTTCGATGAGAGCTACACGGGAAACGTGGTGGTCTACTGCGGCTGCGTGGGGCTGCTACCGCTTAAAAAGTTCCGAAGAAACGCTCAGCCCGGTCACGTAATAGTGCTGGCAGGCGGAAAAACAGGCCGCGATGGCATCCACGGCGTAACCTTCGCCTCCGCTGAGCTAACAGAAAAATCAGAAGAAGTCTCGCGGCCAGCGGTGCAGATTGCGGACCCCATTGAGGAGGAGAAGCTGAAGCGGGCTGTAATTGAAATCAGAGACCGAGAACTCGCCTCGGCAATAACCGACTTGGGCGGAGGTGGCTTATCCTCAGCGGTAGGCGAAACCGCCAAGAAATTTGGCTGCGGCGCAAAAGTGGCACTTGACAAAGTACCTTTGAAGTACCCGGGCTTGGCGCCATGGGAAATATACATCTCGGAATCGCAGGAGCGAATGCTTCTAACCGTTCCGCCTGAAAACCTTGAGAAAGTGCTGAAAGTTTTTGAGAAGGAAGATGTAGAAGCCACGGCGATAGGCGCACTCACCACAGAGCAGCGTCTTCAGCTTGCTTATCAAGGCGAGCAAGTCGCCGACATGGACATGGAGTTTCTGTTTAAGCCGCCGGAAAGTGTGAAAACAGCGGTCTACACCACTGAAACGCTTGAGGAGCCCGATTTCCCAGAGCCAGCGAATCTAACTGAAACGCTTATGGCACTGCTGTCGGCGCCTAACATTGCCAGTAAAGAGAGCGTAGTGCGCACCTACGACCATGAAGTGAAAGGTAACACTGCGCTGAAGCCGCTGCAGGGCGAGAACAGCGGTCCAAACGACGCGGCAGTGATAAAGCCGCTTGAAAACTCTTGGAAAGGCGTTGTAATCTCATGTGGCATGAACCCGAACTACGGCAAAATCGACGCGTATTGGATGGCAGCTTCCGCCATAGACGAAGCCCTACGCAACAACGTGGCAGTAGGCGGTCGCAGAATCGCGCTTCTGGACAACTTCACCTTGGGCAACCCGGAAAAGCCCGAACGACTCGGCTCACTTGTCAGGGCATGCCAAGCCTGCTATGACTATGCCACAGCCTTCCGTACGCCTTTCATCTCGGGTAAGGATAGCCTCTACAACGAGTCGCCGCTGGGGCCTGTTACGCCAACGCTCTTAATCACCGCGCTGGGCATAATTCCCGACATACGATTGGTCGTTTCAATGGATTTGAAGAAGCCAGACGACCTCCTCTACATTGTGGGTCAAACATTCAATGAACTGGGCGGCTCAGAGTACTATAAGCTTAGGGGCTATCTGGGCAAGTCGGTGCCAAAAGTGCGAGCAGCACAGGCAAAACGAACCTTCCGCGCCATCACCAAAGCCATCGACCTAGGCCTTGTCAAAGCCTGCCATGACCTTTCAGAAGGCGGCTTGGCAGTGGCAGCGGCGGAAATGGCTTTTGCAGGCGGCTTAGGCTTAAAGCTTGACCTACGAGCAGTGCCAAATAAGCAGGTGTCTCGCAGCGATTTCCTGCTGTTTTCCGAATCTAACAGCCGCTTTCTCGTGGAAGTTGACGCGAAAGACAAGGCGGATTTTGAGGCTTTAATGCGGAATAAGGTGTATGCCCAAATAGGCGAAGTAACCGAGGACGCACGGCTAATCATTCAAGGCTTAAATGGGCAAGTGGTTGTTGACGCATCAGTTGCTGAGCTGCAGCGTAGTTGGAAGAGAACATTAAGCAGCGAGGTGTAACGCGGTGAAGCATGAAGAAATCCGAGTTTGCATTCTACGCGTGGGCGGCACAAACTGCGACGCTGAAACACAACGAGCATTCCAAGAGCTAGGCGTTCACGCTGAAACCTTACACGTAAACGAACTGGCTAAACGCCGGAACCTGCTGAATTATCAAGCGCTTGTTTTCCCCGGCGGCTTCTCCTTCGGCGATTACGTGCGCGCCGGCGCTATACTGGCAAGATGGCTATCAGCCAAGCTTGGCAAAGAAATCAGAGCATTCGTTGACGATAACAGGCCAATTCTTGGCATATGCAACGGCTTCCAAGTTCTCGTTGAATACGGTCTGCTTCCAGGATTTGAGGGCATAAGCGAGTATCCCGAAGCCGCTTTAGCCGCGAATATCCCGCAGGGCTACAATTGCCGCTGGGTTTACCTAAAACAAGAAAACAAGGGCAAATGCGTGTTCACCAGCAAAGTCCCAGCTGGCAGCGTGCTCAGAATACCAGTGGCACACTCAGAAGGGCGGTTCCTATTCCCCCGAGAGAGGCAGCAGAAGCTACTTGAGCGGCTTATCGAAAATGACATGCTTGTTTTCCGCTACTGCAGCAAAAGCGGAGAATACGCGGAGGGCAAATACCCAACAAACCCCAACGGCTCTTTCCACGACATCGCTGGCATATGCAATAGGGAAGGAACCATCTTCGGTTTGATGCCGCATCCTGAAAGGGCGTTTTACTGGTGGCAGCAGCCTGACTGGACGCGCCAAGAAAGGATGCCGCAGTACGGCGACGGAAAACTGATTTTTGAAAGCATAGTGGATTATCTAACCAAGAAGTTCTAAGTCCCTGGCGAACGGCAAACCCGCCCGCGCGCCCATTTTCATTATACACCGCGAGGCAACAAAATTGCCCAGCTTCCCACATTCCTGCAGGCTTTTGCCCTTAAGCAGGCCATAAAGGAAGCCTGCGCAGAAGGCGTCGCCTGCGCCTGTGGTGTCCACAACCTTCACGTTAAGCGCCTTTATCAAATGGCTTTCGCGTCCATCCGTAACGTAGCATCCGCCGCTTCCAAGCTTGACGGCGACGATTTTAACGCCATTTTCCAGCATGAAGTCAGCGCCATTGCGGTAGTCCGCTTCCCCAGTCAAAAGCTCAAGCTCCAAAGCGTTTGGCATTAGAATATAGGTTTTTCTAATTATGGGCTCCAGCGCAGCGAAGCCTCTTCGAGCATATAACGCGCCTGGGTCAAAGCTAACCTTGACGGCTGCGGGTATGGCGTCTAAAAGTTTCTTTTGCGTTTCAAACGACTTGTCTCCTACGAAGGAGGTTAAGTGCAGAAACCACGTTTGCGAAGCGTAGTCCACTTTAACTTCTTCAAAGGTTATGGTGTCGTTGACGCCTGAGTTAATATACAGCGCGCGGCCGCCTTTTCTGTCCACGAAACCAAAGACTGCGCCGCTTCTGCCCTGCTCCGCGCGGACGATGCCCTGCGTGTCTACACCTTCGCTGCGGAAGCTTTCGATTAGCATGTCGCCTTCTCTGTCGCAGCCAACCTTACCGATGAAGCCGACGTGGCAGCCTAACCTTGCGAGGCCTACAACGGTGTTAGCTGCTGAGCCGCCGCAGTCTTCGCTGTAGTCCTCGATGAAGCTTTCTTCTTCCTCTTTGGCGATTCTGTTCACTTTGAAGAGTTTATCCACGTTAAGCGCGCCGAAGCCTACGACGTCAAATCGGCTCATGAAATCAGCTCGCGCAAGTAAATTTTGTAGTCGCCTAGTTTTCCGCCGTAGTTTCCCGCTGAAACGCGGAGGACGCCGTCGACGTTTAGCACAGCGGTGATTCCTGCTTTCATGGCTTGCTTGACCGCATCCATCGAGACGCCGTTAATAACTATCTCGGCTATGTAACGCACATCCTCAGGAACCAAGGAGGCGCCCCTTAGCCGTGGCTTCAGCGAGGGGCAATATGGATGGTTCGTGGTGGGTCCTATTGTGGGGAATCGGGTTTCAGGCTTGGAGCCGGCGGAGCACACATCAAACGGAGTGATTACGCCGGCTACTGTGTGTATGGCTTCCAGCGCTTTTCTGCCTGCCTTCTTCAAGGCTTCTTTGTTTTTGCACATGACCCAAAAGTTTGCGCCCATTACGCCGCGTGCGTAGCCCAGCTGCCTTTCGATGATGAAGTCGGGAACCATAAGCGGCACGACGATGACTTCGCGGCCATAGCGCTTTTCAGTCCACTCGTAGCCGTCGCCGCAGTGGCCCACCCGCTCCATCATATCCAGTTTGCCCTCTGCATTAGGTAAGGCGTCAAAAACCGCGGTGAAGGGCTTAACCAGAATATCCTGCCGTATCCTATAGGATAATTCAGTTTCAAACTTTTTCAACGAAGCCGCAAAAGACGTTTTGGGGTTTATTGCTCCCCAGAACTGCAGCAACGCGCCTTCACGGTGGTCAGGCGTTTCTTCGCGGCGTAGCCATTTCTCGATGCCTCCCTCCACTCGGCCTATCACTACGGAAGGTGTCGCAGTTGCGTCTTCAGCCGCGCTGCGAACCGTGTGTTTATCGTCAGCTGTAACGATTATGCGGCAAAAAATGCCGGCGAAAGCCTCAGCATAAGTATCCTCAATTAAGGCTTTGGCTGTCATTTATCCGAGTCTCCCTATGCTTTCGCCTCGTACTCGCCGTCTGAACTCGCTGCTTTCTTTGGCTATGGCCTCCATATTTTCCGCTGTTACTATTTGAACTTTAGGCAAAGTCTTAGGATACAAAGCGAAGAGCTTGCCGCGTAGATGCGGGCTAACCGGGCTGTTCTGTAGCGTTTCGTGGCTCCAGTTTGCTAGCACCGCCAATGTCTGCTGTTTTCCAAGGGCAAAAAATAGGTCAGCGATTACGGCGGTTACGATGCTGCTTTCGGATAGCACTGCGACCTCAGCGTTTTTTACCGCATACTCATTGCCATTAAATGAAACGGTTAAGCCGCCGCTACTTCTAACGAGCTTGAAGGCTTCAACGTCGGTTATGCTATCACCCACGTACATTACATCAGCTAGCTGCGCGCCTACACGCTCCACGGCATCTTCTATGGCTGCAGCCTTCTGGCTTCCGCCAACTGTGGTTACTTCAGTGAAGATTCGGCCTAAACCACTGCTTGCAATTTTGCTCCAGAAAATCTTGTCTAGACGCCTAATTGTTTCCCGGTCAACTGGTGAAAAGTCTCCTATTGTTTTTGCTGCGGGAGGAATGGATATCATCGGCATCTGCGCGATTTCTTTTGCCACTTCTTTCAGCCAAACTTTTTCCTTTTCGCTCACGCCATACTTGTCGAGGCATAGTTTGGTGCAGTACGTGTTTGCATAGGGAAAATTTATGGCTCTGCAGAGCGCCTTGATGTAATGCTCATAACTTGTGCTGACGATAAAGGCGCTGGCTGCTGTCTGCACATGCTGCAGTGCTTCCCTGCTGTTTGCGATTAGAATTAGGTTTTCCGCGGAAAATTCCTCCATCTGCGCGTCAGTAACGCCGTAAGCCTTTAGGAAAGGGAGAATCAGCTTTAGCGTGCTGCCAGCAGAGTAGCTTGGCCGCTTAAAAACGTCAGCAAGCACATCGTCATACTTGCTTATGAGCGCAAAAAGTTTGTCGCCGTTTGGAATAAAATGCGTGGTTATCTCGTAGGCGTTGTCATTCTTGCTTATGGGGCCCTCGCAGTCGGATATGAAAACGGACTTCACAGTTTACGCCTCAAATGCTCCATGTGACTTATGCTCTGCGCTATGTGCTGCTTTGAGGCTATGTCGGTTCGGTTCCAGAGTGCGCCGCCGCTTATTGCCCGCGTGCCCTCCAATGAAATCTGCCGCGCTTCCTCGAGGGTCTCGCCGATGCCTAAAACGCCCACCGCCCTGGATTTCAACGCGTAAGTCTCGCCGTCTCTGAGCTCCATCGAGCCGGGGTAAACTCTGATTCTGTCGCCGTATTTTTCTGCAAGCGCATAAGCCCGTGACAGGTCAACTGGCGTATCCGCCGCTGCCTTATCGACTAGGTTTGGGAAGACATCCGCGTAGCCGCCGTAAGTGGGTGGAACCTTGTAAGTTAACACGGCCGCGGCCTTCTCCAATTCAACACGTGTAAGTTTGGCTTCTATAATTCTGAAGCATATGTCAACGAAATCATCCTTTAAAAGTGGAAGAATATTAATGATTTCAGGGTCGCCTGGGCGACTGTTATTCTCAAGAACCGTGATGCCCTTTCCAGTGTGCATAAAAGCCAGATATAAGGGTACGCCCCTCAAAGCGGTGCCATCGCTTATTTTCAATGACCATTTCTCAAAAATTTTCTTGGCAAGCGCCAGCTCCCGCTCCCGTTCAGCCGCTGTCAGGAAGGGCAACTTGTCATCTGCGTCTTTGTAGGCGCCCATTCCGCCTGTATTTGGCCCCCTGTCTCCGTCAAATGCGCGCTTGTAATCTCGCGTGTCAGGCAAGGGAACCAGATGCTTGCCGTCGCAGAACGCTTGGAAACTGGATTCTTCGCCGTCTACTTTTTCTTCTATTATAACCGCGCCATGCTGGAAGTTTGAGATGAAATGTTCAAAGAGTTGTTCGCGCGTGGTGAAGTGGTCTCCCCAAACGCCGACGCCTTTGCCCGCCGCTGGTTTGTCTGGCTTTACCACCGCTTGGTTCTTAAGCTCATCAAGCCACTCGTAAACATCCTTCTTCACAGCGGCTATCCCATCATACTCTTGTGGGTCAAAGATTTTGAAGCGTGGATTTGCCTCCGGCGCTATTTCCTGCAGCAGCAAGCGCTGCTGAACCTTGCTGGCTTCTATGGCGTAGTCACGGCTTGGGCAGATAACTGGGATGCCAGTCCGCTGCTCCACAAGATCGCGTACACCCTCTATTATGGGTTTTTCAGGGCCGACCATTACAAAGTCAAGTTTGTCCCTGTTAGCCTCGGCAAACCTGCAGATCTGCTCGATGTTCAAATCAGGTATAACTACATGCTTCGTCGCCCTTTTCACATTGAACGGATTGCGCTGCTTATCTGCTATGTAAAGCTCCACTTTGTGGTTTGAGCTTCGGGCGAAAGCGTCAACCATTGCCGCTTCTCTTGCGCCGTAAGACACGACGAGTATGCCTACTTTCTCCATTAAAGACACCTTCGTTAGAGAATAAACGGAAACACTTAATTTGCTTTATCACTACGCATCTGGCTGCTCTCACAGGTCTCGTAGATTCTTCCCTTTTCTTCGTAGCCTTTAAGGAATTTTTCTCTCATCTCGTCAGCTAACTTTTGAGCATAGGGTGTAGGATACTCTCCTGTAACGCATGCTAAACATAGTTCGTTGCGAGTGTGGCCTGTGGCGCGAACTAATCCCTCAATGGATTGATAGCATACGGCATCTGCGCCTATTATTTTCGCGATTTCCTCAGCATTATGCCGCGACCCTATCAGTTGCCCGTAAGTTGCCATGTCAATACCATAAAAGCATGGGCCAATTATGCGTGGAAAAGTCACGAACATGTAGACTTTTTTGGCGCCTGCGCGGCGCAGCTTTTCTATGATGATTTTTGTGGTGTCGCCGCGGACTATGCTGTCCTCGGTTACTATGACACGTTTACCCTGGACTTTGGAGCCGAGGATGTTTACTTTGCGGTCAATTGTCGAGAAGCGCTCGTTATTCAGCAGTATGAATGCTCTTTCGGTGACATAGCGATGTCTGCGTGATGCGCGCTCCCACCTAAGCCCAGAAGCCTCATGGACGCCCATCGCTGAATCATCGCCAGTCTCAGGCACGGAGAGAATGACATCTGCGTCTTTAACGATTTCAGGATATTCCTTAACGAGGTTCCTGCCAAAATCCTCACGGATTTCGTAAACGTATTTGCCGTCAAACCTTGAGTCAGGCCTTGCAAAGTAAGCATATTCAAAAGCGCAGAACGCCTTGCGCGGATTCTTAATGAGTTGGATGCGCTCAAAACCCTCTTTTGAAACCATCACAAGCTCTCCTGGCTCAAGCTCGAAATCTCTGATGAACCCATTCATGTCTAAGCTTACAGTTTCTGAGGAAAACGCGTATGTCACACTGTCTGGGCTATGTCCGGCGCAAAGCGGCTTTATACCATGAGGATCTTTAAACGCGAAAAATTCCCCTGTTCCAGTTATGCCAGACACGGAGAATGCGCCGTCAAGGCTTTGCATGCATGCTTTAACTGCATCTGGCAGGTTTCCATTTCGGTCAAGTTCAAGTAACAATTTCTGGCAAACTATGTCAGAATCGCAATCGTAAGAGAAACTGGGAAAACGTTGCGATAACTCCTTTTTTAAAACCATGGCATTGGCGATGTTACCGTTAAATGAAACCGCAAGTTTTAAGCCGTTCATCGAGGCGGTAACTGGCTGAGTGCCTTGAATTATCGATGCCTCATCACTTTTTCCTGAAGTAGTATATCGCACATTGCCTAATCCCACGTGTCCGGGCAAGCGCGTAAGCCATTCTTGTATGCTGCTGGTGCGTAGTTTAGGCACTAACCCAAGTTCTTTGCATATGTGAAATCGCTCATTATCATAGGTGAGAAAGCCATGGGACTGATGCCCTCTGTGGTTTTGGGCACGTAGTCCCCAATAAATATACGGGAAGACTGGTTCGCCTCTGAAGTTTATTGCGCCGAATACACCACAGCCTATTTCAGGTCCCTTCTTCTGAGGGAATAAAATAAAAGCGGGGTTTATCAGCTTTTAGTACATCTTTAATTAAAAAATATGGAAAAAGAGATTTGAATCAAGCAATTTTCCTTTTCATGTCCTTTCGTTTTTGCAATAGTTAATGCAAATTGCCAAATAGAAAAAAATATCTCGATGAAAACTTCAAAAATGCAGGCGTTACTTAGCTTTTGTTTAGTGCTTCAGTGCCTTCCGCAGTTCTTCTGCCTTGTCCGTGTATTCCCATGTGAAGTCAGGGTCGTCTCTTCCGAAATGACCAAAGACGGCGGTTTTCCGGTATATCGGCCTGAGCAAACGCAGATGCTCTATAATCGCCTTAGGCCGCATGTCAAAATGCTTCTTCACCAGCTCCAGAATCTCGTCGTCAGGCAGTTTCCCAGTGCCGCATGTATTCACAAACACTGATACGGGTTGCGCTAAGCCGATGGCATAGGCGATTTGAACCTCACACTCGTCTGCCAATCCAGAGGCAACTATGTTTTTGGCAATGTACCTTGCCATGTAGCTACCTGATCTGTCCACTTTTGAGGGATCTTTTCCTGAGAAGCATCCGCCGCCGTGGCTTCCAAAGCCGCCGTAAGTGTCCACGATTATTTTCCGGCCTGTTAGACCTGAATCCGCCAGTGTTCCTCCGATCACGAAGCGCCCTGTGCCATTAACGATGTATTTTGTTTCTGAAGTTAACATTTCTGAGGGAATGATTGCCTTGATCACGTGGTTAATCACGTCTTCTCTTACTTTTGCTTCGTCAACTTCCTCGGTATGCTGCGCAGCGATGACCACGGTGTGCACTTTTACTGGTTTTCCATCGCAATATTCCACTGTAACCTGTGATTTGCAGTCTGGCCGCAGATATGGCAGAATCTTCTGTTTTCTGCAATCCGCAAGTCTTTTGACAAGCTTGTGCGCCAGCATTATTGGCATGGGCATCAGCTCTTTTGTCTCGTTTGTGGCGTATCCGAACATCAGCCCTTGGTCTCCAGCGCCTTGCTCATGATTTGCTGTTTCGTTAACGCCTATTGCAATATCTGGCGACTGCTCTTCCACGGAAACGAGGATGCCGCAGGTCTCCCAATCCAGCCCGTCCTTTGGGTTGTCGAATCCAATTTCTTTCAGCGTATTTCTAACGATCTTAGGTATGGGCACGTAGCAGGATGTTGTGATCTGGCCGGTAACTACAACGTTCCCCTGCATAACCAGCGTTTCGCAGTCAACCCTTGCCTTCGGATCTTTAGCTATAATAGCGTCCAGAACACTATCAGAGATTTGGTCGGCAACTTTGTCTGGGTGCCCCTCGCCTACTGATTCTGAAGTAAACAAGTATTTTCCTTTTCGCCTCATAGGAACACTTCATTAAAGCTACAATTGAGCGTTTTAATAACCGACCCTTTTTCTTAAAAGGCTTTCTACATTCCCACTTAAAATTAAACAAGTTACCGTTTTTATCTTGACACAACATTCCAAAAGCGATTTTAAGCTTCTATGCAAAAAGGAAGTTTGGAGTGCCTAAACTATGAAAAAAGCTATACAAACTGAGAATGCGCCTAAACCTGTAGGCCCCTACAACCAAGCGGTGAAGGCGGGTAATTTCCTTTTTGTTTCAGGCCAATTAGCCATCGACCCAAAAGAGGGTAAAATAATCGATGGTGATATTAAGGCGCAGACTGCACAGGTTATGCGGAACATAAAGGCAATACTAAACGCCGCAGGCTACGACTTACATGACATAGTGCAAGTTACCGTTTACCTTTCATCCATGGCGCTTTTCAGCGAATTCAACAGCGAATACGCAAAATACTTCAGTAAAGAGCCGCCAGCACGTGCCACAGTTGGTATAGAGCTTCCGTCTGGCGCCCTTGTCGAAATTTCAGCTATAGCCTACAAAGAATGAAAAACTCGTTAACAGCCCTTTAGTTATGGCACCAGTTTCTACGTAATCAGTTACTTCTTGGAGTAGGCCCCTCAACAATAAAGACACTGATAAGTTAAATGTGTCAAAAAAGTAGCAAGGGCATCTGCTTGTTACGAGAGCGAGTTTCAGCACTATTGCCAAATATTATCTTTAGTATATGCTTAAATGGTTGTGAGCATACTAAGTGCTTGGGTGCAAGCTCGTATGAATGAGTCAAGCGAAAAGCCTCAGGAGAAACTCCCTATCTCTGAAGTGTACAAGGTTATTGACTATGTTACCATTTTTAAGAGTTCGAAATGGTGGGAAGCCATCGTGCTTTACGAGTCTTATGGAAAGCGGTCGGTTGGCGTGTACCTTTGGGTTAAAAAGAATGATGCATGGAAAAGAAAAAACAAGTTTAGCCTTAGGAATCTGGAAGAATGGAATAAAATTAAAGATGCCGTCGACAAGCTTGCTCCGAAACTTGCTAAGTAAGGCTTGTGTGGTGCAGGTTATCTCTCTTGATTTCTCGCAGTTTTAGCCTACTCAAAAATTATTAATATCCGCGGTAAATAAGGGTGTGTGGCGCCTGTTATGACTTCGCAGTTGAAAAGTTTTATTGAACAGCTTGCCAGCCCGAAAGGGCCAGGTCCGTCAACCACGTTTTCCATGTTTCATATTTTCTCGGCCTTGGAGCTTTTGGCTAACAAGCCTATTGGCCGCAATAAGTTAGCTGAAAAATTAAACGTGGGTGATGGTGCCATCCGCACGATAGTAAGCCGTCTTAAAGATGCGGGTTTAATCGTAACCTCGAGAGAAGGTTGTAAGCTTACAGAAAAGGGGCTTAGCGTTTGGAAGAGTCTTGAGGAAGCTTTCCCCGTAAGAGTTGAAATGGAAAGGACATCTCTAACAACTTCAGAGTACAATTATGCCTTTTTAGTTAAGAATAAAGGGCACAAAGTGAAGTCTGGCATAGAGCAGCGGGATGCAGCCATAATGGGCGGTGCGAAACGTGCGCTCGTTATAGTCTATAAAAATGGTCATTTGTCTATCGAGTCAGTAAGCGACAGTATAGAGAAAGATTTTCCAGATGCGGCAAACCGAATTCTTCAAGTTCTTAAGCCTGAAAGCAACGATGTTATAATAATCGCTGGCGCCGGTAGCCCTCTTAAGGCTAAACGCGGCGCTTTTGCTGCAAGCTGGGTGCTATTAAGCGACTAAAAGAAGCCATGGGAAGAACGCAGAACTTGAGTAGCAGGGTTAGTATGTGTATTTGTCTCCGCCGGCGAGTATCCGCTCCAGCGCCATGTTGAAGTTGATGAAGCCATCGTTTGTTTTGGCTGAAACAGGCATCAACATGAATTTTAAGCCAAGCTGAGTAATCGCCCGCATCATACTCCTGCTGAAGAGGCGCTTCATATCCTCCAGTTTCTGCTCGATGGCGTACTCTAAGGCTTTAGGGTTAGCTGACCAATCGATGATTTTATCCACTTCATTTTTTGGGAGCAAGTCACATTTAGAAAGCAGATGTAGCTGAGGCTGGAAAAAGCGGTTATACACTGCCGCTGAAAGAAACATGTTAGAGACATAATTAAGCGGATTAACTGAAAAAACAGCGTCAAACAAGTAAACTATCGCCTTGGGCTCTTCTGTCAGTTCTTCCACAATGTATGGGCCGCTTGCTCTGAAAGCGAAAAGCTCCATCTGTCCTGGCGTGTCTACCAGAACAATATCTGCTTTTAAGTCTTCGACTTCTCTTGTAATGTTTTCGATTTCGTCTGCTATTAGCTCCGCGGCCATTATTAAGGCGCCGTTGGGTCCTAAACCATAATTTTCCATTAAGGCGCCAACATCCACGTAATTTCGCACATCCACGTCAGGCGAATAGGGAAGCGTTAATGCGCCTGGATCTATGTTTACGACTGCAACGTCTTGTTTAGACATTTTCAGCCAATCGCTGAAGGCGGCCGTAAACAGCGATTTGCCAGAACCAGCAGTTCCAATTATGAATACAACAGGCATGTGTATTCCTCCTTTTCTGTGCGGTTCTATAAGTTTGAGTGTAATAACTTTTCTGTTGCCATTAAATTATTCTTGTGCAACTCATGATGCATTCGCTTTTGAGGACCGTTTAACAGTAGGTAACTGCTTGTGGTTGCAAATGGCATTCTTTTCGAACGAGACTTTTTCCTACGGTAGTTTAAACAAGTTTTTTATGTGCTTAGCACGTTATATGATTAATGAGAGGCGAACCGTTTGAGCGAAGAAAATGTTATCGAAGTTGGACGTGTGACTCATTTCTTTTCTAAAATTAGCGTTGCCGTAGTTGAGTTAACTGCACCTTTAGCCGTGGGCGACCGCATTCTTGTTAAGGGACCATTAACCGATTTTGAGCAGGTAGTTGAGTCAATGCAAATTGAGCATAAGAACATTCAAAGAGCTGAGGCAGGACAGAGTATAGGTTTGAAGATGATGCAGCATGTACGTGAAAAAGACGTAGTCTATAAGAAACTTTAACTTTTTTCTTATTTTTATTGAGGTGGCATACGCGGAGTATTGAATGAGTATTTTGGCGTTTTATTCTAAATTGAGAAGACCTTGAATCTGTATGGTCAATTCATAATGCTTTATTGGCTACATGCAATTATTACTGTGAAGTTGCCGCTTGGAGAATTGAGAACCCAATCCAATTTACTGTTGGGAAAAACATGCCGCATAATTGCCGAGAAAACGATGATACTATCTTCATGGCTCTCCTAAATTTTCTTGCTGACCCTACAGTTATTGTTGACGAGAAAGGAAACTTTTTGGCAGTAAATGATGCCGCAGAAACTTTAGCTGGAATAAGCAAAAAAGACTTGCTCGGCAAGAACTTTTTGGAGTTGAAGATTTTAACACCTGAATCAAAAGCGCTTCTATTGGAAAATCTGAAAAAGAGACTTCAAGGCTTGCATATTGAGCCCTACGAAATTAGCTTAATCGATAGGGATGGGCAAACGCGATATTTTGAATTGAAGGCGAAAAGGATTGATTATGGCGGGCAACCCGCGGATGTTGTAATATTACGCGACATTACTCGCAGAAAAGAAAACCTGAGACGCTTGAAGGAATACGCCGAGAGAATGGAAGAGCTCGTAAATGAGAAAGTTAAACAAATCAGGGAAAGCGAAGAAAAATACCGCGAATTAATTAACAAAATGAATGATACTGTCTGGGTCATCGGTCTCGACGGCAAATTCATTGAAGTAAACGACGCTGCTGTTAGGGTTCTCGGATATTCAAGAGACGAATTGCTCCGCATGGGCCCTCCAGACATCGACAGTAGCTTAACTGAGGAGCAAATTCTTAAACTAATCAGAAGCATGCCTACTGACCGCATACAGGTTTTTGAAACAACGCATAGAACTAAAGAGGGAAAAGAAATTCCTGTGGAAATCAGCTCCAGCCTCATAACTTATCAAGGAAAGCAAGCTGTTCTGAGCATTGCAAGAGATCTCACTGAACGCAAGAAAATGCAGGATGCAATCAAACAAGAGAGGGATATGCTTGGGAGAATTACTGCAAATATCGGCGCTGGACTGGCAATAATCGATAAAGACTATAAGATATTATGGGCAAACGATTTTCTGAAATATTACCTAGGGAATATTGAAGGCAAGCCATGCTATGCAACGATCAATACTCTTGGCGCCCCCTGCCCGGGCTGTACTGCTGCAAAAATCCTCTCTGCAGAAGTAGCTATTGATGTTCATGAGTTTCATTCCACGGATGCCCGGGGCAAGCCTTTTTGGATGCAGATTGTTACAACGCCCTTTAGAGACGTAGAAGGCAAAATCGTCGGGGTAGCAGAACTCTTCATAGATATAACTGCACAAAAACAAGCCCAGTTGAGAGTTAAAGAAAGTGAGGAGGCGTTCCGCGCGATAGCCACCTCTGCCAAGGATGCCTTAATAGTGGTAAACCAGAAAGGCGAAGTCGTCTACTGGAACCCTGCTGCAGAGAGAATTTTCGGTTACAGTCAAGAAGAGGCTACAGGCAAAGACGTGCTAACCCTAATCGTCCCTTCCATGTATAATAGTTTCCAGCAGACGCTTATGGAGCAGATCAAAAACTCTAAGTTGCTTCAAGGTAAAGTGGTTGAATTTACGGCTCGCAGGAAAAGCGGCGAAGAGTTTCCAGTAGAGCTTTCAGCTGCTTTTACACCTTTCAAAGGCGAGTTGTGCATACTAGGCATAATGAGAGACATATCAGAGCGTAAAAGAATAGAAAGGCAGATGCAAGAAGCAGAAAAGCGCTATAGAACGCTTTTTAACGAAGCGCCATTAGGCATTTTACTTATTGACGAAAATGGGCGCGCAGTGGAATTTAATGAAGAAGCCCATCGACAGCTAGGCTACACACGAAAAGAATTCGCAAAACTCACAATCTCCGATTACGAAGCGCTTGAAACACCCGAGAAAACAAAAACGCGCATGAAGCGGATAATGG